>JAKJFE010000027.1 GCA_022705045.1 Pseudomonadota bacterium | reverse complement strand
GCGTGAGACAGATGCTCCTTGCACCAGGCGCGAAGCACTTCGATGTTCATCGTCAGCGAGTCCTGGATGTCCGCAATGCGCTTTGTCGCCGCAGCGCGTTGATCGTAGGCTTCCAGCACTGAATCGAGTTGCTTGATGAGCGTGTCGGTGCGTTCCTTGTGAGCCAATTGGTACGCCAGGCGCGCCTGTTCTGCCTTTGCTCGGATCTTGCTCATCATCCGCATGAACAAATCAGCGGCATCGTCCAGCACACGGGCGTACTGATGGCGGATGAAAATGACCGCCAAGGCATAGCGTTTGGGCGTCGGAAACTTGGACATTTCCTGGGCGTCCGAGGCGCGCGCCTGGTCGCGAAAGAACTCGATCTTCAGCGGTGGCAGTGGTGCCGCTGGGAGTTGCTCGACCAGCTTCTTGAACCGTTCGATGTGCGCAAGGTAAGAGCGAATTTCTACCGTGGTCGGCTTCTTGGGTTCGCGCTTCAGGCCATTCCAGCCGCTGAATCCCGAACTGTCTCTCGCACTGAGCAGTCCATCTAGCAGACTCCGAGCGTCCGGATTGAGCTGGTCATTGATCTGCTTGTAGTAATGCTCGTGCAACTGTTCACGCGCCGATGCAGCCAGTCGCACGACGTACGACTCGCTCGGCAGTTCATACCCGTGGGCGACGATCTCTGAGAGGAGCACATTCGCGATGTCCCCCACATAGTGCTTGGAGGCAGCCGTCGTTTCGGCAGTCTTGGCCAGCCAGCGCCTGCCGGCGGCATCGAACGGACGAACATTGAAGTGTTTGCGCAATGCCTCAAGGTGTCGGGCTTGCCGCGTGGATCGGGCGTAGGTCTTCAAGTCCGCGGAACGGATCTCCCGGATACCCAACGTTCGACTCAGATGCGCGAAATATGGTTCGGGAATCTTCGCCACATCGAGAAAGTACTTCAGCAATGCGAACGACTTGAGCTGGACGAGCAGCAGCAGACGATCGATCGGAAAGCGCGCGTCTGCGTGTTGTTTCGCGAACGCCAGTTCGTCGGGCGTGGGGCTGAAGTCTTCCTGGAGAACGTAGATCTTCGGCGTGACGGGCAGCCGCGGATAGGCTGTTTCCTGGGGATCCTTGCTGATCCGAGAGCTTGCGGGTGCAGGCTTGAACAAGCGTTGTCGTGCCACGCTTACTCCCAATGTTGTCCTGAAGTTGGGTCCGTCAGTACTGCTTGGATCTCGCTGTCGTGGTCTCCGGCGACGCGATAGATCGAGTCAAGCAGCTGAGCAATGTCTTCTTCGCGCTCCAACTCGTCGGCCGACATCATCAGGCGATAGTTGGTGCCTTTCGCATCGAGCCGGTGCGCGGCAAACGGGGAAAGGTAGTTTTGCTCGATGACGCGATGCGCTTGTCGTGCACCGCGTCCACCAGGCCGCAGCGCGCGCAGGTGCAGCTCAAGCACGATTTCTCGCTTGGCAGCAGATGGCGGTTCGGGTGCGATCAGCGCGACAGCCGGTGTCGTTGATTCGCTCGCGGGCAGCTCGAAACGATCCGTGGTGTCGATGTATCGCATCGCGGACGACGGGTCACGCCAACCCACATAGGCCATCAGGGACTTCAGGTCCCAACCGTTGCGTGTCGCCCAACTGGCGAATCCTCGTCGCAACGAATGGCTGCTGTATTGCTGAGCCGGCAAGCCGGCGCGCGCCATCGCGCTCCGCAGAATCTTGATCACGCTGTTCGCGTGCAAGCGCTTCGTGCCGAGCTGGCCTTGCGGGCCGACCTTTGGCAGCAGTGGTCCTTCGGTCAGGCCAGACACGCGCAGCCACTCCCGAACCGCGTCCACGGCGCACCAGCGTGTCAAGGCCGGCACCTTGTAGGTCTTTCCCGTATCCGTCTTGGTCCGGCGCAGGAAGCACTTCATGCCGCCAGGCTCAAAGGTGATGTGTTCGACGCGCAGGTGGATCAATTCGTCGCTTCGAAACCCTCGCCAGAACCCGAGCAGGATCAAGGCGCGATCGCGCAGCGCACGCAGCTCGCCGGGCCGATCATTGTTGGATTGCGCATGCGTGATGGCCTGACTCTGCCACTCGGCGACCCGACCCAAGTCAGTGAGCTGCAGCGGCGTGGCCTGGCGTTCAACGCGCGCGTGCACGACCCGGATGCCGCGAAGCGCTTGCTTCACGATCGGCATCCGCGTGGGATCCACGAAGCCGTGTGCGCTGTGCCAGTGCCCAAGCGCGGCCAGCCGTTGGCGCAACGTGTTCGCGGTGAGTGATTCCGCGTGGTCGGCCAAATAGCGCGCAACGCCTTCACCCGATGCTGGCAGCATGCCGCCCCAATCGACTTCGAAGTGTCTGATCGCGGATGCGTACGCCTTCGTGGTGCGCTCACGCTTTGCCGCAGCCAGGTACTGGTCCAGTTTGGTGCTCATCCCAGCACGCCGCTCGCGGTGCATTCACCTTGCAGTCCGGCGCCACGGCGGCGTGCAACGTCGCATTCGCGCATGGTCATGATTTCTCCGGATAGAAACTGAGCTCGCCATTAGCAATCAGTTGCGCGACGACTTCATCACGCGAGCACTTCGGCGCGTCCTGCTTCAATTCCCATGTGGCCGAGACAAAACCTGGTTGGCGCGCGCTCGAGATGCGCACGATGAGCTTTCCGGGGGTGTCTTTGTCCAGCACAGGGCCCACGTGAAACCGAATGCGGGCTTCGCTTCGATGTCGCAGCACTG
The DNA here is from genome assembly GCA_022705045.1 of Pseudomonadota bacterium. GTDB lineage: Bacteria > Pseudomonadota > Gammaproteobacteria > Xanthomonadales > Ahniellaceae > JADKHK01. The sequence continues at coordinate 28,500 of JAKJFE010000027.1, read as the reverse complement.
CGATATGGGCAAGCAGCTTGGCCGTGCCATTGAACTGCTCAGTCTCGGTCGTGATCCATTCCGGTTCGTCGTCGCGCGCCGGGGGCGGGATCGCCATGTTGGGAAAATGGTATGACGGGTGCATCACCGAATCGAACCGATTTTCCAGCGGCGGAGTCGGCACTTCGACCCGCAAGTCCAGCAGTTCAGATCGCAGGCGCCATTCCCCATCGGTGATGACTTCGATCTGCACATCATCGGCGTTCACTGACCCGTCGTTGTGAATCGTCAGCTCGACGATCGGGCCGAAGACGACTCGTTTGAGTACGAGCAGTGTGACGTCTTTGTCGAGTCGCTCAAGTTGACGATTCCAATAGTCATCATCGAGATCACGGTGGCGCCATTTCGGCTTCTCAAATTCCTCGGCCGCCCAAGTCCTGACCACATCCCCGGCATCGAGCTTCTTGGCGGTCGCCGGCACCCATACGGTCATCGTCGAATCGCCGATGTCGGCCCCGGCTGCATGCGCGACGGCACGGAGTTCCGGACGCTGACGCTCGTATTCCTTGAGCTTGCGCGCGGTCTCTGCATGGTCGGCATCAACGGCTTCCGGCTTTGCGTTCCATTCCGCGTCTTCCGGAGGGAGCAGCCGATAGGTCACGCCGCGTCGTCGGGCGCGAAGCGCCATCACGACATCACGCGTCAGGAGCAGCACGTTGCTGCCGTCGACGGCAGCATGCTCCGCTGCCGACACGATGGCCCCATCGGCATCGTCTGCAACCGGCGCCTGCTGCGTCCCGGACGGCATTCTGAGGCGGAGCCGGCCGTGATGCCCGGCGAGTTCGATCGTCAGGTCCGGTGCGTCGAGGAGCTGGCGCAGCAGCGGCAACAGTGAGCGCGCGCGCTTTGCTCGCGCGTCGTTCCCTCGGCTCTTCCACGCATCGAGTTCGGCGAGGACCGGATCCACGAGCAAGACGTCGACCCGACCAGCGCCAAGCTGTGTCCAAGGGAGCTCCGCCAACGGCTTGCAATGCAGCATCACGTTCGTATCGACCACGACCACCAGGGGTTGGTCGACTGAAGCGTCGGGATTCGGGGTGGTCACGGCGTTCTGTTCCTAGAACCGCTCGGCATGCGGCGCACGATTCTGGAACTGTGTGACGTCATCGTCCGTCCACGGCACGAACACCAGATCCGTCGTGTGTCGATCCGAGAGCAGCGCATGCGTCTGCTCGGGCGGCGTGAACAAGGCAACCACCGGACCGGTGAACGCCGGCGGTCGACGCTTCGTGGCCAAGTGCACACGAAACCCTTTCAAGTCGACCTGGTAGTCGCGTCCGATGGCGCGCGTGAACGGCTCACCGAAGACGTCTTCAATCATGCCTTGTAGATTTCCGAGCGCCGGGATGGCCATCGTCAGATGTTGAAGCTCACGCTCGGCAGCGCGTTGCGCGCCCAAACGCACCGCAGCCAGGAGCACGCTTTTGTCGGGACCGAGTGCGCCCAGATATGCGTTCGGTGTACTGGTCGGTGTATTCCGGTGCATCGCGGCCTCCGTTGACCCTTGAATCAGAAGTCACTTTTTCTGCTGTGCGTAAACGAGCAACTGCCACTCGATCTTGCCGACGCCTGGCGCATGCTGGTGATGATTCTGCGGCGGCAAGGTATGGCCCTTCGCGATGCCGATTTCGTCCCCGCACGCGACGCAGCGGTAGATGCCGGCATTGGGCGCGGTGTCACCCGGCGAGTGCCTGATGTCGTAGGCCTCGTGATCCAGCTGATGCAGGTACTGGCCGTACTTGTACTGCGCCATCGTCGTCTCACTTCTTAGTCTTCTGCGTCAGCACGCTACCGGCCAACGTCTTCGTGCTCGAACTGCTCCGACCGTCATTCAGCGCCTTCGCCGCGGTGTGCGCCGTGGATGCGGAGGACTGCTTGTTGGTGTGCGCCTGCGCGAGCGCGCTGCCAGCGAGGGATTTGGCAGTCTTGCTGGCGCCGGAATCGCGCAGGACGGACGATGCGGTCCGGGTGACTTTGGAGCCCGAGGATTCGTTCTTTGCCATGACATTTCTCCATCAGTGGATGGATGAGATCGCCCGGGCTCCACTGGGACCCGAGCGACCGGTTCGCGTCAGGCGGCCTTGCGAGGCACCTGCTGCAGTTCTGCGACGTCGAGCGTGAAATCCAACGGAATCTGGATCGGCACGCTCGGCGTGCGCTTGTCGTTGTAGACGTCGACATCCGTCTTGAGCTGGACGCAGTCGTCGACGATCTGGTTGCGTCGCTGCGCGAACGACTTCTGAAAGTGCGTGTGCGGTGCGTTCGGATCGTCCATGTCGGCCCACAACGAGATCGACTTGGTGCCGCGCTTCTCCACCGCCGCATGCTTGGCGCGGTAGCGGCGACCGTGTCGATCGACGCGGTATTCCTCCCGGAACTGCTGCGCGATGTCGTGCGCGATCAGGTCGATGACCGTCGTGACGTTCGGCTTGTGCAGACCGTTGCGATACGCCCATTCGGCCACCGCATGGGGATCAAGCAGCCCGTCCGATCCGACCTCGGCCTTGTAGCGCTCGATGTACTCTTTGATCGAATTCGAATAGCCCGACATGACGGATGCTCCTTACGCGGTGTGAACCACGCCCCATCCATCCGTGAGTGCGGAAGACGTGACGAACTGACGAACCTTGACCTGGTATTTCCGGAACAGGTCATACCGACGCAGCCGGCGCTGCAATTGACCGACGACGATGCCGGGATGCACATTGAGACGCTGCGCGAACAGCACGACGCGCTCCTCCTTGAAGAACGGCGTGACGCGCGCGATGAACCCCGTCATCTCCTCCGGCGACACGCAAAAGTTTGCTGCGGCCGTATTCGCCGCCACTTCTTCAGCGCTGATCTTGTCGCCGGATCCAGCACCTTCGAGATCCTGATCGAGGATGTAGTCGCGATCCTGCCCATGGCCCTGCAGCACGTGCTCGAGTTCGTGCCTCAAAACAAACCAAAAATTGTCGATGCGATCGAGACGCAGGGACAGCGCGACGACCGGCTGGGTATTGGGCAACCAGAAGCACGCGCCATCGATCTTGGCGCCGGGCATCGGCTCGACGACGACGAAGCGCACACCGCACTCGGCCAAGATCCGCGCCACATGACGGGTTTCTTCCGGCGCCGACAGCAGCGCCGATAGCTTGGGTAGCGCGGCACGCAGCTTCGCTGCATCGTAAGCCGCTGCCGCGAACGCCGAGGCCACCGTGCGCGCACGACACAGCCACGCCAGCTGCAACGCATTCGGCACATCCTGAGGATCCGACTTCTTGGCGGCGTGGCAGAACGGGATGTCGCCGTCGATGTGCGTGATGCCGAAGAACGCAAGAAACTGCTGTTCCAGGACTTCGATGCTCTTGCTGGCTTCGATCCAACCGCGCTTGATCATTTCGCGGACCGGGAATCGGCTATAGAGCTTGGCGCGTCGCGCGATGAGTCCGTCGGTCGAGCGCACCCGAGAGAGCTGGTATTGGCTCTCCAGATTCATCCACAGTTCCGGGCTCGTGCCCAGGGAGTCCCCCAGCTGGATGGCGGTCTCCGGGGTGATCGCCTTCTTGCCGGCGATCAACTCATTGATGAGCCGAACGGGTCGGCCCATGATCTCCGCGAGTTCGGTCTGGGACCAGCCGCGGGCCTCGAGCTCGTCTCGAAGGAACTCACCGGGCGGGAAAATCTCGGCGGCGACAGTGTTCATGGGTGCATCCTCGGGCATGGGTTAGTGGTAATCGATGATGGAGATGATCACGACCGTCTTGCCGTTTTCGACCTGCTGGATCCGCAGGAGCAATCGCCACTGATCGTTCAATCGCATCGAACTCTGACCGTCCCGGTCTCCTTTCAGCTTCTCGTAGTGCAGGGATTTCAAGGCGTAGAAGTCGCGTTCATCGTTCGCCGCGCGGATCATCTGCATCCGTTTTCGAAACGCCTTGACGATCGCGGCATCGTGGCCCCCGGTGAATCCGGGGTCCGTTTCCAGTCGTTTCAGCGAATCGTCTTCGAATGCCACGTCCATGGGTTCGGAGCGTAATTCGCGCGGAAAGTATAGTCAATTACCTTATTACACTAAGTGTAATAGCCAACATTTCTCGGCGGTTGGCGATCAGGCTGCTCGGCCGCAAGGGGCCGCTGCGCTATCGTTGCGCCGCCTTTCGCCAGTCGCTGCGCGTCGACGATTCGTACCGCTTTCACCGACTGCAGCGGCAAGGTTGCGAGCTAGGCGGGATAATCCAGAGTTATCCCGCCTTGCATTTGTGCGACATAGGCGACGCTATTGCATGTAACGTAGTATGTACTACGATAGTACGTACTACAGTACGAAATAATCAGGGAGCCGAATCGTGGCCAGAGGCAGCATCTACAAGTCCGACGTGAAGAAAGCACGCGATGCCTTGATCGCCGAAGGCAAACACCCGTCCCTGGATAGCGTCCGGATCGCATTGGGCAATACCGGTTCGAAGTCCACCATTCATCGCCTCTTGCGCGAACTCGAAGCAGAGGAAGGCGCGCCCACCGGCGAACGCATCGGATTGAGCGATGCACTCACGGACCTGGTCCAGCGCCTCGCCGAACAGTTGCAGAAGGAAGCCGACGGCATCGTCAACGACGCGGAAGCCCGGTTCAAGGCGGAACAGGCGCAGTCTGCGGCCGCACTCAAAGCGCAGCAGGACGAGTCAGGTCGTTTCAGCGAATCGCTTCGCCATACCGAAGTCCTCCTGGGCAAAGAACGCGCCGCCCTGGAGTCGAGCCAGCGTGAACTGGCTGAGCTTCGCCTGGTCGGCGCTGGCCAGGTCGCTCGCATCGATGGCTTGGCCGCCCAATTGGAAGAACGCGATCAGCGGATCACCTCGCTTGAGCAAAAACACGTCCAGGCCCGGGAAGCGCTTGAACACTTCCGGACAGCTGCCAAGGAGCAACGAGACCAAGAGCTCCGCCGGCATGATCACGCGCTGCAGGCGGTGCAACTTGAATTGCGCCAAGCCGGCGACGCGCTCACCGCCAAGAATCACGAACTCCAGCAACTTCACCGGGACAACGGTCGCTTGCTCGAGCAGAACGCGGCGAACGAACGTGAACTGACCCAACAGCGCACTGAGCTGCGCGCCGCCTTGGACCGTGCCGCCGCCACGGACGCGGAACTCGTGGTGCTGCGCGACGCGGCCCGTGAGCACGCCGCCGTCGGCATTCAACGCGACCAATTGGCCGAGCAGCTCGCTCGCGCTGAGGCTGCGCTGCGCGACGCCGACGCTGCCCATCGCCCCGTCGTGGCCGAACGAGATCGCTTGCTGGGCCGGCTTCAAGGGCTCGAAGAGGTCGTCAAGCGAATCGAGCAGCGCCCATCCAAGAAGACGACGCGCCAAGACACGCTCCCGCTCGACACGCCGTCCCAGGCCGACGAGACCTAACCCGGAGCGTCGCCGTGAAGTACGCAGTCGTCGATGGCCGTCGCCAAGAAGCCTTTCCAAAAGGTCGCGGCACCTGTCCGATGTGCAGCGGCGCCACGATCGCGCGCTGTGGCCAGTTCGTCGTCCACCATTGGGCGCACGACGCGTTGGCATCGTGTGACCGCTGGGCTGAACGCGAGACGCCTTGGCACCGTCAGTGGAAGAACCGCTTCCCGGAGGCATGGCAGGAAGTCGCCTCGTTCGACGACGTGCTCACCGAATGCCACATTGCGGACGTCAAGACACCGAGTGGGCTCGTGCTCGAGTTTCAGCGGTCGACCATCCTTCCAACCGAGGTCGATGCGCGAGAACGGTTCTACAAGCGCATGGTGTGGATCATCGACGGCTCGCGAAACGAATTCGATGCAATCAACTTCAACAACATGCGCAGCCATCCGAACTCGGCTGGCCTGGTGAAGTTTCAGTGGTTCTCGCGCAGCAAGCTGTTCCACCGATGGCACCGAACGGTGCCGGTCTTTGTCGATTTCGGATCAGCATATGGTTTCTGGCGCATCTTGCACTTTGATCCTCTGACGAGTGTCGGACTCGCTGGCCTCGTTGACGTCGACGGCTTTGTCAGCCTGGCTTCGGGTGGCACGGACTTCAGCGCGAACGGCGGACCCGCCACGCCGCTGCCGATTCGCACTGCCTGAATGCACGAAATCCGCACCGGCCCGCGCCCCGTGAAACGCGCTCGGAATCAAGATAGGTTCGATCGCGTTGCCATTCGACGTCGTTGATCCATCATATGAGTACTCGTTTCGCCAGGCAGTCGTCAGAGGTTTGGCGCGTCTCGGCGCTGCTTCCGAAGGAACGTCGCGGGATGCTGCTGAATCCACCAGACTTCCCCGACATCGTGCATCAGCTGAGCACCACGATCCGAGCGCTCGCTGTGCGCCGCGAGCGGGCCAAGAAACTGCCAGATCACCACCGAATCTCGGCGACTGTCTCGTTCGAAAGCGCACGTACCGTCGATCAATTTCACAACAGCTGTGCCGGGTATCGCGCCCAATTTTTGTCCTCTCCCGCGCTAGGCGATGAGGCCAACGCGCTGGTCATCGCCGCATTACTACCGCACGTACTCCATCGCCTGGAGCAATTTCCGCTCCGCAGGTGGGATGCGACTCATGCGCAGACGTCGCTGCGATCTGATGCCATCAAGGCATGGATTCGCCAGGGGCATTGGCTTTGGCACGCACGGGGTGATTGTGAGGAGCTCTTGGTGCCGAACTGGATCGCCAGGAGCAAGGACTCAGACGAACGCGTCAGGCGGCGAGTTCGCTACGGTCGGCAACTGCCGGGCAACACCGACGCGATTGTGATCAAGGGTGCCTGGGTCGATGCACTGGGAAGTCCGGCATCGAGCCCTCCGAAGTCACGGAGCGAGCGCAGCGATCACATCCATCGGGACGGATTCACTTGATGTACTCAGTGCTGTGCGCGCGGCAGAGTTGGTTGGGCATCGCATTCGCTGGACGTACGATCGCATCGTCAATCCGAGGTTGGTGGACATGGAGACTTTTCGCGAACGTCTGCTGAGGTGGGGTCAATCGCGGTGTGAGGTGGTCGAGGTGGCCAGCCTATTCGCCAGGTGCCCGATCGCGCACAAATGGAAAGCGCCCATGCGAAGCCTCGTGGTTCGCGAAGCATTGTTTTGGCGAATGCACGATTTGGGGGAGCAAGTTCTTCTGCTCATGGAGCACGGTCGCATCCTGGGCGCGCGGATCCTGCTTCGCAGCGCAATCGAGACGCTCGCGCTCCTGATCTACCTCAATCGCAAGATGAAGTCCGTCTTGGACGGTGACCTGTCCTACTTCGACTTCGACGACATCACGAAACAGCTCCTGATGGGTTCGAAGAACCAGGCGACGGCGATCGCGGCAGTGAATGTGCTGACGGTGTTGAAGCACGCCGACAAGGACCATCCCGGCATTCTCGCGATGCATGAGCACCTGAGCGAGAGCGCGCATCCCAACTACGACGGCGTCCTGTACGGCTATACCAACCTAGACCCCGAGAAGTTCGAAACGACGTTCGCGAACAACTGGGAGCGACGTTTCGGCAAAGAACAGGAACCCGGCACAGCGTTTGTACTGGCGGCATTCGAGCATGAATACAACGTGCTTTGGCACCAGCACATGACTGACTTCGAAGCGTGGCTGCGCGCTCACGACGACCAGCTCGAGGCGGAGCTACGGTCGCGCAAGACCGAGGGCAGTTGAACGCCCTTGCGAGGCAGTCTGATTGAACCATGCACACGAGGCGCTGCAGCGAGAAAACCCAATGAACGAGCACAGCGACGAGAGGATTCAAGATGCGGCGATGGCCCGGATCTTTGAACATTTTTCGGATGAGGCTCCCCTCGAATTGCAGGTGCTCAAGGGGCACCTGATCATCGAGGTACAACTTCGCGAGCTCTTCGAGATGCAATTGGCACACCCGCATGCATTGAAGGGCAGCGACGCGCCGAAATTCGACTGTCACCAGATCATCTGCCTCGTCCAAGCGATTTCTCCGCCGACGAATCAGGAGCACTGGTTGTGGCCTGCGTTGAAGACGCTGAACTCAATCCGCAACAGCCTGGCCCATCAGCTCGACCAGAAAGAGCTCGCATCGAAGGTCAAGAGCTTGGTCAAGCGCGTGAACCAAGATGTGCACGCACACAAGACCATGTTCAAGAGCAAAGCGCTGCAAGGTGCCGATCAGTTCTTCGCCGCGATGCTCGTCATGAGTGGCGTGTTGACCAAGCTGAAGGCCATCGTTGCAGCGGAGCAGCGGGCACGACAGGCCGACTAAACATCGGTGTCGCGATGTGGCTATTCGGCGGGCTGAGCGCGCTCGTTCGAAGCCTCAGCAACGGCTGGCGCAGCGGGGGCCGGCAGGCGCAGTAGATAGAGCGCAGCGATCAGTAAGACGACCACATCGCTGGGTGAGGCCGAAAGCATGATGCCATGGCAAAGGTTATTTCTCAGATTCAAGCGATATTCGTTGACGAGCACGCAGATCAAATATCGACGCCATGACTCATCCATGTGACCGGAGAGCGCTGACAACAATTCGCCGAGTGACTTGAAACCCGCGCGGTGGTGTCCGACAGCGGCCGTGCTCACCCCAAGACCCCGTTGCTCGGCCCTCAAACGAACCAGGGACTCGATGGCCGGGATTAAGATCAGCGCGCACACCAGGTCATCCTCGCCGTGCCACCAACGCCAGAGCGACTCTTCGACGAGGCCAGACTCGGCGCCAGCGTGATGTTTCAGCAGCCATGCATGGAGCGCATCGCGTTCGATGCGATGTCTGGCGGGCAGTTGCTTCAATACGGGGACCAGCAGCGCGATCGCCTCCACCTGCACGCTACGGACTTCGACCTCGCCGAGCTGCAGCTCCTGATCGTCCTCGTCGTCGAGCGTACGCGCGAGACCCGTGTCAGCGTTCAGAACATGCTGTTTCATCGCAAAGCGCAGCACGCTTCCACTGAGCAACTGTTGCGCTTGCTCGCGATTGGCATCGGCCCGGCCGCTAGGCGGGGGCAACGCGAGCAGGCATTCCATGGCGTCCTGCCAAGCGGCTTGGCCCAAGAAGAATTCTTGGTGCTGTCGCAGCACGCCGGCATCGATCTGGAGCTCGACGGTGGTGGTCTGAAGGTTCAATGACGTCAGGTCAAATCCCCGGAGGCGGGCCAGCGCATCGTCTCTCAGATCAGGGTAGTTCTGCGCGGCGTCCACCGCGGACTGCAGATGCATGAACGCCGTCATCCCAGCGCTCGCATCTGCGGCTTGTAGGTGAAATTGAATGGCTTCCCGATCGAGTGCAGCCCGCTGTGCATGATCACCGCCAGCGAGTTGTTTCTGCATGTTCATGAGCTGCTGCAGCATCTGGGGCTGCGCGGCGTACACCGCCTTGGCGCGAGCGAACCGCGACTCCAGGTCAGCAGGCCGCAATTCGGGCGGTGCGCAGACGAGCACTTCGAGATAGCCGAACGACACGCCAGGTGGCGGATCCTCGATCGTTGCATCGAATTGCGAGTCGGCGGCAGCGACGAGCGTGGCTGCTGTCGATGTGTCCTTAACCGTCAACGCGAGCTGGAGCGCGCGAACCAGAGCGTACATGGCGTCCATGCCCTCCCATCGTTCGGCGAGTGCCTGGTACGCCGCCATGGCCGATCGGGCGCATAGGTCGGGCCGTGGTTTCGATCGCAGCTGCCACAGCAATTCGCCCAATCGCGCCTGGACGATCGGCTCGGCCGACAGCGTCAGAATGGCTTGCCAGGCCGCCAGCGTCGGCGCCTCGGGTTCGACGAGATGAGGAAATCGCCCGGGATCAAACAAGTTGTCGGGCTGCGCGAACCAGACGGAGAACGCCTTCTCGACGGCATCCGACACATCTTCTTCGTCCGCTTCCGGCGTTGGCAGGTTCGCCTTGGCCTCGCTCCAGTTCCGACAAGTTGCAAGCTGAGCGTCCAGCTTGGCGACATAGTTTTCGATGGGCATCGTGGATGGCTGGTCAAATCGAGGCAAGCACTCTATCGCGCGACGCTCGCACTCAAGCGGCAATGTCGGCAACGCAGAGTGCACGATCCCGCGTGCTGCGAGGGCCGCTTTCCATGAGTGGTCGTCGTGTAGGAATATGTCAGCGACCCTCCATTGGAACCGTCATGCCCTGGCGCGGCGAAGTCGCATTTGAAGACGAAGCGTTGGCGTTTCGGGGTGAAAGCGCGGAAAACCGCTTCCACGCCCATGCGGCCGTCCAGTGCGTCTATGCCGCCGGTGGCGTCCGGATTCGGGATGCCGACGGAACGTGCTTTGATGGGGTTGGCTGGGTGATCCAGTCCGGAACATCGCATTGCTTGGAACCCGCGCCCTCGATCACGCTGCTGCTGATCGAACCGCAGTCTCGGTTGGCGGCAGCGCTCGTGGTCGCGTCAGCGGATCAACCCATCGCACCGATCCCCCAAGACATCGCCGCCGCGCTGACCGTCGAGGGGGCACTGTCGCAGGCCCTGGCGACGTTCAAGCAACGAGTCGTCGGCCCGCGACCCGTGATCGACCGCCGCATCGTGGCGGCGCTCGATCGGTTGGACGTGATCACGAATCGGGATGTCGCCGCAGCTGCCGCGGCGAGCGCCGGCATTTCGCCGTCCCGATTGCGCGCCTTGTGTCGCGCCCAGTTCGGCGTGCCGTTCGCGAAGCTGGTGCTGTGGCGCAAAGTGCGTCGCGCCTGTGTGGCCCTGAACATTGGGCGAAGTCTGGCGCAGGCCGCTGCGGACGCCGGATTTTCGGATCAGGCGCATCTCACGCGAACCATGGTCGAGGTCATCGGACTCACGCCCGGCGTCGCGGCGCACGCTGCCGAATAGGCGCCGCTGCGCGGGGCTGCCGGCAGACTCAGGCGATTTGTTCAATACGGTACGAGACGGCTCCGGCAGGATGGCATCGTCCTTCCACCGGAGCCGAGTCATGAAAGCCGAAGTGCGTGCCGCCTATCGAGCCACCGTTGCCGACTACACCGCCGCCCGACAGCGGGGTGATCTGACCGCCGCCTTCACCGCCTTGGAGCGCGCGCACGTGCTCGCCCAGCGCTACCTCATCGCGCACACCGTCACACACTGGCGCATGCTCAGTGTCGGTTGGGCGTTGCGCGATCGACGTGAAGTGCTCGGGCAGCTGCTTCGCCTGGTCGCCACGGTGGTCGGCTATGTGACGGGCTGGATCCCGCGCGGCAATACCGGCGGCGCGAATGTCTCGCCGTTGCAACCGATGCCAATGACCGGCGATCTGGAAGTGCTGATGCGCGACTACAACGTGTGGCGCGACGTCGCCTGGCGCGCGGCCATGGCGATCGCACTCGTGGTCGTCGGCTGGACCGTATCGGTGACCCGCGATCAGCAAGCCGATGGCGCCATGACGCCATCGGCCGAAACGGACAGCCGAACGTCTAGCCCGACGGCGCCTGCTTGACGGGTGCGTCGGTGAGCAGTGCCGGAACGGCGTGTTCGCGGAACGCGAGCAGCCTCAGCGCATTCGCGACCACGAGCAGTGTCGATCCTTCATGGAACAACACGGCGACGCCCATCTTCATGCCGAGGATCGTCGCCGGCACCAACACGGCCACCATGCCGAGGCTGGCCCACAGGTTCTGACGAATGATCCGTCGTGATTGTCGACTGAGCGCGACAACGAACGGCAAACGATCCAGTCGATCGCCCATCAACGCGACGTCGGCGGTTTCCAGCGCGGCATCGGAACCGGCAGCGCCCATCGCGATCCCCACCGAAGCGGAGGCCAGCGCCGGCGCGTCATTCACGCCGTCACCGACCATCGCCACTTCACCGCGAGCGCGCAGTTTGCGAATGGCCTCGACCTTGTCGTCCGGCATCAAGTGACCAAAGGCCCGATCGATGCCGACACTGCGGGCGACCGCATCGGCCACGCGTTGGTTGTCGCCCGACAGCATCACCAACTGGTCCATGCCGAGCGTGCGCAATTGCTCCATGACGGCCAACGCACCCGGCCGGGGTGAATCCATCAACGCGATCGCGCCGAGATAGCGTTCGCCCAACCGGACGACGAACACGGTGCGACCTTGCGCTTCCAGTTGTTGCACGGTCTGCGCCAGCGTGATCGGAATGTCCGGGCCACCGATTTCTTTGAAGAGCGCCGGCTTGCCCAGATAGACGATCTCGCCATTCACGGTCGCTCGCAGCCCCTTGCCGGTGAGGCTGTGCAGATTGGTGGCTTCAGGGAGCGCGGCATCGGACAGGCGTGCTGTGCCGTCGCGCACGACCGCCGCCGCCAACGGATGATCGCTCAGCCGCTCCGTGGCGATCGCGACGCGCAACAACTCATCCACCGACGCGTCGGTGTGTGCGGCCACATCGGTCACACGCGGCGCGCCTTCGGTCAGCGTGCCGGTCTTGTCGAAGGCCATCGCATGCAACACGCCCAGCGTCTCGAGCGCCGCGCCGCCCTTGATCAAGACCCCACTGCGCGCCGCACGAGCCACGCCGCTCAATACCGCGCTCGGCGTCGAGATCGCGAGGGCACACGGGCTGGCCGCAACCAGCACGGCCATGGCCCGATAGAAGGTCGCGCTGAAGGGCTCGTCGATGACGACACCGGCACACAGCAGCAGCGCGACGAGTCCGAGGACAGACGGCACGAAAACACGCTGGAATCGGTCCGTGAAAAGTTGCGTGGGAGACTTCTGTGCTTCGGCGGTTCGGACCATCTCGACCACCCGCGACAACGTGCTCTCGTCCGAGCGTCGCGTGACTTCGACCTCGAGCACGCGCCCCTGATTGATGGTGCCGGCGAACACGCGGTGTTCCGCGCCGACGGCTTCCGGAGTGCGGCGCGCAGCGACTGCGTCGGGGACCGGGCGTTTGTCGACGGGGATGCTCTCTCCGGTGATGGCGGCCTGGTTCACACTGCTTTGGCCGAGCACGACGAAGCCATCGGCCGGCAACCGCTCATCAGGTTTAACGACAATGACTTCACCGACCGCGAGCGTGTCGACAGCCACCTCCAGCAGTGCGCCATCGCGACGCACCAGTGCCGTGTCGGGCCGCAGCGCGCCCAGCGCTTCGATCGCTCGTCTTGCGCGACCCATCGCGCAGTTCTCGAGTGCGTGCCCCAGGCTGAACAGGAAGAGCAGCAAGGCGCCTTCCGCCCACTCACCGAGGATCGCGGCCCCGATCGCCGCGACCAACATCAAACTGTCAATCTTCAGTTGCCGGGATCGCAGGTGCGCGATTGCCTCCTGCAACGCGAAATAGCCCCCGGTCGCATACGCGCCCACATACAGCGCGGTGACCCACGCTGCGGGGACGTGACCAAAGGACTCCAGCAGCCAGCCTGCGAGCAGTAACCCGCCACAGGCCAGCGAGCAGCCCAACTCCAACCACCGTCCGACACCTTCACCGCCGTGCGCATGGCCGTGATGGTCCGTGTCGTGACCAGATTCGTGTTCATTTGTCATGTCGATGTCCTTGTGGTGCGGGTCGTGTGAACGACCCAACAAGCCTGGTGGCGTGATCTCGGTCCGAGATCACGCCACCAGCTTCGACGCATTGCCCTAGTGGATCGCGACGCCGGATTCGACGGCGGCCACGAACACCCAACCGGAGTTCGGCAATCCCGCGCGACCGTGCAAGCGAATCAGTTCGACCAATGTGTCGACCTGCGCGTCCTCACAGAACACGTCCAGCTGGACTTCACGGATGAGTCGTTCGCCAAATTCGACCGAGAAGTCGACCTCCCGGGCGTTGGCGGCGGCCAGCAGTCCATGAATCGGACTGATGCTCAGGCGTCGCTCGCCGGCGGATTCCAGCGCGTGCACGATGTCGCTGACCCGATGCGCGTGCAGCAGTGCGGTGATGCGTTTCATGGCGAGGTCTCCAGGGTTCGTCGTTCGGCACGGGTTTCCAGCCACTCGTAGAGCACCGGCAACAAGATCAACGTCAGGAAGGTCGAACTGAGCAGCCCGCCCACGACCACGGTGGCCAGCGGACGCTGCGTTTCGGCGCCGACGCCGGTCGAAATCAGCATCGGCACCAGGCCGAGGATCGCGACACTGGCCGTCATCAACACCGGGCGCAGTCGCAAGGCCGTGCCTTCGACGACCGCCTGACGCACGCTCAATCCGCGCTCGCGTTGCTCGTTGAGGAACGTGACGAGCACGATGCCGTTGAGCATGGCCACACCGAAGACCGCGATGAACCCGATCGCGGAAGGCACCGACAGGTACTGACCTGTCAGGAACAGCGCGAGCAATCCACCGATGGTTGCGAACGGCACATTGGCCAGGATCAACGCGGCAAACTTGATCGAGTTGAACGCCGTGTAGAGCAGCACGAAGATGAAGAAGATCGTGATCGGCACAATCAAACTCAGCTTGGCCAAGGCCCGCTGCTGATTGGCGAACGCGCCACCCCATTCGACCCAGTAACCCGGCGGCAATTTCACCTGCGCCGCGATCGCCGCACCGGCTTCCTTGACGAAGCCGTCGACGTCGCGTCCCCGGACATCCATCTGGATCACGGCGTAGCGCTGCAGCTGCTCCCGACGCACGAAGGAGAAGCCCTCGGCGACGGACACCTTGGCCACTTCCGCGAGGGGCACGAGCGCACCCGACGCTGCCTTCAGCGGAATTCGTCGCAGGGCTTCCACCGACGCGCGCACGTCGTCATCGAGGCGAACCGCGATGTCGAAGCGTTTGACGCCATCGAGCAGCACGCTGACCGGTTCACCGCCGAGTCCATTGCGCACGATCGTCAGGACGTCCTCGGCGTTCATGCCGTGGCGGGCGAGTTCCTCCCGATCGACCTCAATGCGAATCTGCGGCTTGCCGACATTGGCTTCGAGCGACAAGTCAGCGACGCCGGCGATGCTGCCGAGCACCGGCTTGATCTCGGCGCTGAGCCGGTCGAGTTCGGCCAGATCCTCGCCGTACAGCTTCAGAGCCAAGGTGGCACGCACGCCCGAGATCAGCTCCTCGACGCGCATCTGGATCGGCTGCGTGTAGCCCGGCACAACGTTGGGCACCACATCCTCAAGCGTCTCCTGCATTTCGAATTCGAGCTGCTTGATCGTGCGACCGCGCTTCCACTTCGACTCTGGCGTCAGCGGCGTGTAGATCTCCATGTAGTTCACGTCCGCCGTTTCGCCTTTCTCGGCACGGCCGATCATCGCGAGCGTGGTCTCGACCTCAGGAAACTTCTTGAACGCGTCGGCGATGGCCTTGCTGGTTTTGATGGACTCGTCCAGCGACGTCGATGGAATGCCGGTGACCCGCCACATGATCGAGCCTTCTTGTAGCTGCGGCATGAATTCCTTGCCGAGGAACGGGAACAACGCGAGGCTGCCGATCAAAGCGACCACCGCACCGATGACGACACCGCGCTTGCGCGCCAGGGCCGCATCGAGCATCGGCCGATAGCCGCGCTTCAATCGCGCGACGAGCCAAGTGTCTTTTTCTTCCTTCGGCTTCAGGATCATCGACGCCAAGACCGGAATCAGCGTCAGACTGAGGATCAGCGAGCCGGCCATCGCGAACGCGATGTTGAAGGCCATCGGCTTGAACAGCTTGCCCTCCAGGCCTTCGAGACTGAACAGCGGCAAGAACACGACGATGATGATCAGGATCGCGAACGAGATCGGGTTCGCGACCTCACGCGCCGCAGCGAGCACGGCCGATGTGCGATCGACGGTTTCCCCATGCGCCTTGCGTTCGGCCATGATGCGAAACGCGTTCTCCACCATCACCACCGAGCCATCGACCATCATGCCGATGCCGATGGCGAGGCCCGCGAGCGACATCAGGTTGGCCGACAGTCCGAACTGTTCCATGCCGATGAAGGCGATCAGCATCGCGAGCGGCAAGGTCACGATGACCACCAGTGCCGAACGCAATTCGCCGAGGAATAGGAACAGGATCACCGCCACCAGGATCGAGCCTTCCAGCAGCGCGCTGGTCGCGGTGCCGACGGCCTTGTTGACCAGGTCGGTGCGTTCGTAGATCGGCTTGACGACCATGCCGTCGGGCAACGCACTGCTGACCGCGGCGAGCTTGGCCTTGACCGCTTCGACGACGTTCTTCGCGTTCTCGCCGATGCGTGACAGTGCCATGCCGAGCACCACTTCCTCGCCATCGCGGGTGACCGCACCAAAGCGCGGCGCCGGCGACTCGATCACACGGCCGATGTCGCGCACGTAGACCGGCACGCCGTCTTCGGCCTTCAGCACGATGCCGCCGATGTCTTCGGCCGAATTCAGCAGGCCGAGGCCACGCACGAGGTACTGCTCGCGCCCGACATCCATCACGTTGCCACCGACCTGACCATTGTTCGCGGGCAACGCGTTGATCACGTCGCCAAATCCGAGGCCGCGGGCGTACAGCCGCTGCGGGTCGATGCGCACCTGGTACTCGCGTTCGCCACCACCCCAAGAGGTCACATCATCGACGCCCGGGGCCGTGCGCAAGATCAGGCGCAGCGTCCAGTCCTGCCAGGTCCGCAGATCCATGTCGGAGATCTGCTCTTCGGAGACCCCGGGAGCGCGCTCCACCGTGTACCAGAACACCTGGCCAAGACCGGAGCTGTTCGGTCCCATGCTCGGCTTGCCATAGCCTTCGGGCAACCGATCGCCCACTTCCTGCAGTCGCTCATTGACGAGCTGGCGCGCGAAGTAGATCTCCATGTCGTCTTCGAAGTACACCGAGACGTAGGACAGTCCGAACAGGCTGACCGAGCGGATCTCCTGCACCTTCGGCAGGCCAGCCATCGCTGACTCGACCGGAAAGGTCAGCAGCTGCTCGACGTCTTCGGCAGCCAGGCCCGGCGATTCGGTGTAGATGTTCACCTGTGCGGGCGTGACGTCGGGGAATGCGTCGATCGGGACGTCGCGCACGGCGCGGGCACCGAGAAACGCCACGACGCCGAACACGATCAGCACCAGGAATTTGTAACGCAGCGAGAGTTCGACCAGGCGATTCAGCATGGTGCGCCTCCGTTTTCGGCGATCCGGTCATCAATGGGCATGACCTTCTCCGAGTTGAGCCTTGAGCATTTGCGCTTTCAGGACGTAGGCACCCGCGACCACCACGCGGTCGCCGGCGGTCACGCCGTCGAGGATCGCGGTCTGATCCCCCACGACATTGCCCGTACGCACCTCGACCGGCTGAAGCGTGCCGTCGGTGGCCAGTCGAAAGACCACGGTCTCGCCCTCGATCTGCACCAGTGCTGCAGTCGGCACCGCGAGTTGCGGTTCGCTTTCGCTGCCGGCATCGAGATAGACCTCGACGTAGTCGCCGCCATGGAGCGCGTCGCCGGTGTTGGCCACCTCGACGCGCACGAGTGCGGTGCGCGTGTCTTCCGACGTGCGATGCGCACGCTGCACGACCTTGCCGGTCAACGAAGTCGTACCGAGCGCCACGCGAGCCGATTCGCCCACGGCGACACGGCGCGCCGTTTCTGCGGAGAGGGTCGCATCCACCCAGACGATCGCTTCGTCGACCAAGCGGAACAGCGTGTGACCCGGTTCGATGCGCTCGCCGACAACGAACGCATCTTCAGTCAGGCGACCGGCGTGCGGCGCGTGCAACGTGAATTCACCGTTGGCGCTGCCCTTGAAGCCGGATGGCAGTCCGTAGGCTTGAGCCGTGGCGCGCGCTTGTGCGACGGCCACTTCGGCTTCGCCGTAGCGTCGCCCAGAGACGGCTTCACGGCCGAGGGCTTTGACGCGCGTCCATTCCTGCTCGGCATTCGCGAGCGCGGCCTGGGCGTTGGCCACCTCGACCGACGACAGCGTGACCAGCGGCGCGCCGGCCTTCACCTCGTCGCCGAGTTTGGCGTGCCGGCGCACGACCAGCGCTTCAATCCGCGGTGTGATCAACGCTGTGCCATAGGCGTTGTCGACGACTTCACCGGGTGCACGCAATTCCTCGCGCAGCACCGCTGGCGCCAGCGTTGCCAGCGTGATGCCTGCCGCCTTCATCGCATCGGCCGTCATTCGGATTGGCTGTGGCGCCTCGTCCTCGTGTTCGCCTTCGGCACCTTCTTCATGTTCGCCTTCATCCTCATGCGCTTCCGCCTTGGCGGCGGGCTGAGCGGCGTTCGTGGAAGCATCGCGCCCGCAAGCCACCAATCCGAACAGCGCGACGATCAGCGCAGCGTGCAACATCGACAATCGATTCATCGGGAAACCTCGGTATTCAGGGAGTCAAAGCCGATCCAGGCGTCCAAGCGCCCGGTGGCGTAGAGGGCATCGACATAGGCGCGCCAGACGCGCCCCTGTAAGTCGGCACCGGCCAGCGCCGTGTCGACGGTCTGCTGGAGTTGAATCAAGTAATCCGCGGTACTGAGCTCACCCGCGCGCCACAGCTTTTCCAGGAGCACGGCGCGTGCATCCACGTCCGTGCCCGGGCTCGTCGACCACTGCGACCACGCGTCACGCACGGCCGTGTAGGTGGCGCGGGCACGTTCGGCAGCGGCTTCGCTCTCGAGGCCGACGCGCTGTTGTTCGGCTGACGCCGCGACGCTGTCCGCCCGCGCCGCCACCGCTTCGGCCCGATAGCTGTTGCGGACGAAGAGCGGCACGGTGATCGAGAGGCCGACGACGCTGTCGGTGACATTGCCGATGTCGACTTGACCGCCCCGCAGGCTGAGCGTCGGATCGGGTCGACGATCACGTTCTGCAACCGTCACGGCGCGCTCGGCGCGCTGGCTCTGCGCTAGCGCGATGCGCTGCTCCGGCACCGCGTCCAATCGATCCGAACCATCGGGCAGACCGGGCGGCACTTCCGACGCTGCGGCCTCCGGAAGGTCCGAAGCGCGTCCGCCGACGGCGCGCAACGATTCATCCGCAGCGGCCGCATCCGCGAGCAAAGTGGCTTGCTCCGCGCGGGTCTCATCGCGTGCGAGCAAGGCCAAGTCACGCTCGAGGGACGAGATGTCGCCGACGGCGAGTTGGCGCTCGGCGAGCTCGGCGAATCGCTGAACCAGACCGACCCGTTGCGCACCGAGCGCCAGACGGCGCTGCGCGGCCAATCGGTCGGCCCAAGCGTGCAGCCAGCTGCGAGCGAAACCATCGCGTCGCGCCATCGCTTCGGCCTCGACCAACGCGCGTTCCGCTTCGCCTACGGCGCTTCGCGCTGTGCGCTTGCCCAACCAGTCCAGCGTCAACGCGAGGCCTGCTGCGGTCGTGCGTTCGTCGCCTACGTCATCAACGGCGAACTCGAGCTCCGGGTTGTACAGCGGTCGCGCAGCGGCCTGCGCGCGTGCACTTGCCGCTGCGAGCGTTTGCTCAGTCGCGGCAGCCGCGGGATGTGCCGCCCACGCGGCACGCACGGCCGCTGGGAGTGAGGTATTGGCCGTGGCGTAAGCCAACGGCGAACTCAATGCGCACGAGACGATCAGCGCAATGCGCCAACGCCCCGTGCGTCCGGTCGAACGACCAGACAAGGACAGGATGAAACCCATGGAAACTTTCCTCTGAACGATGCAAAGCAGCCCGTCGCACGGTCGTGCAACGGATCCGGGTCAGCAGGGTTCAGGCGATGGGTGGGCGCAGGTGCCGTTCGGGCGGCGTCGGCCGGTGAAGTGCGGCGGCGAAACCGCCGACCGTTTCATTGGCCGGATCAAGTGACGTGAAGGCGACGGACGGCAACGCGACGCCGTGGTGACACTGACACTGTCGGCAATGGTCGGGGCCGTGGTCCGCGGGCGAATCCGAATCGTCCCCGTCATCGGCGGCGACGGTCATCGCCATCGGCGATGCGTCAGCGAACAATTCCGCCAGGTCATGAGGCTCGCAGCCCATCACGATGCCCACCCGCGCCAGAAACACGACCAGCATGAACGCTGCGAATGCGGAAACGCGTCGCAGGGAGGCCAGGCGGAATGAGGCGGGTCGGGACATCGGCATCAGCTTAGAGTCATTTCGCAGCGTTACACAATCTCAGACCGGCAAACCGCGACGATCGCGCGCGGATTGTCATGCCGCAGTGGCACGCCTGACGCGACACGATCCCTGTTTGCGCGGTGGTGCGAATGCATCGGGTCATCGTTGGGGTGCCGTCGAGTGGACGACGGGCCGCTGCCAATCCGACCAAGCCTCGCGCAACACCGTGAACGATGTGCGCAGGAAGAGTGTCGCGATCAACGCACCGATGATCGCATCCGGCACACCGTTGCCGACCAGGGCGACAGCCCCGGCCGCGAGGATCACGCCGATGTTGCTGATCACGTCATTGCGTGAGCACAGCCATGCCGAACGCAGGTTGATGTCGCGATCGCGGTACCGGTTGAGGAGAAGAAAGCAACCCACGTTCGCGACGAGGGCCACCGCAGCCGCCGCTGCCATGATCGGCGCGGTTGGCGACACATCGCCGATCAAGCGCCTGACGACTTCGATCAGCACGAACACCCCGAAGACCGCCTGGATGCCCCCTTTGACCATGGCGGCACCGGCACGCCATCGGAGTGACTGACCCAGCACCATCAGACTGATCGCGTAGACGGAGGCATCGCCCAGGCTGTCGAGCGAGTCGGCCTGCAGACCGCTGGAGCGTATCCAGGCGCCCACACTGAACTCTCCTGCGAACAGGAGCAGATTGATCAGCAGCACGGCGAAGAGCACGCGGCGAAGCGCCACATCGGGCTTGGCCACGAGGGACTCGGCGGTAGCGTTGCACCCGCAGCACGCGGGGTTCTTGTTGGAGGAAGCGCTCATTGAGGCTATCGTAAACCCCGTAGCGACTACAGGGTCAAGCGATGAAGATTGGCGAAGCCGCCGCGGCGAGCGGGTGTCATCTGGAAACCGTCCGGTATTACGAACGCATTGGTTTGCTGCCGAAACCCGCGCGCACCGACAGCGGCTACCGCAGCTATTCCGAAGACGACGTACGCCGACTTCGCTTCGTCACGCGCGGACGGGAACTCGGATTCAGCTTGGAAGAGATTCGCGGATTGCTCCAGTTGAGCACCGATTCAACGCTCTCGTGCAGCGAAGTGGACCAACTGGCGCGAACCCATCTGGCGGAGATCGAAATGCGCGTTGCCGAACTGCAACAGATGGCGCACGAACTCCGGCGGACGATCGCAACCTGCCGCGGCGGGCAACGCGCGGCATGCGCCATCCTGGATGCGTTGTGGAAGAGCACGCGCCCTGGAGAGGCCGATGCGGCCGTTCAACCACAGCAGCGACGTCGGCTCAATGTGCACGGCCATTCGCAAAACTGACCTCGATACGACCACGACCCTGCGGGCGTCGAGCTCAAGTTCGCGGCGACATCCGCTTCACTCGGGCGCATGCAAGCCAATGACTGCATCCAGCGGCAGCACGTAGGCGCACGCCGTCCCATCATTCAAAGAACCTGCGTGCGCTCGGATCACGTCGACCACGCGTGCAACGTCTGTGTCCTGGCAGATGACTTCCAGCTTGACGTCGCCGAAGGTGGAGCCGCCCAGTTGCGGGAGGTGCGCACGCGATGATGGGGTCATCGGCCACAACGAGCCACTCACGCTGACCACCGTGAGCTGCGTCATTCCCGCGCCACGCAACGCCGCCACAATGCCTTCGATCGATTCGCTGTTGAGGTAGGCAAATACTGCTTTCATGACGCCTCCGCTTCACGGATCACGCGCCCAGTGCGGCGTAGGTTGCGCCGGTGGGGCACGGGCTGCGGACGCAACGCGTGCCGGCAGCGATGTCGATTGTACGCCGGTCGATCGAACCCGCTGGCGCGCATTCGCGTTGTGATCCGTCGTCCCTCGCGGCCCGCGCGAGAGCGCCGGTCAGTAGTAATCGCAGCTGCACATCAGGTAGACCTTGTAGACCTCCTGCAGGTCGGCCTCCGTCATTGCCGGCTGCGGTTTGTGGTGCGCCACGATCTTTCGTTCGACGAGGTACCACGCGCGGAACTCCTCGAACGTCAGTCCGATGCACAGTCGGGCGGCCCGATGTTCGGGCGACTCGCGCTCCGGGCAATCGACGAGCGCCAGCGTGGCGACCACCGCATCGGCATGCTTTGCCGCCGCAGGGCCTGGCTCAGGATGCGCCGCATACGCGGCGCCCCAAATCGATTGCTCGCGTCCCGACATGAGATGCCAGACTCGAAGCGGACTCGTGGGCAAGGTCATGGCTTGCTCCGCTTACTGTTCGTCCGGAAGCGTGGGCTGCGACTCGAGGAACCGTTCATGGATGGCTGCCTCGGAAATGGGCGCGTGCCAGTACGCGTCTCCCAGCCGACTGGCTGCGAGAAACGCTGAAGCGAACGTGCTCAAAGGAATCGAGAAGTGCCGCTGGAACTGCGGCGCTTGCCGACCGGACCCATCCAATCGGTCGTAGGCATTGGTGATCGCTCGCAGCATTTCGCGTTCGGCTAGCCCCGACTGACCGCCGTGCCGGAGGAAGGAGGACGCCACGTTCTTGGCGCCCCACCACATGTGGGCGCACGCCTGGCCAATGGAGCGCTGGGCAAGGAGCGGACCGAGCGCGGATTCGGCAGCCATGGCGATCTTCGGGTCCATGCGATGGGCGGACAGCGCGTACTCGCCGAACGCGAGGCATTCGGCCTTACCCAGTGCAGTCCACGCGTCAATCAGCACTTCCCGGTTGTGCATCGACAGTTGAATGTCATCCAGGTACTCCCGCAACCGACGAGGTAGCGAGGCGCGAGTGGTATCGGACCAATAGATCGTCCAATCGGCGTCCTCGAGATTGCTTTGATCCCACTCCGGATCCGAGAGGGTCGCATCGAGTTTTAGGCGCCGCGGCGCGGCGTGCACCAAGACGCCGGCCTCCAACAGGGCCGAAATGATCTGGTGTCGAAGCGCGCGGTGGGGTGCGAGGCGCACACCGCCGGCAGGCAGCCGCCGCAAATAGCGGTATCCCGGATCCGCGCCGGCCTGGAGCACGCCTAACAGCGCCATCGCACCGAATAGACCGAGTTCCGACACATCGCTCAACGGCGGAGAAGCGGTCGCATTCTCAGACAAAGCGCTCACAGACACACGTAACCCCCCGACGGAAAAGCCGATTTTGGACTATTCCGAATCGGACTCTAGCGTGCGTTGCCGAACCACGGCAACCACATGGCGCGCTCAACCCATCACCGTCACTACCGGTCCTTCCTGGCTCTCCTGCGCGAACTTCGCGAGCAGGCGGGCGTTACGCAGGTCGAGCTCGGCAATCGTGTCGCCAACACCCAGACGTTCATCTCCAAGATCGAGCGTGGAGAGCGACGGGTGGACGTCGTGGAATTCACCGAGATCTGTGAGGCGCTCGAGATCGATCCGGGCATCGCATTTCAACAGTTTCTCGACACCAGGCAGCGCGAGCTGGCGAGCAAGAAAGTTCGATCGCGCAAACGCTGATGCCCTCCGAAGCGCTGCTTTAGCGAGCCGTCGGAACGACGGTGAGGTGCCAGCCGTTCAATAGCGACAGTACGAATCTCCGGGGAGAGTTCCGCAGTCGGTCCCGCACCCGGCGACGACTCTATTGCGGCGGACCGACCACGTGAAGCGAACTCGTGGCGCCGCAGATGCGGCGCAAATGGAGTGTGCGAGAATCCGTTGACCGTTTGTCGGAACTTGCCTCATGCCACGGCATCGCGCGTGACAGACTTCTTCTTCGTTGCACGTACCGGACTCAACTATGCCGATCAGTCGCGATGGAGCAAAGGGTGAAATGCAACTTCGCCAAGTCTTCCGCGAAGAGTCGAGCGGCTACAACGATGCAACGGAAGAACTGGTCCAGTTGCAAGCGACACCTGACGGCGCAAGCCTGACGCTGATTGAGACGATGACCCATTCGCCAACGATGGGAAGCGACACCAAGCAAGAGAGGCGGACGGTCATAGCTGTCGATCGTCTGATCGACCTCATTCAAAAGAATGGGCAGAAGGTGCCGTAGGCGCGAGATTCGCCGCCCAACTGGCGAAGCCAATCCTTCACGCTGTCGCCAGTACGTTCCAATAGGTACCCGAACTGCGGCCTGTCTTCAGATCCCTTGCTCACTCGCGTTCAGGCGAGCAAGATCAAGGCGACACTTTCAGCAGCCTTGTTGGAAAACACAGGAATTTCTTGTGAAGCCTCTGGATGCATATCAAGACACAGCCGCGCGAGCACGTCTGTTCCTCGAGTATCACGATGGTTTGATAAACACCCGCGCACGTGGAATACGCAAGGACTGGAAGAGCAAGTTCGTCAAGCTGATGCATTGGCCGGCAAACTCAACCATCGAGCGCGTGGATAGTGTCGATGCGGTAATCGTGCTTCGTTCGGGGTCGAAGCTGACAACGGATCATTTCACTCAAGCATGTCTTGACGATCAACTACGCGCAGCACTGACATTCGGCGTAAGTGCGCTGGATCGATACGTGCATGAGCGAGTCGTGAAGGGAATCATTCCTGCATTGAAGAAGCGCCCGTTAACCAAGCAGCAAGAAGAGTTTTCTTTGCCAGTTACAACGGCAATTCAAATTGCCGAAGAAGCTGTCACCGCACGGAAGAACGGCAAGAAAATTCGTCCGGCCAACATTGTTCGCAGGAAGGTTCAAGAACTACTTCACAAGCGGCCCTTCCAGAGCTTTCGCGAAGTCGAGTATGCCTTCGCGTTGCTTGGGATCAGAAACCTAACTGGCCAGCTTCAAGCAGCTTACGGAGTTCCCGACTTGAAGGCACAGAAAGCTCAGCTCGGAAAAATTGCGATGCGTAGGAATCAGATCGTTCACGAGGGGGATCTTGTGCTCCATGAGCGCGGGGGGCAAGTCAAATGGCACCCTATTCCCCGAAAGTACGTGGTTGATTCACTCGACTTCCTTGATCAGTTCGTCACCCATCTCGAAGGTGTTGCCTAGATGTTCATTCAGCCACGCAGAATTGCAGTGGGGTCAACGAACGACCAATGTGGGAAAGACATACCGACTCGAAATTGGCTGCGATCTACATTCGGTTAGAGCGGGAAGGACCGTCAGGCGGCTTGGGAGAAGCGCATGGGGCTAGTGCAGCGACTGGTAGACAAATACGTTGCTCGCATCGACGAACTGATTGCTGCGGCTTCATCGATCCCGATCAAGCAACACACTCAAGTCAGGAGCATCAACCAGCTGACGGGTGAGACGCGTTATCGACACTACAATCTGGCCGACCAATCCGAATTCGTTGAGTGGCGGACTTCATGTGTGGCCGTACTCGAACAAGTCATTCCAGCGAGTAGTCTGCTGCGGGAAAAGCTCGCAGGCTTGAATTCGCTCCAGCGAGAGCCGACGAAAATCCAGTATCTCGCCGGATTCTTGCGCGGCGTGCGTACAGAGCTCTTGGCGGGCTCTCTCGATTCGCTGGCTCGAACCATTGAAGCGGAAGTCCAGTCCGACTACTTGGACCAAGCGTCGGTCCTCTTGGCAGGCGGTCGCGATGAGCAGAACCACATCTCTGCGGCGGTGATTGCAGGTGCCAGCCTCGAACGATGTCTGAGAACCATGTGTAGCACTCTTGAACCACCCGAACCCGTGCAGTCTCCGAAAGGGGCACCTCTCGCCATGATGGCGCTCATTGACGCTCTCAAGAGCCGAGCTGCCTTCAACGAAGTTCAAGCGAAAGAGCTTCGCGCGTGGGCCGGTGTTCGAAATTCTGCAGCGCACGGACAGTTCTCCGAGTTCACTCGAGCTCAGGTCGAATCCATGGTGAGCGGCGTACTGCGGTTTGTGACTGACGCCATGCGGTGACGACGAAATCCTGCCGGTTTCAGGCCAGGCAAATCCTTTCAATACATATGGTTAAGCCGCGCGAATGTCAGTTCTGCGCGTTTGCCGGCCAACCCTCAACAGCTTGCGCACCAGTTGCCCGGTCCAGAAATACGGTTTCTCGACGCAGATCACCTCGTCGCCGGCACGCACGTTCGCGAGCACGCCGGCCGCGATGGCGGCCGCACCCGATCCGAACATCAGCGCGCGTTCCGCGCCTTCGAGCGCCGCGACCTTCTTCGCGACGATCTCGACGGTCGGGTTCTGGCCGCGCGTGTAGACATGCGCGTTGAACTCGTCGGCCAGGCGCGCGCGCATGGTCGCGATGTCGGGATGCGCGAAGATCGCGCTCTGCACGATCGGCGGGATCACGGCATCGAAGTAGCGTTCGCGTTCCTCGCCGAGGTGATTGATGATCCAGGACAGGTCCATCGCTGCCCTGCCCCGATCAGTTCGCTTCCAGCGCCAGACGCTCGCGCATCATCGCGACCACGGCGTTGTGCAGCTCGGGATCTTCGAGCGCGAGATGCACGGTGGCCTGGACCATGCCGAGGCGATTGCCGCAGTCGAAGCGACGGCCGATGAAGCGATAGGCCAGCACCGGATCGTCCGCGAGCAGGGCCGCGATGCCGTCGGTGAGCTGGATTTCGCCACCGGTGCCGGCACGTGTGGTTTCCAGCAGTTCGAAGATGCGCGGCTGCAGGATGTAGCGACCGACGATGGCCAGCGTCGACGGTGCCACGTCCGGCTTCGGCTTCTCGACGACGCCGCGCACGTGTGCGATGTGCTCGTCGACACGCTCGGCAGAGACGATGCCGTAGCGGTTCGTGTGCTCGCGCGGCACGTCTTCGACGGCGATGACGCTGGCCTGTTCGCGTTCGGCGAGATCGGCCATCTGATGCAGTGCGCCGCGGCCGCGGTTCCAGATCATGTCGTCCGGCAGCAGCACCGCGAACGGTTCGTTGCCGACGACGGGGCGTGCGCACAGGACCGCATGGCCGAGACCCAGGGCTTCGTGTTGGGTGACGAAGACGGTTTGCACATGGCGCGGCAGGATGTCCCGCACCATCGCCAGCAGTTCATGCTTGCCGGCCTGCTCGAGTTTGGTCTCGAGTTCGTAGGCCTTGTCGAAATAGTCGGCGATGGCGTGCTTGTAGCGGTTGGTCACGAACACCAGGGTGTCGCAGCCGGCTTCGACCGCTTCCTCGACCGCGTACTGGATCAGCGGACGGTCGATCAGCGGCAGCATTTCCTTCGGAACGACCTTGCTCGCGGGCAGGAAACGGGTGCCGAGACCGGCGACCGGGAAGACAGCTTTGCGGATGCGCATCAGGAAGCAACCTTGTGGATCGAAACGATGTCGGCGTCGCGTTCGGTGCGCGACTGGTCGAACTCCGGCACCAGCGACTGCAGCAGGCGCAATGCCTCGTCTTCGTCGAAGCGGCGCACGGCGGCGTCGAGCCTGCGCATGGTCGACGTCAGTTCGCTGAAGGCGATGAGTCGCGGCTGCGACAGGAAGATCTTCGGGTGTCCGGTGCTTTCGTGGTTTTCCTGCTCGTGGAAGAGTTCCTCGAACAGTTTCTCGCCCGCACGCAGTCCGGTGTAGACGATCTGGATGTCGCGCTCCGGCACCTTGCCGGCGAGCAGGATCATCTGCTCCGCGAGATAACGGATGCGCACCGGTTCACCCATGTCGAGCGCGAAGATCTCGCCGCCCCGCCCCAGCACGGCCGCCTGCAGGATCAGCTGGCAGGCTTCCGGAATGGTCATGAAGTAACGCGAGATTTCCGGGTGGGTAACGGTGACCGGGCCGCCGCGACGGATCTGGTCGCGGAACAGCGGCACCACGCTGCCGGCCGAATCGAGCACGTTGCCGAAACGCACGGTGATGAAATGCGTCTTCGATTGCTGCGCGAAGCTCTGGCAGAAAATCTCGGCGGCACGCTTGGTTGCGCCCATCACGCTGGACGGATTCACCGCCTTGTCGGTCGAGATCAGCACGAAGTTGTGCACGCCATGACGGTCGGCGGCGAGCGCCAGCGTCTGCGTTGCCAGCAGGTTGTTGCGCACGGCCTCGCGCACCTGATGCTGCAGCAGCGGCACATGCTTGAACGCGGCGGCATGGAACACCGCCTCCGGCTTCACGCGGGTGAACACGCGCTCCAGCGTGGCCGCGTCGCCGCAGTCACCCAGGATCGGGTCGACGACGAGATCGGGAAACTCGACGCGCAATTCCTGTTCGACGCGATACAGGTTGTACTCGGAGAGTTCGAGCACTGCGAGGCGTTCGACGCCAAGCCGCGCCACCTGCCGGCACAGTTCCGAACCGATGGAGCCACCGCCACCGGTGATCAGCACGCGCCGCGAGGCCAGCCCGGCACGGATCGCGGTCCAGTCCAGCGACACCGGTTCGCGCCCGAGCAGATCCTCGATCGCGACTTCCTTCAGTTCATTGAAATTCGATCGGCCTTCGACCACATCCTCGAGTCGCGGCACCGTGCGGAACGGCAGGCCGGTCTGCTCGCAGATGCCGACGATGCGCTGCATCTGCTGGTTTTTCGCGGTCGGGATCGCGATCAGCACCATTTCCGCTGCGACTTCGCGCGCCAGTTGCGGCAACTGCTCGATCGGACCGAGCACGGGCACGCCGTGCACATTGGCGCCCCGCAGACCCGGCTTGTCGTCGAGGAAGCCGACGACACGATAGGCACCTTCGCGGCGCAGGTCTCGCGCCAGCGTCTCGCCGGCTCGCCCTGCCCCGAGCACCAGCACCCGCTTGGCCGGCGCG
>JAKJFE010000146.1 GCA_022705045.1 Pseudomonadota bacterium | reverse complement strand
TCCTGCTGGGTTACCTGAAACAGCTGCTGCGCAAGCGCCGCGACCTGAAGGTCATCGTCACCTCGGCCACCATCGATACCGAACGCTTCGCGAAGCATTTCGACGACGCGCCGGTGATCAGCGTGGAAGGCCGCACCTATCCGGTCGAGGTGCGGCACCGCGCGCTCGCCGAAGACCGCGACGAACGCGGCGTGAACCAGGCGATCATTGCCGCCGCCGAGGAAGTGTTCGCGCACGAGCCCATGGCCGACGTGCTGGTGTTCCTGCCAGGCGAGCGCGAGATCCGAGACGCGCACTTGGCGCTGTCGCGCCGCAACTTCCGTGAGACCGAGATCCTGCCGCTGTATGCGCGCCTCTCGGCCAAGGAGCAGGATCGCGTTTTCCATCCCGGCCCGAAGCGGCGCGTCGTGTTGACCACGAATGTCGCCGAGACCTCGCTGACGGTGCCGCGCATCCGCGCCGTGATCGACACCGGCACGGCGCGCGTCGGCCGTTACAGCCCGTGCCACAAGGTGCAGCGCCTGCACATCGAGCCGATCTCGCAGGCGAGTGCCGACCAGCGCAAGGGTCGCTGCGGTCGCATCGCGCCCGGCCTGTGCATCCGCCTGTACGACGAGTCCGACTTCGCGGCGCGGCCGCGCTATACCGACCCCGAGATCCTGCGTGCTTCGCTCGCGAACGTCGTGCTGCGCATGCTCAGCCTCGGGCTTGGCGACATCGCGAAGTTCCCGTTCCTCGAACGCCCGGACGAACGCGCGATCAATGAAGGCGTGAGCCAGTTGGTCGAACTCGGCGCCATCGGTGAGGTACGTCATGAACTGACGTCGCTCGGTCGCGACATGGCCAAGATTCCGATCGACGCCAAGCTCGCGCGCATGCTGATCGCGGCACAGCACCACGGCGCCTTGCGCGAACTGCTGGTGATCGCATCCTTCCTGTCGATCCAGGACCCGCGCGAACGTCCGGCCGATGCCAAGCAGGCCGCGGACTTGGCGCATGCACAGTTCGCCGATCCGAAGTCGGACTTCGTCGCGGTGCTGAAGTTGTGGGAAGCGTATTCGGCGGCGCACGAGGACCTGACCCAGTCGAAGTTGCGCGACTGGTGCGAGAAACACTTCCTGAGTTTCCTGCGCATGCGCGAGTGGCGCGGACTGCACCGCCAATTGCTGGTGCTGGGTGACGAACTCGGCTGGCGTCTGAATCACGAAGCGGCGTCGTTCGAGGCCCTGCATCGCGCCTTGCTCAGCGGCCTGCCGGCGAACCTCGCGCGCAAGGACGAGAAGGGTCAGTACCAAGGCACGCGCGGCAAGCGTTACGCGATCTTCCCGGGCTCGTTCGTCGCGAAGGCGCCGCCGTTGTGGCTGCTGTCGGCGACCCTGCTCGACACGCAGAAGCTGTACGCGATCACGAATGCGCGCATCGAGCCGGAATGGGCGGTACAGGAGGCCGCGCACCTGATCAAGCGCGCCCATCACGATCCGCACTGGAATCGCGCACGCGGCCAGGTGATGGCCTACGAGCAGATCACCCTGTTCGGCTTGACCCTTGTGGAACGCCGTCCGGTGCACTACGGCACGATCGATCCGGTCAAGGCGCGCGCGATCTTCATCCGCGAAGCGCTGGTGCCGTGCGAGCTCGATGCGAAGGCCGTGGTCGTTGCACACAATCGACGCGTGCTCGCCCAGGCCGAAGCGGAGGAAGCGAAGCAGCGGCGTCATGGACTGCTGCGCACGGCCGACGAACTCGCGCTGTGGTGGGAAGGACGATTGCCGGAGGGCATCGCGACGACCAAGGCGTTCGACGACTGGGTGAAACGCCTCGATCCGGAACTGCGACGTGGTCTCGAATGGTCGTTGACCGATGTGCTCGAAGCCGGTGCGTCCACGGCCGAGCGTTTCCCCGAGAGTTTCATCGTCGGCAATCAGCGGCTGAAGCTGCATTACGCGTTCGATCCGAAACTGGACGAGGACGGCGTCACGCTCGATCTGCCCTTGTCGCTGCTGAACGCTGTTTCGGAAGCACGCGCGGAATGGCTGGTGCCGGGCTTGCTCGAAGCCAAGGTCGCGGAACTGATCCGTGCGTTGCCGAAGGGTTTGCGTCGCAACTTCGTGCCGGCGCCGGATTTCGCACGCGCTTTCGTGCAGGCAGAAAAGCCCGGCGAACGCGGCTTGTTGCAGACCTTGTCGGTGTGGTTGCACAAGGTCTCCGGCACCGAGGTGCAGCTGGCGATGTTGCAGGAGGCCGACGCGAGCCTGCCGGCCTTCCTGCGGATGCGGTTCAGCCTGCTCGACGCGGCGAACAAGACCTTGGCCGTCGGTCGTGATCTGCTCGAACTACGCCGGGAGTTTGGCGCGTTGGCCCGCGAAGCCTTCGCAGTGCAGACCAGTCGCGACCTGGCACGCGAAGACGTGCGCGTGCTGCCGTCACAGCCGATTCCGGATATCGTCAAGACCGACACCGGCTTGTCGGCGTTTCCGGCGCTGGTCGATCGCGGCCATCGCGTCGATCTGGTCGTGTTCGAACGTGCCGACGAAGCTGTGGCCGCACATCGCGGCGGCATCGAGCGGCTGCTGCGCGTCGCCCTCGTCGAGAAGTGCAAGCAGCTGCGCCGGCAGCTGCCGCTGGCACCGAAGCTGGCGCTCGCCTACACGCCGATCGCTTCGCCCGATCAGTTGCGCGACGACGTGGTCGAAGGCGCACTCGCTGATCTGATCCATGCCGATCCATGCACGGCGCGCAGCGAGGACAGTTTCCGTCTGTCGCTGGCCGCGATCGAGAAGCGGCTGTTTCCAGACGCCGTCGAGCGCCTGAAGACGGTCGAAGCCGCGCTCGCCGCACACGCCGAACTCCTGCCGAAGCTGAAACCGCCGCTGATGGGTTTCGCCACCGCGAACTTCGAAGACCTGCGCGAGCAGCATCGCCGGCTGGTATTTCCCGGCTTCGCCAAGGCGTTCGCGCTGCCGCGTTTGAAAGATCTGTCGCGCTACCTCAAGGCCATGGCCAAACGCGCCGAGCGCCTGCAAAACGATCCGCGCAAGGACCAGGCGCGCATGCTCGTCGTCCGCGACTTCGAGGCGCAGCTCGACCGCCTCGCCCCGAAGCTCGCCCGCGAACGCCACGACGAACTGCGCTTCCTGCTCGAGGAGTTGCGCGTGCAACTGTTCGCCCAAGAGCTCGGTACGCGTGAACCGGTCAGCGAGAAGCGTCTGCAGAAGCTGTTGGAGCAGGCGGCCGGGTGAGGGTCACGCGTCGACGGTTTGTGGTTCTGGCGCCGCGCCGCCCTGACGTTCGCGCCAGTGCTGCCGAATCCTCGACGGCCACGTCTTCAGCCGCAATGCCGGTTGCTCCACGAGGTGCCAGGAGGCGATGGCGAGTGCAAGCGCGATCAGGAATCCACTCAGCGCGTTGACGTAGTTGTGCGTGCCGCCGGTCAACGCGGCGAGCATCTGTTGTGCCGGATAACCCCAGAGATAGATGCCGTAGGAATAGTCGCCGAATCGATTGAAGCCGCGCCAGCGTGTTTCGTAGGCGAACCAGAACACGAAGGCGACTTCGGTTGCAGCGAACAGAAATGGGTAGGCGGGCGTTTCACGCGCCAGCCAGCTCATGCCTGCGAGTGTCAGCAACAGGCTGCCGCGGAGAGGAATCCAGTCGCGATTGATGTAGCAGAACGCGCCCAAGACGAACAATCCGGCAAGGCGCAGGTACTCGCGCGGATTCGACATCGGTGTCTGTTCCGGATACAGCGCGCCCAGCACGAGCAGGCTGACCGCCACGACGTTGAACAGCGCGCGCCAAGACAACGCGCCGATCACGCCGAGTGCCGCGACCAGCACGTACATGCGCACTTCGGCGGGCAGTGTCCAGATCGATCCGTTGATCACGTCGCTTCTCGGGTTGCCCGCAAAGACACCGGGCAGCTGCCATTGCATCAGCGTGTCGAACTTGAGATTGCGCGCGACATAGTCGAACGTGTCCGGGTGCTGGAGATAGTCGTGCAACGGCAGTTCGGTGAATGCGGCACCGAGCGCGAATGCGGACAGCAGCAGGCAGGCCAGATAGCCCGGCACGATGCGGATGGCGCGGGCCCAGGCGAAATCGGCCAGCCGCGGGTTGCGCATGAAGCTGCCGGTCACCAGAAATCCGCTGACGATGAAAAACAGATCGACGGCAATGGCGCCGGAATACGTGCCCCAGTTCAAATGGATGAAGAGGTCGACGGGTTCGGCGCGTCCGGTGATGGCCGGCGCGTGGCCGTAGATGACCATGCTGGCCGCAATGAAGCGCAAGAGCAGAAAGTTGTCGTTCTTTTGGGCGAGGCCGTCGGCCAGTGTTCTCATCGTCGTTCGTCCTTGACCTGCAAATGCGCGCTGCACCACCAACCGCGACCATATTCGATCGACCTGCTGCGGAGCGAGGGCAGGAGGATGCGTGTGATCGAGGCAGTGACCGCTTGATTCAGGTCAATGGACCGCCCGATTGCCGGGAAGTTGCATCTTCGGGCGGAACGAATGCATCGCCCATCACCAATGCGGTTCGATCCTGATGCCGTGTGACTTTCCGATCACCTCGACTTCGACATGGAGTCCCGGCTTGCACAGCGGAGCCAGTGCGTAGGCGAGCGATGCGAGCGAGTGCCTGGGATTTTTCTGCGCAGGCGGCCAGTAGGTCCGCTTCTGTTTGGCGATGCGGAAATCCGGCGAAAGCAGGCCGAAATAGCGGTGCAGCTCGCCGAGTGAATATTCCTTCCAGTGATGCGCATGCGTGGGTTGGCGCAGAATGTCCGCCACCGGCAGGCCGCCGCCCGCGCCGGTCAGTGTTCGCCGCAGCCGCGCCAGCATTGCGCGCAAGGCATAGTAGTTCGGTGTGGTGACCACGATGCGCGCACCCGGTGCGGCTACGCGATGGATCTGCCGCCACATCGCGACCGGATTGAAGGTGATGTGCTCGATGATTTCGGTGAACAGGATCACGTCGAAGCTGTTCTCGGGCAACGCCTCGAGTTGTGTGGGATTCGCCAGGTCGGGGCACTCCAGCAGCTGTATCCGGTGTGCGTTGGCCAGTGCCTTGACGTCGGGCAGCGCGAGCGTGGCCGGAAGGTCCACTGCGCTCACTTCATAGCCTTGCTGGGCGAACAGTACGCTTTGATGCAACCAATGCGCGCCGATGTCGAGCACGCGCCGACCGCGCTCGGGCGTCCATGTCGACTGGAAGGTGGTGAACGTCCCGATGAACCGGGGGAAGTGCTGCGCGAGATAGTGTTCCGCGGTGTGCCCGCTGGATCTGAGGATGTCGAGAAATTCGGCTAATACGGGCGTCGCGAACATCATGAAAGTCGAACGATCGGGGTGGGTTAGCCTGAGATCGGGCGCAATTCCCGTCAATGTGCTGGGCGTCATCGCGCGACCACCCCGGCATCCGGAATCCGCCCGCTATACTTGGGGATCAATCCTGGTCTACGGAACGATCGAATGGAAACCTCGCTGGATATCGGTACGCTGTCGCGGGACGCGGTGAAATTCATGAAGCGGCATGACGCCCGCAAGCGTGATCTCGAGGTCGAGTTTCCTTGGTATCCCTGGCCCAGCCTGACGAATTTTCAGCACCTCGATCGCTTGTTGAGCGGCGGGAATCGCGATTTGCGTCAACTGATCGGCTCGGGCACGGCCGTCGACATCGGTGCCGCGGATGGCGACGTGGCGTTCTTCATGGAATCGCTGGGCGTGCCAATGCATGTGGTCGACTTTCCGCCCACGAACTACAACAGCTGTCGCGGTGTTCATGCGATGCGCGAGGCGCTGTCGTCCAGTGTCGAGATTCTGGAGACGGATCTCGACGCACAATTCCGGCTTCCCCAGTCGCGTTACGAATTCGCGTTCTTCCTCGGCATTCTTTATCACCTGAAGAACCCATTCTTCGTGCTCGAGGCGTTGGCCAAGTCGGCGCGACATGCGGTCATTTCCACGCGCATCGCTTCCCACAACCTGCCTTCGAGCCGCAAGTCTGGCGATGGCGGAATGAATGCGGGGCGTGTCGAGTTGACGACTGTTCCCGCCGCGTATCTGGTCGCGCCGGACGAATGCAACAACGATGCGACGAATTACTGGATCTTCAGCGAAGCCGGCCTGAAGCGTGTTCTGCATCGCTCCGGTTGGGATGTGCTCGATTTCATGACGGTCGGCGCGGTTGGCAAGTCCGATCCGGCGACGCCCGACGGGGATGAGCGCGCATTCTGTCTGGTCAAGAGCAGACATTTCTGATGTAGGCAGGGCGTCGCCGTGAGATCGAGTCCAGCCACGCAACGCCCCCTGTCCGACTGGCTGGCCCAGCACCCGCCGGTTGCGGCCTTGCTCGGTGCGGACCTGGTGTTGCCGGAGCAGGTCGACGCGGCGCTGGTGCCGTCACTCGACTTGCTACTGCATCTGCGTGTCGACACGGAAACGCTGGCGGCGATGCTGGCCTACGAGTTGCATCGACCGGTCGACAAGTTGCCGGCGAGCCTGCACGCGCTGGTCGAAGGCCAGCGCGAAGCCGAGCGGGTCTGGAAGCTGTACGCGGAGAAGGGGCAGGGTGTGGCGCCGGAAGGGCTGCGACGCCTGCTGCTGGCGATCATCCGCGACCTGCGTGTCATCTTCATCCTGCTGGCGCGGCAACTGGTGCGACTGCGCAATGCGGCAGGTCTGCCCGAACACGAGCAGCGCGCGCTGGCGCAACTCACCGCCGACATCCACGCGCCGCTCGCGAACCGGCTGGGCATCTGGCAGTTGAAATGGGAACTCGAAGACCTGTCGTTCCGCTTCCTCAATCCCGAGGCGTATCGGCGCATCGCGAAGGCGCTGGACGAACGCCGCGGCGATCGCGAGGACTTCATCGAACGCGTCAAGCGCGAACTGACCGCGACCTTGCGACATGAAGGCATCGAGGCCGAGGTCGCCGGTCGCCCGAAACACATCTATTCGATCTGGCGCAAGATGAGCCGCAAGCACGTCGATCTCGACGGGCTGTACGACATCCGCGCGGTGCGACTGATGGTGAAGGACGTGGCCACCTGCTACGCCGCGCTCGGTTTCGTTCACGCCTTGTGGCCGCCGGTGCCGGGCGAGTTCGACGACTACATCGCGCGTCCCAAGGGCAACAACTACCGCTCCCTGCACACCGCGGTGATCGGTCCCGAGGGCAAGACCCTCGAAATCCAGATCCGCACGCCGGAAATGCACGAACACGCCGAACTCGGCGTCGCCGCCCACTGGCGCTACAAGGAAGGTGGCGGCGGCGACGCCGCGTTCGAACGCAAGATCGCCGGGCTGCGCAACATGCTCGAGGCCAAGGCCGATACCGAATCGGATGCCGCGTTGCTGGCTGGCCTGCAGACCGAAGTGGTCGAGGACCGCGTCTACCTGCTGACGCCGCAGGGCAAGGTC
>JAKJFE010000145.1 GCA_022705045.1 Pseudomonadota bacterium | reverse complement strand
AGCACGTGCGTGCAGCCCAAGCTTGTTGCTGATGACGATGTCCTGCTCAAGCATGGTCGACGATCACTCCATTGCGTGCGCCGGCGGTCGCGGTATTGACCAGATCATCCAGCGATTGTTCCGGGTAGTTCATCACGCGCAGCAACATCGGCAGGCTGGCGCCGGCCACGCGACGCACGCGTCCGCCGAGATTGGCGAGCTTGGCCGCGACATTGCTCGGCGTCGCGCCGTAGACATCGGTCAGCACCAGTACGCCGGCGCCCTGTTCGAGTTCGCGCAACGCGGCAGACGCACGGATCAGCACCTGTTCCGGCGCTTCGCCGAAGCCGGCTTCGATGGCCGCGGTCTTCAACGGCAAGGGCCCGACGATGCCGCGCGCTGCACCGAGCATGCCCGGGCCGACGCCGCTGTGGGTGAGGAGCAATACGCCGACGCTCATTCGAGTTCACTCAAAGCTGTCTGAAAAAAGTGTAGCGAGATCGCATTGCACATTGGGCCCATCGCAAGGATCAGACATTGAAATTCCGGCGAGCGGAAACTCGACCCCGTCACCCAAGCCATCGCCGTCGGAATCCGTGTTGAACGGTTTCGTTCCTATGAGCTGTTCGAGGCCGTTGATCAGGCCATCGCTGTCGCTGTCGACATTGCGATACGCGTAGCCGATGTGCATGTTGCTTCCGGCTGGATAGGCAGAGGTGTACCCTGCCGCTTCCATGGCAACGCGCTCGTTCTCAAGAAAGACGGTGCAATCGTCGTCCGCAAGATTGCACTTGCGATAGAGCTTTTCGGCTCCGAGCGGAATACAACTTGGCTCCGGCGAACAACGTCCGTAGACGTAACCTTGCAGACCACGAAATGCAAATCCATCTGCATACGCCGTTTCGATTTCGGCTGCCGTAGTGAACAGCAGGAAGTCTCGATTGTCCGTGTTGCACCCCGAGCCTGGAGTACAACCGAGCGGAAAATTCCTGGTCCGATCCATCCAGTACAGTGGCAGCAGATTGGGGTGCTGCGGATTGGTGCGGAACTCGGTGGTGAGTACGAAGATGTTTGCGCGTGGCGCAGGCGGCGTCGCCGCAGCCGAGTCCGGAAACAGCGGGTATCCCTCGACGAGTGCGCCACTGGACGTGTAGTTGCTTGCTTGACTGATCGCGAGCGATACGGCCGCCTGCGGCACCGTGACATAGGCATGATCCGTGGCCCCGGCGCTGTACATCGAAAACAAGGGAGTCAGTCGGTTTTTGACGGTCTGGCCTCCTACCGTGCCGAGCATGATGCGTGCCGCGACTTCCGTGTCCGGAATTCCGTAGCCGAATTGAGGACTCCAGGCCTGCCCGCCGGGCTTCATTGCCGACTCGACGATGACATCGCGGACACCTATGGCATCGATCGGGTTCTCGGGATCACCCGGCATCACCAGCGGATTGATGGAGCGCAGCAGACCGGCGAGACCCGAATACAGTGGGGCGGACATGGATGTTCCGCTGCAGCCGCCACGGCCATCTGCTGCATTGGCATCGTCGAACCCGTCGCCGCATTCGATGAATTCGTTCCAGTTCACGCCGGGATACATCGTGGAATAGATATCCCGCGCCGGCACGGCAATTTCCTGTCGGCGTTCATTCTGCTGTCCTTGAGTGAAATTGGACCCGCATTCGTTGCCGAGAACGGCAACCCCGCCCAAGGCCGGGTCGGGGCATTCTCCGGACAGTAGAGCAACCGGCAAATCCAGGCGGTCGTCCCAGAAACTCAGGTCGGGTTCAACGCCACCTACGGCCACCACGCGCCGGTCTTCGGCGGGAAACTGGATCGTCGTTCGATGGTTGCCGGATGCACCGACCATCAGGATGCCGCGCTGATGCGCTTTCGTGATCGCCAAACACCAGGGGTGGTTCGGGCTGGTGTCCACGCAATAGTCCCAGAGATCGGTGTGCTCACCAAAGCTCTGATTCACGACTTGAAAACCCAGATCGCCGATGTAGGTGAGTGCTGCTGCGCTGGCGATATTGCGGGGACGGACACCGACAATTCCAGTGCTAGCACATGACTCTCGCGCGACGCGCCAAGCGGCCAA
This sequence comes from Pseudomonadota bacterium, assembly GCA_022705045.1. Taxonomy (GTDB): domain Bacteria; phylum Pseudomonadota; class Gammaproteobacteria; order Xanthomonadales; family Ahniellaceae; genus JADKHK01. The sequence goes on along the minus strand of JAKJFE010000145.1, from coordinate 5,390 downwards.
TCCACAGTGCTTGCAGGCTCCCACCGTGGTATCGGCATTGCCAGCATTGGCACCGATCAGGCCCGCGACATGGGTGCCATGACCTGCGAACGTCGGCACCATGAGGTTGTCCAGGTCCGGGTCGCAGGCACCGCCAGTCGTAGCGACCGGCTGGCGCTCATCGACATTCGGATCGATGTTCAATTGCGCGGGAAAAACACCGGTGGCACGACCCACATCCGCCGAATAGGTGGGCAGGAAGTTTCCGCCCGTGTAGGCACCGCCTGGATCAAAAGCGATCAAGTCCGGGTGCGTGGTGTTGAGACCGTTGTCCATGGTGGCGACCAAACTCCAGCCGCCCGCCCATTCCCAGGCACGATCCAGTCCAAGACTGTTGATCCAGCCTTGTTGCGGCGTTCCGTTCAGCTGTTTCGGGCCTTGCCGAGGCGGGGCGGGCAGGACCGACAGCGCAGGCGGCGTGGCGAATTCGACATCATGGGCTTCCGCGGCGAACACGATGTTCGGGTCGGCCGCGAGCGCGGCCAGCGCATTCTGCAAGTTGGCCGCAGGCGGATAGGCGATGAGGACGAAACGTTCGAGCTTCGCGCGCGGGTCGTCGGGGTTCGCTTCCAGCCACATCTGCTGATCGCCGCGGGCGCGCTTCGGAAGCAGGTAGTAAGCCCGTGTGGGATTCTCGGCGATCAGCCCCGGGCTCAACATGCCCAGATAGCCCGCGGAAAATTCCAGCGGTTCGACCAATTCGTCGGGCCACGGTGCCGTGGGTGAAATCGCGAGCAGGACCATCAGCATGGGCGGTTCCGACTGCGCATGGACCGTCGTGCAGGTCAGCAGCCCCACCAGCAACAGCACGCGCGAGCGCCGCATGAACCATGTCGCCATCGCCAGGACGCAGAGCACCATCAGAGCCAACGCGGGCGTGCTCAGTGCAGGAATGGGCTGTGTCGGCGCGTGCGAGACAACAAGAGAAGCGCTGGATACAAGTATCGCTTGAAAGTCGGAGTCTTCATCAAGGATCCAGACGCGTACTTGGTAGGTATCAGCGGGCAGTGTGCCCAAATTGAATTCAATGGAAGAGATGGGGATATTGCAAAATGGGTCGGCAACAATGATGACCCCTGCCTCAAAGATATCAACGACACCAGGCGTAACAACGATGTCCCGAGGCGGAATACCCGGTCCTGGCGCGAGAAAGAAGTGGCAAACACCATGACGCACCGACGCGGTGACCGCTTGCGCCGAATTCGGTGTCGCTGGCGTGAAGGTGGGGGGATCAACAAAGGCCTGAGCAGCGGTCGATGCGAACAGAAACAGTGCGAAGAACAGAGAACGCATGGAACCTCCTTGTCAGAGCGGAGTATGTATCGACGAGCAAGCGAGAGCCCAGCCCCCAGCGGCGTCGCACGACTGACCGACGCTCTACTGGTGCGGGCTGTCATTCGAGACTCGATTCATTCGAGTTCCCGATGGAAAGTCATGACGTGTTCGCGCGTCTCGCGGAAGGCTTCGGCGAGGCGCTCGACGATGTAGACCGAACGATGGCGACCGCCGGTGCAGCCGATGCCGACGGTAATGTAGCTGCGCTGGTCGGCTTCGAACCGCGGCAGCCAGGTCGCGAGCAGGCCGCGGATCTGTTCGATGTAGTGCGCCACTTCCGGAAACTTCGCGAAGTAGTCGCGGATCGCGGCGTCGCGGCCGGAGAGCGGGCGCAGCGTCGCTTCCCAGTGCGGATTCGGCAGGCAGCGCGCGTCGAACACGAAGTCGGCGTCGCTCGGCACGCCGCGTTTGTACGCGAACGATTCGAACAGCAGCGACAGGCCCGCGCCTTGCGTACCGAATTCGGTGGCGATGACACGGCGCAACTGGTGCACGTTGAGGTCGGAGGAGTCGATCACCTTGTCGGCGATCGCCACGAGCGGCCGCAGCAGCTTGCGTTCGAGCACGATGGCGTCGTTCAGCGCGAGACCGTCATGCGTAAGCGGGTGGCGGCGGCGGGTGTCCGAGAAGCGCTTCAGCAGCACTTCGTCGCGTGTGTCCAGGAACACCATCTGGTAGGCGAGGCCGAGATGGGCGATACGCGCCAGGATCGCTGGCAGCTTCTGCAGGTCGTCCTGGCGATTGCGCACGTCGACACCGACGGCGAGTCGCGGATAGTGGCCCTGCGCGCGCACGGCATCGACAAACGCCGGCAGCAGTGCGGTCGGCAGGTTGTCGACGCAGTAGTAGTCGAGGTCTTCGAGCGTGCGCAGCGCCACGGTCTTGCCGGCGCCCGACAGGCCGCTGACGATGATGAGACGCTCGCTCGGTTGCCCGGGCGTCCGCGGTGGCGGTGGCGGGGTGAAATGCAGCGGCTGGTCTACCATGGCGAGAGTCGGCGCATCTGGTGAGCCTGGCGGTCGATGAAGGTTTGTGCGGGATCGATGCCCTTGCTCTTGAGCAGGAAGGTGCGTGTCGCCGCTTCCACGAGCACCGCGAGGTTGCGACCGGCCGCGACCGGCAAGGTGATTTGCGGCACTTCGACATCGAGCACGTTGCGCGTCGTCGTCACGCCCTGCAGGCGCGCCATGCCGTCGTTCTGGTGGATGTCCTCGAGCTTGCCGAGATGTACGACGAGGCGCAGGTACTTGTTGCGCTTGATCGAGGTGTCGCCGAACATCTGACGTACATTCAGGATGCCGAGGCCGCGTACTTCGAGCAGATCCTGCAGCATCTCCGGACAGGTGCCGTCGATCACGTCCGGCGCGATCAGGGTGAATTCCGGCGCGTCGTCGGCGATCAGGCGATGTCCGCGCGTGACCAGTTCCAGCGCCAGTTCGCTCTTGCCGGAACCGGCGTCGCCGGTGATCAGCACGCCGATCGAATAGACCTCCATGAACACGCCGTGCAGCGAGGTGTTGCGCGCCAACGCGCGCGACAGGTGGTACTGCATGTAGGTCAGCACTTCATGGCCGCGTTTGGCGCTGACCCAGATCGGCGTCTGCGTTTCTTCCGCCGCTTCGCGCAGGTCGGCCGGTACCGCCTGGTCACGGGTGACGACGATCGCGGTCGGCTTGTAGTTCATGATCTTCTGCACCGTGTCCCAGCGCTGCCGGGAATCGAGTGCGTCGAGGTATTTCAGTTCGTCGATGCCGACGATCTGCACCTTGTTCGGGTAGATGATGTTGAGGTAACCGACGAGTGACGGGCGTCGCTGCAGGTTTTCGCCGGGTTCGACGATGCGGTGTTCGCCGCGTTGCCCTGCCGACCAGCGCAGCTTCATGCGGTCGGCGACCTGGTCGAACAGTTCGCGCGCGGTGATGGTACGAATCATGCCGCGGCTCCGGTCAACGAGTCGCTGAGGATGGCGATAATGCGGTCCGGTGCGCGGGCGCCGCGCAGCAGGTCGCGCATCGTGGCATCGCCGAAGCATTCGGCGATCTCGGCGAGGATGGCGAGATGCTCGCCGGTGGCGTGGGCCGGGACGAGCAGGGCGAAGAACAGGTCGACGGGTGCGCCGTCGGGTGCGTCGAAATCGACACCGCGGCGCGTCGCGACAAAGGCGGCGCGCGGCTTGTCGAGTTGTTCGACGCGGGTGTGCGGAATCGCGACGCCGTCGCCGAGCGCGGTCGAGCTGCCGAGTTCGCGGCGACGCAGTGCGTCGAACAGCTCCGCTTCGGGATGATCATGGCCGCCGAGCAGGGCGGCAATGCTGTGCAGCACCGCATCGCGGTCATGGGCAGTGGATTCGAGCACGATGCGGTCGTGCGTGAGCAGGCGGCTTAAGCGCATCGTGGCTGGCATTCGAGGGTGGAACAGGAGGCGCCGGCCGCTGGCCGCGGCCGGCGCGAGGGCGATCAGGTACCGGTCTTGCGCGCCTGTGCTTCGGCACGGTGATGGTCGGTCAGCTTTTCCTTGTGCTTGCGGATCTGGCTGTCGAGCTTGTCGGTGAGCAGGTCGATGGCCGCGTACATGTCGCTGGCTTCGGCCTCGGCGTGGATCTGCTTCTGGGTGGAGTTGATGGTGGCTTCAACCTTGTGCGTCAGCTTTTCCAGTCCGAGCACGACGTGCACATTGGTCAGGTGATCGAAATGGCGTTCGACGCGTTGCAGTTTCTCCGTCGCGTAATCGCGCAGGGCCGGGGTGACTTCAACGCCATGTCCAGAGATCTCGAGTTGCATGATCTACCTCCTACGATTGGGGGCGCAGTGTCGCGCCCGGAGCATCCGCCGCGGTGCTGTTCGCCGCGCCGGTAAGACGAGTATGGGGCCGGTCCCGGCAATCGGAAGTGATGGACATCAACGAGTTCACGCCTTTCGCAGCCGGTCGCTGGACGAGGGGATGTTCATGGCCTCACGGTACTTCGCGACCGTGCGCCGCGCAACCTGGATGCCGGCCTGTTTCAATGATTCCATCAATGCCTGGTCGCTCAGGGGTTTGGCCTTCTGTTCGGCATCGATGAGCTTGCGGATCATCGCCTGGATGGCGGTCGCCGAGGCTTCGCCGCCTTCGCTGGTCGCGACACCGCTGGAGAAGAAGCGCTTGAGTTCGAACACGCCGCGCGGCGTGGCCATGTACTTGCGCGTGGTGGCACGGGAAATGGTCGATTCGTGCAGGCCGACTTCCTCGGCGATGGCGCGCAGCGTCAGCGGACGCAGCGCTTCCGGGCCATAGTCGAGAAAGGCGCCCTGTTCGCGCACGATGCAGTTGCCGACCTTCAGCAGCGTCTCACCCCGTTGCTGCAGGCTTTTCATCAGCCAGCGCGCTTCCTGCAGGCGTCCGCGCAGATAGGAACCGGCCTCGCCTTTCGATGTCGCCGCCATCCGTTCGTAGTGGCGATTGATGCCGATGCCGGGCGTGCTGGACGGATTCAGTTGCACCCGCCAGCGGCCGTTGATCTTGCGTGCGATCAGGTCCGGGACCACGGCCTCGTTTTCGCTGTCGACCGGCCGCTCGCCCGGACGCGGCTTCAGGCTGCGGATCAGGCGCAATGCGGCGTCGACGTCGGTTGGCGTCGCGCCGAGGCGGCGTGCGAGCACGACCATGTCGGTTTTCGGCAGGGTTTCCAGATGATCGGCGACGATGCGCAAGGCCAGATCGCGGGTCGGCGTCACGGGGTGTTGCCGCAATTGCAGCAGCAGGCATTCGCGCAGGTCGCGTGCACCGACGCCCGGCGGATCGCATTGCTGGAGCAGGGTGCGCACGACCGCGACTTCATCGGTCGTGACCTGCCAGTCGGCCGGCAGCGCAAGCAGGATCGCGGCATCGTCTTCGCGCAGGTAGCCGTCGTCGTCGATGGCGTCGACCAGCGCGGCGGCGATGGCGCGGTCGCGTTCGGACAGCGGCCGCAGTGCCATCTGCCAGGCCAGTTCGGCGCGCAGATCGGGCGCATCGGCGGCACGTTCGCGTTCGCCGTC
>JAKJFE010000026.1 GCA_022705045.1 Pseudomonadota bacterium | reverse complement strand
TGAACTGGTCGTTGACCGGCGCTTCCAGGTCGCCGTAGATCGCATAGCTGTGGCGGCCTTCGTCGACCTCGGTGCTGGGCTGGAAGCCCGGGAAGCCCTGGATGCCGGCCGCGGCGGTGCCGCCGGTCTGGTTGACGATGACGATGGCCGGATTGTTGGTGCGGCCATACATCCAGGACACGTCCTCGCCCGCCACCACTTCGTAGTTCTCGCGGCGGTATTCGAGGCCGGTGGCGAGGAACATCGAATTGCCGCCGATGCCGTCGAAGGAGCCGGTGAAGTCGAGGTTCAGCGTGGTCTGGTCCTGGATCAGCGAGCCGGTGTCGGCCTCGGTCGGCGACTCGCCGTAGATGCCGCCGCCCGGACGCGGTTCGTAGTACCAGCTGACGTTGACCGAATTGCGCTCGTGGAAATCGAAGCGGTCGCGGCCCCAGTTCGCCGACGCATCGAACGACCAGGTGTCATTGATCGGGCCGCGGAAGCCGGCGGCGAAGGAGCCGTCGGTGACCGTGGTGATGATGTTCGGCAGGAAACCTTCGGGGTAATACTCGGGCACGGTGCGACCGTCGCCGGCGCTGCGGAAGAAGCCGGAAGAATCACCCTCACGCTCGGACCAGCCGCCGAAGGCGTAGAACTCGCCGTCGCCGACATCGACGCCCGAGTTGAACCACAGGTATTTGTCCTTGGCGTCCGGGTCGCCGATGCGCTGGGTCACGCGTGGCGGATCGACGCGCAGCAGGTCCGGGCCGGCACGGTTGGTTTCGCGACGGTCGCGGTACTCGGCGGTCAGGTTGACGAAGCCGCCGTCGCCGAAGGCCCAGCCGGTGTTGAAGCCGCCGTGATAGTTGTCGCCGTCGCCTTCATAGGTCTGGCCGATCTGCACCGAGGCGCGGCTTTCGTCGGTGTTGTCCTTCAGGATGATGTTGATGACGCCGGCGATCGCGTCCGAGCCGTATTGCGCGGCCGCACCGTCACGCAGCACTTCGACGCGGGCGATGGCCGACAGCGGAATCGCATTGATGTCGGTGCCGGCCGAGCCGCGGCCGATGGTCTGCTGCACGTTGACGAGCGCCTGCTGGTGGCGGCGCTTGCCGTTGACGAGCACGAGCACCTGGTCCGGACCGAGCGCGCGCAGCGTCGCCGGGCGGATGATGTCGGTGCCATCGGAAATGAAGGTGGTCGAGAAGTTGAAGGACGGCTCCAGCGTCTGCAGGATCTTGCCGACTTCGAGCGCACCGGTGGAATCGAGCTTGGCGCGGTCGATCAGGTCGACCGGTGCCAGGGTTTCGGTGGCGGTGTGGCCGCGGGCGCGCGAGCCGACGACGACCACCTCCTCCAGTTGCTTGTCGTCGTCCTTCTTGGCCGCGTCGTCCTGCGCGAGTACAGGCAGGGCCATCGTGATCGCGAGCGCCAGCAGCGACACGCGTTGCTTCGTGTAGTTCTTGGTCATGGGACAGTGCCTTGTTGTGTGGATGCACCACGGGCTCTGCCCAGCGCCGACACTGACCCGGGCGCCCGTCGTCGCCCCGGCCCTCTCCCCGTGCCGGATACCGTGCGCCATTCGCATGACGCCCCCACCTTCGCCACCCCGTGCGGCGAAAGGTTGCAGCGGCGTCGTTTTTACATGTTGTAACGTTGAAACAAAAGCGTCACCGATGCCGCATCGGACTCAATCGCCGCTCTCGAGATAGCGGTCCTTCAACTTCACGTAGTGCGTGGATGAGTAATACAGCGACTCCACGTCGCGGTCGCTGAGTACGCGCACGAGTTTGGCCGGATTGCCGAGCCAGAGTTCGCGTTCGCCGACGGTCTTGCCGGGCGGGATCACCGCACCGGCACCGACGAAGCCGTGCTTCTTGACGGTGGCGCCGTCCAGCACCGTCGCATGCATGCCGATCAGGCAGGCGTCCTCGATCACGCAGGCGTGCACGATGGCGCCGTGGCCGATGGTCACGTCGGCACCGATGATCGTCGGATACCCGCCCGGGCGCGTGTACGGGCCGTCGTGGCTGACGTGGATGATGCTGCCGTCCTGCACATTGGTACGCGCACCGATGCGGATGTAGTTCACGTCGCCGCGCACGACCACGCCCGGCCACAGCGACACGTCGTCGCCGAGTTCGACGTCGCCGATCAGGTGAGCGCCGATGTCGACGTACACGCGCTGGCCGAGGCGCGGCATCTGGCCTTGATAGGGTCGAATCGGCATACGTTTCCTCGATGATGAAGCGCGGAGTTTACGGCGCCGCCACGGGTGCCGGCGTACACTGCGTGCCTGGATCGAGGAAATGCCATGAACGCGCAACTGCAACCGGTGCCGACGACGATGCCGCAAACGCTGGCCGACACGCTGGCCAAGCTCAAGGCCGCGCGCCTGAACCAGCCGCCGCCGACGTACACCCAGCGTCGCGACGACCTGAAGCGCCTGCGCGCGGCGTTCAAGGCTCGCTTCGATGCGATGAATGCGGCCTTGCAGGCCGACTTCGGCCACCGTTCGCGCCACGAGTCGACGATCTCGGACGGCTGGACGGTCCTGAAGGCGATCGACCAGCTGCTCGGCAACCTGAAGTCGTGGATGCGTCCGCAATCGCGTTCGCCCGGCTGGCTGATGTTGCCGGCGCGCGCCGAGGTGCGACCGATGCCACTCGGCGTGGTCGGCGTGATGGCGCCGTGGAATTACCCGGTCAACCTCGCGCTGATCCCGCTCGCCACCGCGATCGCTGCCGGCAATTCGGTGTACCTGAAGCCGAGCGAACACACGCCCCAGGCCAGCGCTTTCCTCGCCGATCTGTTGCGCGAGGTGTTCCCCGACACGCAGGTCGCGGTCGCGCTCGGCGGTCCCGAGGTGTCGGCCGCGTTCGCCGCGCTGCCCTTCGACCACCTGCTGTTCACCGGCTCGACCGCGGTCGGCCGCAAGATCATGGCCGCCGCCGCGCCGAACCTGACGCCGGTAACGCTGGAACTCGGCGGCAAGTCGCCGACCATCATCGGCGAGGACTTCCCGATCGAACTCGCGGCGGCGCGCATCGCCACCGGCAAACTCTTCAACGGCGGCCAGACCTGCATCGCGCCCGACTACGTGTTCGTGCCGCGCGCCAAACGCGACGCCTTCGTCGAAGCGCTGCGCGTCGATATCGCGAAACGCTTCCCCGACAGCGCCGATTTCAGCGACTACACCCGCGTCATCAATGCCGGCCAGTACCGCCGACTGCGCAGCTATCTCGACGACGCCGCGAATCGTGGCCTCGCCGTGCAGACCCTGCTCTCCGTCGATGCCGCGAAGGCCGACGCCGAACGTCTGCTGCCGCCGACCGTGGTGCTGGAACCGGGCGACGATGCCAAGGTGATGCAGGACGAGATCTTCGGCCCGATCCTGCCCATCGTCAGCTACGACCGCATCGACGACGTGATCGCCTACATCAACACCCACGATCGTCCGCTCGCGCTCTACGTGTTCGACTACGACCGCGCCAATGTCGAACGCATCCTCACCCGCTGCATCGCCGGCGGCGTCACCGTCAACGACGCACTGCTGCAATTCGCCGCCAGCGAACTGCCGTTCGGCGGCGTCGGCCCCAGCGGCATGGGCCACTACCACGCAAAGGAAGGCTTCCTGAATTTCAGCAAGCTCCTGCCGATCGTCTACCAATCCCGCTTCACCGGCTTCGACTTCCTCCTGCGCCCGCCCTACAAGGGCATCGCGGATGCGTTGGTGAAGTTCTTGTCGCGGTGAGTCGTACCGCCGATGCCATCCAGTCAATCGTCGGCCTGATCGATCGGCTCTGAAATCGGCATCAGATCAACGCAGCGAGCACATGCTTGGGATCGTTGCGGATCGCACGCAGCAGCGCGCGCGCAGGGCCGGTGGGTTCTCGCCGCCCTTGTTCCCAGTTGCGCAGCGTGCCGACATCCACGTCCAGCACGCGCGCAAACTTCGGCTGCGACAGGCCAGTGGCCTTGCGGATGTCCCTGATGCCCAAGGCGTCCACATGGAATTCGCGCGAAGGAGCGCGCTCGCCACGGCGAATCTCGCCCATCTGCTCCATGCTTTCGACCAATTGTGCAAACAACGCCTTGTCCATTGTCACCACCTCGCCTTGATATCGCGCAGGACGGCTTTTTCCCGTGCCGTCAGATCGTCCTTGAGGCAATGCCACCCGTACTCCCGGATGTTGTGCGCGATCCACTGGTTCTCAGTGGCGAGATCTTCACTCATCGTCTTGCGCCTGCAACTGCTTGTTGGGCGTCATTCGACCTCGTCAATCTTGTCCTTCGCGTATTGGTAGAACCCCGTGAAGTCCCATGACCATACGCCGATGGAAACAAACGCCATCATCGACATGATGAAGTAGATTGGCTTTCGGTCGTCCTTGAAAGTCATGCGATACACCGGCGGCGTACACCCGATGACTTTCGTCACGTTTCGCACGTTTGACCAAGTAGTTGTCTGCCGCTTCGACCCATGGACGATTCGCACGTTCTTGTTGTCGTATTCAACTACGCAGAACCGGAAGAGCGTGAAATAGCTCAGCCCAAGCGCGAGCCCACTTACGGCGAGCAGGGAAACAATGTCTGAAGCCGATGCGATCGTTTCGACTCCGGCGACCAACGTGTGTTGCGGGAACAGGATCCCGTGGAGCAGCAGGACCGCTAGCGTCGCGAGGCAAAGGCCAGCGAGCTTGCAAAAGTAGTAAGCGGTGTAACTGCCGGTCTTGACCATGACGCCTGACACTAGAGCTACGCCGCTTCGCGAAACGACGGCTTGAACAAATAGTTAGCCGGCAACACGCTAGTGAACCCGCTGCAACGCGACGATGGGAGGAGACGCTTCCGCGGCCCATTGTGACGCGAGGTAGCAGTACTCACCTGGAAATGCAGCGAGCTCGATTGGCGACGATGCGTCGGCGATTCTCATGGCCACTTCACGCTTCCAGAAAGCCAAACACTCTTCTGGCGCCACCCATCGTAACGGGAGGCCGACATCTGCAACCACAAATCGAATTGGGCCAGACCCTATAAGAGTGCGGATTGCTTCGAAGGACAGATCGGATTGGCGCGTGGCATCGATGGAGCCGCCAGAGTTCCAAAGCTCTGTGAGTGGCAAGGCCGTTACAACTCGCATCGAAGTGTGCATTGCCAGCTAACACCAGTTCTCCGGCGAAATCGCCGAACCAATGGATGCAGTCTGAAACTGCTGGCGCGAGGGCGTCAATGGCGGTGAGGGATCAGCCGATGGCGTGGCGCATCGGCACAGCGGCTTCGATTTCGATGCGGAGGTCGTCGCGGCCGAGGTCGGCGCGGGCGTGGGCGCGGGCGGCGGTGACAGACATTTGTCGTACAATGGCCGCATGAAGACGATCAGCAAGCGCGAACTGAACCAGCACACGGCGGGCGTGCTGGACGCCGTGAAGGATGGACGAACCGTCATCGTGACCGAGCGCGGCGTGGCACGCTGGCGAATCGAATCGATGGAAGCGTCCGTTGACACGGTCGCGCGGCTGCGCGCCGAAGGACGCATCACGCCGGCCAAGGCCAAGCCGGCACCGTGGCCAGCCACCAAAGCCCGCTACACGCCTGCTCAGGTGAACGCGTTGTTCGCCGAGTCGCGCGGCGACCGCTGATGCGCTGGTACATCGACGCATCAGTTGCGTTGCACGCATTGCTGCCCGGCGGTGATTTGCGGGCGCGCCGTTGGCTCGATGAGGTGACTCAGGCCGGCGACGACGTGTTTTCGTCCATGCTTTTGCATCTGGAGCTGGCGCGTGTACTGCGCCGCGAGGGGCTGGATGTTTCGATGGCCCGCCCGGTACTTGATCGCGTGAACCTGGTGAGCATCGACGACGGCGTGCTTCGTTTCGCTGCAGCGATCGAAGCACACATCAAGTCGCTCGACGCCATCCACCTGGCCACCTGCGCGCTGCTTGGCGCCAACATCGGCATAGTCACCCACGACGCCCAGATGTCCGCTGCTGCCGCGAGCCTCGGCCTCGAAACGATGGATCCGCTCGCGTGATCGCCGATGCGTTGGTGAAGTTCCTGTCGCTAGCGGCGGGAACCCAGACTGCGCAGCAGTTTGGGTGTCCGTCCGGTTGACTGCAGTGTTAGCCCCCGGCCTCAACCGCACTGACGCACCCCGGCAAAAGCGGAAGAATGAACTGAGCCCAATGCGAAACGTGCTCTTGTCTGGCATAGCGCAGCCAGAGGTCGTGACCGTCGGGATACGGCGCGGCAACAGCATCGAACCTGGCGAGGTACCACTGCGTGACATCCGGAGAAACGTGCAGTGTCGGATGCGTCTTGGGCGGTCTTTTGAGTGAGGAAATTACGTTGTTTTCAATTCGACGAGCAGCCTCTCTTTGTTCCGCGGTGAGGAGGCTTGCAAGGCGCTGCCTGCGCTTCGCACCGGCGCCAACAATGGGTTCGCGCGCGAGTTGAAACTCGACGACAAACTTTGAGCCCGCATAGTCGTCCCAGCCGTCGCGCGAGACCTGGCACCACACCGTGATGTGTAGCTCGCCGTGCGGGCGTGACCAACTCAAGAAGCTGTCGGCGCGCTTAAATCCGGACGCCTTGAACCATGGACCCAGCTCTGACTTAAGCAGAGCGTAAACCTCGGTTGATTTCATGATGGGGCTAACACCAGATCTCCGACGAAGTCGCCGGACTAATGAATGCAGTCTGGAACTGCTGACGCGAGGGCGTCAATGGTGGTGGGGGATCAGCCGATGGCGTGGCGCATCGGCACCGCGGCTTCGATTTCGATGCGGAGGTCGTCGCGGCAGACGTCGCCGTGCAGGAGCATGAAGCAGGTGTGGGCGCCGAGCAGGCGTTGCAGGTGGGCGCGCACGATGCCGGCCTCGGCGGGATCGCGCAGGTAGACGCGCAGCAGGCCGTCGCGGCCGAGGTCGGCGCGGGCGTGGGCACGGGCGCTGGCGGCGGTGATCAGGGCTTCGAGGTTGACGAGAATTTCGTCGAGTTGCGCGATCGTGTCGTCGTGCTGCGTGGCATGACCGACGATGCTCGCGGTGCCCGAGATCAGCAGCAGCGGTGCTTCACCCGGCACCAGCATCGCGCGCGAAAAGCCGGGCGATACCGGACCGTAGTCGCGCGGGTAGTCGAAGGCCGACACCTGACGCGGATTCTCGATGGCGATGCCGGGCTGCTTCGTTGCCAGCCAATGGATGTGCAACTGGTCCGGCGGACTCGGCAGACCGATCGCGGTCGCAGCGGGATAACCTTCGGCGGGCGGTTGCGTGACGACGCGCGCGCGCCCGGCGACGAACTGGCGATAACGCTCGTCGTCGCCGTCGCCTTCGTTGATCGCGCCGAAGTAGTTCCAGATGCGCACGAAATGGGTGAAGCCGAGCCGCTGCGACTGCGCCCGCATCAGGCCGTAGGCGTGTTCGGTCGCAGTCGCCAGATCACCGTCTTCGTCGAGTTCGAGCGAGCCGAACAGCCAGTCGTCGGTGTGGCGCAGCGTGAAATGCTGGTGGCGTTCGACGCGCGGCGCATCCGCCACGTTCCAGAACTCGATGCGCGAGCCGCCGACCAGATCGCGCAGCGGCAGCACCACGGCGTCCGGATACTTGATGTTGGCGCGACCCGGCAACAGGCAGACCAGGGAAGGTTCGTCGACCGCGGCCGATTGCGCCATCGGGCGCAGGCCAGGGTCGGTAGTCGATGCGGTTGGCGTCATTGCGAAGCGACGTGCCGGAACACATCGCGAATGGAAGACAGGGCCGATATCTTAGCGGTTCGCTCCCGGAATCCGCAGGATGACCACGAACACGCCCGATCTGGATCAAATGAAGCAGTGGCTGATGGGCTTGCAGGACGCCATCTGCGCCGAAGTGGAAGCCCTCGACGGCACGGCGCGTTTTCGCGAAGACGCCTGGCAGCGTGCCGAAGGCGGCGGCGGACGCACGCGCCTCCTGCGCGACGGCACGGTGTTCGAGCAGGCTGGCATCGGCTTCTCGGAAGTGCACGGCAGCCAGATGCCGCCCAGCGCCACCGCGCATCGCCCCGAACTCGCCGGACAACCGTGGACGGCGATGGGGGTGTCCCTGGTCTTCCATCCGCGCAATCCGCACATCCCGACCACGCACATGAACGTGCGCCTGTTCGCGACCCGCGGCGACGCGCCCGCGTGGTGGTTCGGCGGCGGCTTCGACCTGACGCCGTTCTATCCGGTGGACGCCGACATCCGCCATTGGCACCAGACCGCGCACGATGCGGTCGCGCCGTTCGGCGAGGGCTTGTACGCCGAGTTCAAGGACTGGTGCGACCGTTACTTCTTCCTGAAGCACCGGAATGAAACCCGCGGCGTCGGCGGCCTGTTCTTCGACGACCTGAGCCGCTTCGATGCGGCGACCTGTTTCGCGCTGACGCGCTCCGTCGGCGAAGCTTTCATGCGCGCCTACGCGCCGATCGTGCAGGCGCGTCGCAACGATGCGTACGGTGATCGTGAACGCCAGTTCCAGTTGTATCGGCGTGGCCGCTACGTCGAGTTCAATCTGGTGTTCGACCGCGGCACCTTGTTCGGACTGCAGTCCGGCGGTCGCACCGAATCCATCCTGATGTCGTTGCCGCCGCTGGTGCGCTGGGAATACGGCTATGCGCCCGAACCCGACTCCGCGGAAGCACGACTCGTCGACTACCTGCACCCGCGCGACTGGCTGAAGGAACTGCCGCAATGACGATTTTCAAGAAACACTTCGACCTCGCCGCCATCGAAGCGCGCGGTCAGCAGACGATGCAAGGCGCCATCGGCATTCGTATCACCGAGATCGGCGACGACTTCCTGCGCGGCACCATGCCGGTCGATCACCGCACCAAACAACCCTTCGGCCTGCTGCATGGCGGTGCCTCGGTCGCACTCGCGGAGACGCTCGGTTCGATGGCCGGCTGGATGTGTCTGCCGGACGACGGCAGTCGTTGCGTCGGCCTCGAGATCAACGCGAATCATCTCAAGGCGATGCGCGACGGCGAAGTCACCGGCACCGCACGGCCGCTGCACCTCGGGCGCAGCACCCAGGTCTGGGAGATCCGCATCACGGACAGCGAGGATGCACTCGTCTGCATCTCGCGGCTGACCTTGGCCGTCGTCGCCGCGCGTTGATGCGATGAACCTGACGCCGTTCGCCGAGCTGTCGCCGGACTTCGTGCTCGACGCGGTCTCGGCGCTCGGCTTCGAACCGGACGGGCGCCTGATGGCGCTGAACAGTTTCGAGAACCGCGTCTATCAGGTCGGCATCGAGGGCGACGCGCCGCTGATCGCGAAGTTCTATCGCTCTGGCCGCTGGACCGATGCCGCGATCCGCGAGGAACACGCGTTCGCGCATGAACTGGTCGAGGCGGAACTGCCGGTCGTGGCGCCACTGCGCATCGACGATGAAACCCTGTTCGATTGCGATGGCCAACGCGTCGCGTTGTTCCCGCGCAAGGGCGGACGCGCACCGGAGCTGGAAGGCACGGGCGTGACGCAATGGCTCGGGCGACTGATCGCGCGCATGCACAACGTCGGTGCACGACGGTCGTTTGCGTCGCGCGGACGCATCGATGTGGCATCGCGCGTGGATGTCGCCGCCGCGAACGTGCTCGACGCGCAACTGCTGCCGGCACATCTGGTCGATCGCTACGAACAGCTGGTCGACGCGGTCGCCGAACGGCTCGACGACCTGTTCGCCGCGATCCAGCCGGGCACACTGCGCCTGCATGGCGACTGCCATCCCGGCAACCTGTTGTGGACCGACGCCGGCCCGCATTTCGTCGACCTCGACGATGCCGCCATGGGTCCGGCCATCCAGGACCTGTGGATGCTGATGGACGGCGGTGCCGCACAACGCGCCGCCCTGCTCGAAGGCTATGCCGAGTTCCGCGACCTCGATGCCGGCGAACTCGCGCTGATCGAACCACTGCGCATCATGCGCCAGGTCCACCACGCCGGCTGGATCGCCGCACGCTGGTCCGACCCCGCCTTCCCACGCGCCTTCCCGTTCGCCGCCGAACCACGCTGGTGGGAAGAACACTGCGACGACCTGATGCGCTGGCTGGAAGCGGACTGAAAGGCATTCGATCATGGCGATATCTATTGATATCCTTTGACCTCATTTCCGAGGATGTGCCATGGGCATGAACGTCGCCATTCCAAGCCAACTCGAAGAGTTCATCCGTCATCAGGTGCAAAGCGGCCGCTATGGCAATGCCAGCGAAGTCGTGCGCGACGGGTTACGTCTGTTGCAAGAACGGGAACTGTCGCGCGTCGGCAAGCTGAACGAACTCAAGGCGCTGATCCAGGCCGGCATCGACAGCGGACTGGCAGGCGATCTCGACATCGCTGCCCTGAAACTGAAGGCCCGTCAGAAGCAGACCGCGACTCGTGGCCGGCGTTGAGATCAGCACTGCCGCAGAGACGGACTTGATCGACATCTGGCTGCACATCGCGGCAGATGACCCGTCGGCTGCCGACCGTCAACTGGATCATTTCGATCGCATATTCGCGTTGCTCGTTGCTCAACCGTTCATGGGCACCGATCGCAGTGTGTTGTTGCATCCGGGCGTGCGGTCATTCGTCGTCGATCACTATCTCGTGTTCTACCAAGTCGGTGATCGCGTGCGGATTCTGCGCGTGCTTCATGGCGCCCGCGACTGGCTGACCGTCCTTGACGATCCAGATGTGGGCGACCGCTAGGACATCCGCCCCCGTATGGAGCATTCGCTCCATCAAAGCGCCATCAATCTCGCTTTACATGCAGTGACATTGCGCGAGAATGCCGGGCCGATGAATGCCACGACCGATGCCATCGATCCGAACCGCGACGCGCTGCGCCCGCTGCGTTATGTCGTGCGCGTGCCGCTGTTGATCGTTCATCTGCTCGTCGGCCTGCCGATCACGCTGTTGTGCCTGATGCCGCCGCTGGCGTCGATCACGCTCGGATCGGGTGAACGGATCGACCATCGCATGATCCGCTGGTGGCAGGGCGGGCTGATGCGCATCTTCGGTTTCAGGCTCAAGCGCGTCGGCGAACCGCGCCGCGAGGCCACGTTGTTCGTCGCCAATCATTGCTCGTGGCTCGACATCACCCTGCTGCATTCGCAGCGCGCGGTGTGTTTCGTCGCCAAGGCCGAGATCGCGCACTGGCCGGTGATCGGCTGGCTGGCGAGCCGCGGCGGCACCATCTACCACCAGCGCGGCAGCAATGATTCGCTGGCGCGCGTGTCGCAGACCATGATCGATCGCCTGAACGCCGGACTCGGCGTCGGCGTGTTCCCGGAAGGCGGCACCGGCGAAGTCGACAAGGTACGCACCTTCCACGCCCGCATCTTCCAGACCTGTTATGACGCCAACGTGCCGGCGCAACCGGTGGCCTTGCGCTACGTGCGCGGCAATGCCGCGGCGAAGGCGGTGGCGTTCCGTGGCAAGGAAGCCTTCTTCCCGAATTTCCTGCGCCTGCTCGGCGAACCGGCGACCACGGCCGAGGTGCATTTCCTCGATCCGGTACCGCTCGCGACCGAAGGTGGACGCAAGCGCATGGCCGAAGCCTCACGACGCGCCATCATCGTCGCGCTCGGTTTCGAGCCACCACCGCCGCTGCGCGCGAAGAACGGCGATGCCGCGGATGATCTCGATCCGATCGCGGAAGCCGACCACGCGGCCGAGGCCGATGTCCCCGCGTGAGTTCCAGCCGCGCGGGCTGCTGCGCAATCCGCACGTGCAGTCGATCCTGGCGTCGAGCCCGGTGCGACGCTGGAAATTCCGCGCACGCCATCGTGTCCTCGAAGCGCGTTCGCGCGAGCTGATCCTCGACTGCGGCGACGGCGTGCGTCTGCAAGGCTTCCATGCCGCGCAGGACGTGTTGCCCGAAGCACGCGGCCTCGTCGTGCTGCTGCATGGCTGGGAAGGCTCGGCGCAATCGAGTTACATGCTCAATGTCGGCGCGCGCCTGCTCGTCGAAGGCTACGACGTGTTCCGCCTGAACCTGCGCGACCACGGCGACACGCATCATCTGAACGAAGCCGTGTTCCATTCCTGCCGCATCGACGAAGTGGTCGGTGCCGTCGCCAACGTGGCGCAACGCTTCCCGACACGCCCGCTCGCCATCGCCGGCTTCTCGCTCGGCGGCAACTTCGCGTTGCGCGTGGCCTTGCGTGCACCGGCACGCGGCATCGATCTGTCGAAAGTCGTCGCCGTGTGCCCGGCGGTACGGCCGATCAACATCCTCGTCGAACTCGAACGTCGCCGCGTCTATCACGACTACTTCATGCGCAAGTGGCGCGAATCGCTGCGGCGCAAGCAGCAACTGTTTCCCGGCCGCTATCCGCTCGGCCCGGACATCTACAAGCTCGACATGCGCGGGCTGACGCAGGAACTCATCCTGCGCGAAACCGATTTCGGCACCCTCGAAGCCTACTTCGACGGCTACGCCATCCACGAAGGCCGCCTCGCCGACCTCAGCGTGCCCGGCGCCATCCTGATGGCCAAGGACGATCCGATCATCCCGGTCGACGACTTCGCGACCTTGCAACTGCCGCCGCACGTCCAACTCGACCTCACCGACCACGGCGGCCACTGCGGCTTCATCCGCGACTGGTCCCTGCACTCCTGGGCCGAGGACTATCTGGTCGCGCAATTGGCAGAGACGCGGCGCTGACCGCTCGTCAATAGTGCGCGAGCACTTGTCGTAGTGGGCAGCCAAGAATCTTTTCCAACGCCGACAAACACGCACCGTCGAGGGCACCTCCGATACCTGCATTCCTGGCTTCCAGGACGAAACGCGCGAAGCCGGCCGGCCAGTCGAAGCGAAGCGCGTTCAGCGACGTGGATCCACCGCAGCAAGGCATGCTGGCATCGAGCCTCGCAGGTACATGCAGAAATGCCTCGTCGATCAAGTCGCCGTAGACCTCGGTCAGGTCTTTGCCGCACAACGGGCAAGTCACCTTCTCGAGATTGCTGCCCGAATCCACGAAGCGGATGTCATCAAATACACGAGCGTCGATTGAATCGGCATCCGGCGCGAGCGACTTCAAATACGCGACAGCCTCCTGCTGCGCAGACTCGGTCGGCAAGAAGAACGGTTCTGCCGGAATCAAACGGAGGAAGTCTTCGGACATGGGCAAATCCGCTACGAAACATGCGTAGGTTAGCGTCCATCGCACTGCGCAAGAACATCGCTCGGGCGAGACCGTGTCGCTATCACCCGTGCGGTACGGGCGCCATCGCACTCGACTTTCACGCCGGCTTGGGCATGATCGAGGCATCGGGTCGTGGAGGTGGGTCGTGAGGAAGCCTTTCGGAAGCCGCGTCGTTTCGAAGGTGGCCGAGTCCGACTACGACCGCGTCGCGAGTGCGGCGTTCGATGCCGACCAGTCGCTGGCCGAGATGCTGATCGCCGCGTGTGCGCGCCATGGTGATCGCCCGGCGTTCACCAACCTGGGTCGAACCCTGAGTTTCCGCGAGATCGATCGGCAGAGCGCTGACTTCGCGGCGTGGTTGCGCCATGGCTTGAAGCTGGCGCCGGGCGAGCGTGTGGCGATCATGCTGCCGAACGTCCTGCAGTATCCGGTCGCGTTGCTGGGATTGTTGCGTGCCGACCTGATCGCGGTCCTGGTCAATCCGCTGTACACCGCGCGTGAACTGCGCCATCAGTTGAACGATTCGGGCGCGAAGGCGCTCATCGTGCTGGAGAACTTCGGTGCGGTGGCCGCCGACGCCATTGGCGGCACAGCGGTGGAACGGGTGATCACTACACGTGTCGGCGACATGCTGGCGTGGCCGAAGTCCTGGATCGTCGATTTCACGCTGCGGCACGTGAAGAAGCTGGTGCCCGCGTTCCGCATCGACGGCGCGGTGACGTGGCGACAGGCGATGAAATCCGGCGCAACGCTGCCGCGCGTGCAGCCGCAGGCCAAGGCCGACGACACCGTGCAACTGCAATACACCGGCGGCACCACCGGCGTGTCCAAGGGCGCGGTGCTGAGCCATCGCGCGTTGATCGCGAATGGTGCCGCCTGCGAACAATGGATCGGGCGCCTGATCGATCCCGACCGCGATCTCGGACTGGTCTGCCTGCCGATTTATCACATCGCCGCCTACACCTACATGCTCTACGCCTGGGCGCACGGCGTGCACGGCGTGCTGATCACGAACCCGCGCGACATTCCGGGGCTCGTCGGCGCATTCCGGCAATACCGGCCGTCCCTGTTCTCGGGCGTCAACACGCTCTACGACGCGCTGCTCAACTCGGCCGAGTTCGCGACGCTCGACTTCTCGAACCTGAAACTCTGTCTGCAAGGCGGCACCGCGCTGCGGCGCGCGACCGCGGAACGCTGGAAGCAGGTCACCGGTCGCGACGTGATCGAAATGTACGGATTGTCGGAAACGAGCGCCGGCATCACCGTCAACCGCGTCGACGGACGCAACCCGGTCGGCTCGATCGGACTGCCGATGAGCGAGGTCGAGATCAGCCTGCGCGACGAGCGCGGTCGCGAAGTCGCGGCCGGCGAGCCGGGCGAAATCTGCGTGCGCAGTCCGCAGGTCACGCAGGGCTATTGGCAGCGCCCGGACGAGACCGCCCAGGCCTTCTTCGACGGCGGCTGGTTCCGGACCGGCGACATCGCCCGCCGCGACGACGCCGGTTACCTGTTCCTGCTCGACCGTCGCAAGGACATGATCCTGGTCTCGGGCTTCAACGTGTTCCCGAATGAGATCGAAGACGTGGCGGCGATGCATCCGGGCGTGCTCGAAGCTGCCGCCGTCGGGGTGCCGGACGACAAGACCGGCGAAGCAGTGAAACTGGTGATCGTGCGCAAGGACCCGGGCTTGACCGAGGAGATTCTGCGCGCTCATTGCCGCGAACAGCTGACCGGCTACAAGCAGCCCAAACGCATCGAGTTCCGCGAGCAGTTGCCGAAATCGCCGGTCGGCAAGATCCTGCGCCGCGAATTGCGTTGATGCGCGTCGCGGCCCGCGCCGTGGATCATTGAAGACGCCGCCATGAACTTCCTCGCGCATGTCTTCCTCGCACGGCAGGACGACGAGGCCATGCTCGGCGCCTTGCTCGGCGATTTCGTCGGCAGCGCGGACCTGCATCGGAAGATCGATAGCTACACCGACCGCCATCCCGAAGTCGTCGCCGCACGCGCGCTGTTTCCGGAAGGACGCCGCCGCTACGCCGGCATCGCGCTCGACGTGTATTTCGATCATCTGCTGGCGCGTGCCTGGTCCGCGCACAGCGATGTCGCGCTCGATGTCCTCACGCGGCGACTGTACGCGACATTGCAGGCGCACCATGCGCTGCTGCCCGAGCGCCTGCAGCAGATCGCACCACACATGGCCGCGCACGACTGGCTCGGCTCATATCGACAGCGCGACAGCATCGACCGCGCCCTGAGCCGCATCGCCACCCGCCTCAGCCGCAACGGCGACAAGCTCGTCGCCTGCCTGCCGCTGCTGCGTGAACACGAGGCCGAGATCGACGCGCGTTTCGACGCGTTTTTTCCCGAGTTGCAGGACTACGTCACGACCACGCGCGCGGCGGGTTGATTCGCGCCCTGACCGACACTGGTGCATCGCGCTGCCGTGATCACTTGGACCGCGGCAGCGCGATGCGTCGTCAGGCCCAGGTCAAGGTCATCATGTAGCCCAAGCCGCCGATCAGCACGACGCCGCCCGCACCAAGGAAGCCCCAGCGCACGCTGCTCTTGAACACGAGTGCGAGACCGCCGAAGAACAGCGAGATGGTGAGGATGACGCCGGCGAGCGAGAACTTGTCGCCGATCTCGTTGGCTTCGCGCGCTTTCGCGAAGCGCGCCTTTGCGGCGTCGAATTCCTTGCTGCTCGGCTCGAACAGGGCATTCACGTACTCCTCGCCGAGGTCGATGTTGAGCGCGGTATCGAGTGCTTCGGCCGGCAACTGCCAGCCGGCTTCGCCGGTCTCCGGATCGACCTCGGGATCGGGCAATTGCAGTTCCTTGTAGGCGTGCTCGCTGAGCTGCGAGGTGTAGAGCCAGCTCGCCATGTCGCGCAGGCGCGTGGCCCGGGCCTCGTCGTCGATCTCGCTGGCTTCCCAGACCATTTCCTTGGCGCGCACGTCGACCTGTGAGTCCTGGATGTACGAGGTCAACTCGTCGCTGAAGGTGGCACTGGCTTCGGTCGTCATCGCCGATGATTCGCCATAACCCTCGACACTGGCCCCGCCCCACAGGCCGGACTGGTGCCCGGCCACAGCCGTCGCGACCGCACCGACGCCAAGCAGCAATGCCGCAGCGAGTTCGAATACATCGAACGGCTTCTTGATTTCCTCTTCCGACATGACGACGTTCCCCCAAACAGTCTCGTTGTCCGCATCGCGCGGACCGGCGGGCGCGTCGACGACGCGCCGACCCCGAGCGTAGTGGCGCGACCGACGCGAGCGATAGACGGCGTGGTCAACCCGGATGCTGCTGCCGCGAGGCATACTCGGGGGATCGGTCCGAAGAGTGGAGTGGTCATGTCCCTGCTGTCGCGCATTCTGGGTCTGGGCTTGGCGCTCGCCGCGCCGATCTGCGCCGCAACATCGCCGCACCACCCAGAAGCGGGCACGCCGGCCTGGCTGCCGCGCGCACCGCAGACGGTCCTGCGCGTGCTGACCTGGAATGTCGAACGCGCCTTCCTGTCGCGCAACGCCGATTTCCACCGGGTGTTGCGCGCCGTCGATGCCGACGTGCTGGTGCTCGACGAAATGGCCGCCGACCTCAGCGCCGCACAGATTGCGGCCGCGATGCCGCCGCGAGGGGCGCCATGGCAAGCCGTGTATGGCAGCGGCGGCGGGCCGCATCAACGCGCGTCGATCGTCACCACGCATTCGCTCGAAGCGGTGCCGGCCTTCGATCGCCTGGCTTATCCCGCGGCCCGCTACGACGCCTGGTTGTCCGTCGTTCCGCCCGAGGCACAGGCCCGCGCGCGCGCGTCGCTCGATGCCGGCGTCGCGGCCATCGGCGGCGTCGTCGATGTCGATGGGCGGCGCCTGCTCGTGGTCGGACTCGACCTGCAATGCTGCGGCGACACCCCCGAGAGCGCGCAGGAAGACCGGCGTCGCTTCGAGGCGCAATCGATCCGCTCCGCCATCGACGCGATCGCCGGTTCGCGCGACCTCGACGGTATCGTGGTCGCCGGTGACTTCAATGCGGTGCAGGGATCGGCGCCGGTCGATCTGTTGCGTGCCGGTCCCGATGCCGTGACATCGCTGGTCGCGGTCGAGGCCCGCCATCGCGGCCACGATGTCCAATGGACCTGGAGCGGCGAAGGCACGCCGTTTCCCTCGGGACGACTCGATTTCGTGCTGCATTCGGGCGCACTGGTGCCGCTGCAGACGCAGGTGTTCGACAGCGAGGATCTGGACGCGTCCACACAGGCGGCGCTGGGCATCGCGCCGGGACTGTCGCAATCCTTGTCGGCGCATCGTCCGGTCGTCGTCGATTTCGGCTGGCGCGACGGCGGCCGCCTTCCCTGATCCGCGCGGTCGCACGGGTTGCAGGCCACGGTGGCAGAATGGCTGGACTGCTCGCACCCAGGAATCTCATGTCGTCGCGACGTCCCCGTTTCGCTGCAGCGATCGCCTGTGCCGCCTGGATGGCGGCGGCATGCTTCGCACCGGCGACCCGGGCGGCGCTCTCCGATGACAAACGCCATCCACTGGAATTGCTGGCGCTGACCGAGCCGAACGAGGTGCTCGAGACCTTGCCGCCACTGATTGCCGAAGCCAGCGCGCAGGGAGAGTCGGAGCAACTGGCCAAGCTCGAACTGGCGCGCGCCAACGCCTGCCGGGTCGTCGCCAACTGGTTGTGCCAGCGTGACGCGGCGGCCGCGGCCGTGGTCGCCGCACGCAACGCCGGCACGCATCACCTGGCGGCGCGCGGGCTGATCGCCGAAGGACGCGCGCGCATCGCGATGCAGGATTTCGGCCAGGGCGAACGCCGCCTCGGCGAAGCGGAAGCCCTGCTCGCGCAGCATCCGGATGGTGGCTTGCTCGCTGACGTGATGCTGGCGTATTCGTCGCTGGCCTTGCAGCTCGGGCGTCACACGCTGATGCGCGATTACGCCCAACGCGGCCTCGATGCGATCGGTCCGGACGGCGCCGCGGTGGTGCGTTCGCGCCTGCTGCGCAATCTCGGTCGCGCCGAACTCGAACTCGGACAGCCCGAACAGGCCCGCGCAGCGATGCAGCAGGCGGCCGAGGTGGCGAGAGCACTGGACGATCCGAAACTGAGCTCGGAGCTCGATCTGGAGCTGGCGCGCATCGCCCGCAACACCCGCGATCTGACCGAACAACGCGCGGCCGGCGAACGCGTGCTCGCGCTCGCCCGACGTTTCGGCAATGCCCAGCTCGAAGCGCTCGGGCACGAAGTGCTGGGGCTGGCCGCGCGCGACGCCGGCGATCTCGCCGCCGCCGAAGTCGAAACCAGCCTGGCCCTGCAGGGATTCACCACCCTCGGCATGAAGACCGAGGAACGCCGCGCCCTGCGCGAATTGCTGCGCACGCAGTTGCAGCGCCAGCCGGAACGTCGCGACATGGCCGGCGCGATGCTGCGGCTGATGGACCTCGACGAAGCCATGGATCGACGCGATCGGGCGCTGGCCGGCGACGATTTCGATGCACGCATGCGCTACACCCAGCAGGAGTTCGAGCTGCAGCGCCTGGCCAAGGAATCCGAACTCGCGGCCGAACGCGAGAAGGCCCTGTCCGCGAGCAATCACCTGCGCGCACTGCTGATGGCGATCGCCATCGCCGGCCTCTGCGTGATCGGCGCGTTCCTGATCCTGCAGCGCCGCGCCAACATCCGCCTCGCCGCCAGCAATGCACGTCTGCGCGAAGCCGAACAGCAACTGGAACGCGAGGCGCGCTTCGATGCCCTGACCGGGCTCGCGAACCGGCGCGAGTTCGAGCGCCGGCTGGCCACCACGCTGGCCGATGCCCTGCGCGAAGGCGGACGCATCGCCCTGCTCTTCCTCGACATCGACCGCCTCAAGCAGGTCAACGACACCCATGGCCATGCCGCCGGCGATGCCTTGATCCGCGCCTTCGCCGAACGCCTGACGCGCAGCGTCGGCGCAGACACCCTGGTCGCCCGCGTCGGCGGCGACGAATTTGTCGTGCTGCTGGCGCCCGCCGATGCCACGGCTGCGGAAGCCGCCGCCGAACGCATCTGCGCGACCATGGCGGAACCGCTGCCGGTGGACGGCCACACCCTGTCGCCCGGAACCAGCATCGGCATCGCGGTGTCGCAGGCCGACAGCGATCCGGACCGACTGATGCGCGCCGCCGACCGCGCGCTGTATGCCGCCAAGTCGGCCGGTCGCAATACCTGGCGCCGCGATGCAACGGAGTGAATCGATGATGGACCTGCGCCCGCCCGTCCTGCCGAAACGCGCGCCCAGCGACGTGCTGACCGCGGCCTTCAATCCGCTGATCCGGCCGTATTTATTGCTGTACGTGGCGGCGGTGCTGGCGCTGACCATCGTCGGCATACCACTTGCCTTGGTCTGGCTGCTCGGCGTCGGGCAATGGTGGGCGAAGCATTATTTCGATCGGCTGAGCTGCGAACTCAGCCAGACCGAACTGCGCTTCCGCAAGGGCATCCTGTTCCAGGTCGAGAAGACGATTCCGCTCGAGAACATCCAGGATGTGACCTTCATCGAAGGCCCGGTGCTGCGCCAGTTCAACCTCAGCATCCTGAAGTTCGAGACCGCCGGCCAGAGTCAGGGCCAGGCGCATGACATGCAGCTGATCGGCATCGTCAACGCCCATGCCTTCCGCCAGCAGATCCTTGAGCGTCGTCGTGCTCTGAAGCAGCGATCCGGCGCCGCGGCACCCAGCGAAGCCGGGGTTGCGACCAGCGAGGTCCAGGCCGAACAACTGCAGTTGCTGAGACGCATCGCCGAACGCCTGGACGACATCGCCACCGCGTTGCGCAAGCCCGATCCCTGAATCGGCGGGGTGCCGGCAGGCGCGACGGCGCTGGTGATGGCAGAATCCTCGGCATCCACCGAAACGGGTTCGCCCATGACCGCGCCCTCGTCGCGCCCGCGCTCTCGCTCTGCCGCGCTGCTGATCGCCGGCGCGCTGCTGGCGTGCGTCGGCAGTGCGGCGTGGGCCGTGGTCTCGGAAGCCGAGCGACACCCGCTGGAGGCCGAGGCGCTGGCCGAACCGGAGCAGGTGCTGGCCAAGCTGCCGCCGCTGATCGCCGATGCCGAAAGCCGCGGCGCCAAACGCGAACTCGCCCTGCTTGAACTGGCCCGCGCGAACGCCTGCCGGGTGGTTGCGAACTGGGACTGCCAGCGCGATGCCGGTCGGGCCGCGCAGATGGCCGCGGATGAATCCGGCGAACCCTTTCTCGCAATTCGCGCCCTGATCGCCGAAAGCCGCGGCTTGATGGCCAAGCAGCAGTACAGCCCCGGCGGCCAGTTGCTTGCGGAAGCGGAGCGACGCCTGCGACGCACGCCGTCGCCGGCGCTGATGGCCGATGTGCAGCTCGGGTACTCGTCGATGAGCAATTCGCTCGGTCGTCACGAACTCGCGCGCACCTATGCCGATCGTGGGCTGTCGGCACTCGGTGATGTATCGGAACCGCTGGTGCGCGCCCGCCTGCTGCGCAACCGCGGTCGCGCCGAAGCCCGACTCGGCCGCATCGACGAGGCGCGCGAATCGTTGCGCCTCGCGATCTCGGTCGCGGCGGCGATCAAGGATCCGAAGCTCAGCGCCGAACTCGATCTCGAACTCGCCCGCATCGCCCGCGATCAAGGCGACGTCGCCACGCAGCGCGCCAGCGCCGAGCGCGTGCTCGCCCTCGCCGACCAGTTCGGTCATGCGCAATTGCGCGCACTCGGCAGCGAAGTGCTGGGCCAGATCGCGCGCGACCAGCAGGACCTCGCCGGCGCCGAAGCGGCCTTCCAGACCGCGACCGAACAATTCCGCCAGGCCGGGCTGGATGCTGAAGAACGCCGCGTGCTGCGCGAACTGATCCGGGTCAAGTTGACGCGACAGCCGAACCGCGGGGATCTTGGACCGCAGACACAACGCCTGCTCGAACTCGACGAAGTCGTCGACAGTCGCGACCGCGCCCTGATCGGCGAGGACGTCGATGCGCGCCTGCGTTACGCCGAGCAGGAGTTCGAACTGCAACGCCTCGCGAAAGAGACGGAACTGGCCGGCGAACGCGAGAAAGCCTTGGCGGCGAGCAACCGGCTGCGGCTGATGCTGATCGGCGCCGTGGTCGCCGGCCTGTGCGTGATCGGCGGATTCCTGTACCAGCAGCGGCGCGCGAATACGCGGCTGTCGCGCGCTTACGAACGTGCGCAGCAGAGCGAAGCCGCGCTAGCGGCCAGCCAGCAACGCCTGCGCGCCATTACCGACAACATCCCGGCCATCGTGTCGCACGTCGACCGCAACGAGCGCTACACCTTCTCGAATGCCTACATGCACCGCTTGTTCGGCACCAACGAATCAAACATCGTCGGCCGCAGCGTGCGCGAGATGCGCGGCGAGGCCGTCTACGCCACGCTGGCGCCGAACATCCACCGCGCGCTGGCCGGCGAAACCGTGAACTTCGAGGGCCAGGCGATGCTGGCCGGACGCGCGTTCCACTATCAGACCAGCTACATCCCGGAGCACGACGCGAATGGCGAAGTCTGCGGCTTCTTCGCGCTGACCTTCGACATCACCCGGCTCAAACTCGCCGAAGCGCAGCTCGAACGCGAGGCACGCTTCGATCCGCTGACCGGCGTCGCCAATCGCCGCCACTTCGAGGAGCGGCTGGCGTTGGCGATCGCGCGCGGCCGTCACCAGCCGGTGGCGCTGGCCGTGCTCTATCTCGACATCGACTTCCTCAAGCCGATCAATGATCGCTACGGCCATGCCGCCGGCGACCTGGTGATCCGCAGCTTCGCCGAACGCGTGGTCGGCTGCGTGCGCGACGCCGATCTGGTCGCACGCATCGGCGGCGACGAATTCGTCGTGCTCAGCGAACACGTGGATGCCGAGGAAGCCAACGAAGCAGCGGAACACACCGCGCGCGCCGTCATCGCGTTGATGAGCGAGCCGGTCATGTTCGGCGAAATCGCGTTGCGCTCGGGCGTGAGCATCGGCATCGCGGTCACGCAGTCGGTGCAGCAGGCCGACACCCTGATCGCCGAGGCCGACCGCGCGCTCTATGCCGCCAAAGCCGCCGGCCGCAACACTTGGCGCCGCGCCGACGCGCATTGAGCGCGCCGGCGAAGTTCGTTCCTCAACGCGCCCGCGTCGAATCGAGATAGCGGAAGAATTCGGAATCGGCGTCGAGCACCAGGGTGGTGTTCTCGCCCATGGCCTTGTAGCTGTCGAGCGTGCGCAGGAAGGCGAAGAATTCCGGATCGGCACCGTAGCTGTCGCCGTAGATCTTGGTCGCTTCGGCATCGGCCTTGCCGCGGATCTCGGCGGCCTTGCGTTCGGCTTCGGAACGGATCTGGCGCAGTTCGCGTTCCATCTGCCCAAGGATCTCGCTGCTCTTGCCCTGGCCTTCGGAGCGGAAGCGTTCGGCGATGCTCTGACGTTCCGAGATCATGCGCGTCTCGACCTGGCGACTGACGCTGTCGATGTAATTGATGCGCTTCAGGCGCACGTCCACGAGTTCGATGCCGAGCTCCGGCATCAGCTTCGATGCCGCCGCCAGCATCTCCTTCTCGAGCTGCGCGCGCCCCTTCTTGGGCTTGGTCAAATCCACCTGTTCGATCGCGGCGACTTCTTCGCCCAGCGCCTTCGCATCCACGGCCCAGTCCTTCGAGCGGATGATCTCTTCCAGCGTGGTACCGGAGATGATGTCGCGCGAGACCGAATCGAGCAGGTCGTCGAGGCGGGTCTTGGCCCCGGCCTCGTCGCGCACCGAGCGCAGGAACTTGAGCGGATCGACGATGCGCCAGCGTGCCGTGGTGTCGACCACGACGAACTCGCGGCCGAGCGTCGGGATCTGGGTGACGTCGCCGTCCCAGCTCAGCGTGCGCTTGTCGAAACGGCGCACGTCCTGGATGAAGGGCAGCTTCCAGTGCAGGCCCGCGGTGTTGACGAGTTCGCCGACCGGTTCGCCGAACTGCACCACGATGGCCTGTTCGGCCTGGTCGATGACATAGGTGGACTGCAGCAGGCCGAGCGCGACCAGCACGCCGATGATCAATGCGAGGGTCGATTTCATTGCGGCTGCTCCTGGGTTGCGGCGGCGGCAGGCGGCTTGCGCAGATCGAAATACGGCAACGGTGCGGTCTTGCCGTCCTTCACCACCATCACCGTGCCGACCGTCGGCAACACGTTGCGGATCGTCTCGATGTACATGCGCGCCCGCGTGACCGCCGGGGCGCTGCGGTATTCGGTGAGGATGGAGCGGAAGGCGGCGGTTTCGCCAAGCGCCTGGTTCACACGCTCGGCGGCGTAGCCTTCGGCTTCGGCGATCAGGCGATTGGCTTCACCGCTGGCCTTCGGGATTTCCTGGTTCAGGCGCTTGGTCGCTTCGTTGATCATGCGCTCGCGTTCCTGGCGCGCCTCGTTGACCTCGTTGAAGGCCGGCTGCACGGCGCGCGGCGGCACCACGTCCTGCAACTGCACGGTGACGATGTGGATGCCGTTGTCGTACTGCTTCATCGCCTCCTGGATCTCGCGTTCGGCGAGTTCGCCGATCTCGACGCGCGCGGTCGTCAGCACGTCGCTGCCGAGGCGGTTGCCGACGACGCGGCGCATCACCGACTCGCTGATGTCGCGCAAGGTGCGATCCGGATCGCGCATGCCGTACAGGTACTTCATCGGATCGCTGATGCGGTATTGCACGACCCATTCGACATCGATGATGTTGAGGTCGCCCGACAGCATCAACGACTCGTCCGGGAAATCCTCGGGCGCGTATTCGCTGCGCTCGCCGTCGGTGGCGACGGTCCGGAAGCCGAACTCCTGCTTGAGCACGCGTTCGGTCGCGACGAATTCGACCGTGTCGACGCCGAACGGCAGCTTGAAATGCAGGCCCGGATCGGCGGTCTTCACCACCTCGCCGAAGCGTTTCACCACGGCGCGCTCTTCCGGCTGCACCGTGTAATAGGAACTCATGACCAGCCACAACACCACGATCGCGGCGATGGCGAATCCGATCAGGCCACCCGGCAGCTTGGCGCCGCCGGTACGCGGCGGATACGCCGAGCCGCCGCCTCCGCCGCTCCCCTTGCTCTTGCGTGGGCCGAACTGCAGGAGTTCGGCCAATCGATCCGCTGGTGTGCCCATGGTCCGCTCCTCGATGGCGAGCGGCGAGCATAACGAATTGTGGCAGCCGCCATCCGGCGGCGCGCGGTGACGGGCGCGCTCAGCCCGCTTCGATCATGACTTCGTCGGTACGCAACCAGCCCGACAGGCAACGACCACGATACGGCTGCGGTGTCGCGACCCGCGCCAGCACGCCGCAGTAGTCCTTCTTCGCCTTGCGTTCGGGCTTGACGACCACGCTGAACCATTCGCCGTCCGCCGAGGTTTCGCACAGATGCACGGTGTCGCCGTGCGAGATCGTCGCGACGCTGCCGGCGCTGTCGCTGCCGCGCTCGCGCAGCAGACCGGGCGACGATCCCGACAGGCGCGCGATGCCGGTGCAGGCATAGGCGCTCGGGCCGCGCACACCGATGGTCACCGGCACGCGGCCGCTGGCCAGCAGGCTGGCGACCGACGCGCGCTGCAGCCGATTGCCGCCCGGCGCCTCGCGCAGATCGGCGGCGTCGACGACGAACGCGGTGCGGTCGGTCACCGTGGCGGCCTTGCGCACCGGGCCGTCGATCGCGACATGACGACCGATCAGGCCACGCAGCATCGCTGCCCGGGCCGGATCGATGCCGACCTGGAGCGCCTGCACTCCGGTGGTCGCCGCAACACCTTCCGCCGCGACGCAGACCGGCTGATCAAGCACCAGCAACGTGGTCATGTCGATCGCATCCTTCGCCGGCTTGGCGCCGTAACGCTTGGCACCGTAGAGCTCGATGCCGCGCAAGGTGCCGGTCAGCGCCTGCGGCGTGGCGTCCGTCCGCAGGCAGGCGGCGTCTTCCGCTTGTACGGCGCCGGCGAGCGCACTGATCAGGAGTCCGGAGAGGACGGCTGCGGGAAGGGTTCGGTGCATGGGGTCAGTCCTCTTTTCCTCGAATCTTCGGTGCCGGCGTCGCCCGCGGCTTGCGAGGCTCGGGAGCGGCGACGACGAATGGGGTTTCGCTGGTATGACCGGCGAGCTGGAGCTGCAAGGTGTAGTCGCCCGGCAGCAAATACAAGCGGTGACCCAGACGGACCGATTCGGCGTACGGCGTCTTCGCAAGCCGCCCGCTGTCGTCGGTGTCTGTCGCCTTCTCCGGTGTTTCCGCCGCTTTGCGCGCATCTTCGGCCAGCTTGTCGTTCTTGGCCCGCTCCGCCGCCAGGGCGAGATCGGCGTCGACCAGCAGGTTCCATTCCAGCCGATTGATGCCCGCCTGCGCTTCGACCACGATCTCGCGCAGAAGTTGCTTGTCGGCGTTCAGCACCCAGAGCTTGCCGGTCCCGGCCGTCTTGGCCCAGTAATGGATCGTGGTCGTCGGCAGGTACGGCGTTTCGTCGAACCAGCGCGAGGGACGCGAGCGCCAGCCGCGATCGGCCTGCACCTCGTCGACATGGAACAGGTGTGCGGGTTCGGCGCGCACCGCCGGCGTGAGTTCCTGCACCGGCAACGCGTCGACGATCCAGACACTGCGCCCGTGCGTGGCCGCGACCAGCTGGCGGTCGCGCGGATGCACGACGAGATCGTGGACCGGCACGTTCGGCAGGCCGGCATCGAGCGTGTCCCAGTGCGCGCCGCGATCGAGCGACACATAGACACCACGATCGCTGCCGACGTACAGCACCTCGGCGTTGACCGGGTCTTCCTTGATCACGTTGATCGCCTCGGCCGGCAGGTTGGCCCCGAGCGAACGCCAGCTCTTGCCGAGGTCTTCGGTGACGAAGACGTACGGGATCGCCTCGTCGTTGCGATAGGTGTTGAAGCTGACGTAGGCACGTTCGCGCACGTGCTGCGATGCGAACACGCGCGAGACCCAGCGCTCCGGCAGCTTGGCCGAGACTTCGCGCCAGTCGTTGCCGCTGCCGGTGGTGACCCAGACATGGCCGTCGTCGGTGCCGGCCCAGATCAGTCCGAACTGCTTCGGCGATTCGCTGATCGAGGTGATCGTCGCGTACGGCACGTCGCCGCGCTGCGTGCTGGTGGTCAGGTCGCCGCTGATCGCGGTCCAGGTGCGGCCCTTGTCGAAGGAACGGAACAGGCGATTCGCGGCGTAGTAGACGATGTCGGCATTGTGCGGACTCAGCATCACCGGCGTGTTCCAGTTGTAGCGCAGGGCCGGCTCGCCGAGGGGCTCGCGCGGCCGCAATTCGTGCCCGGCGGACGAGCGGTAGAAGCCGAACTGGTAGCCGGTGTAGACGGTGGCGTCGCGTGGATCGATGGCGACATGCATGCCGTCGCCGCCGCCGATGAACTGCCAGGCGTCGGCGTCGTCCCACTTCGCTTCGGACGATCCTTTCCAGGTGCCGTTGTCCTGCAGGCCGCCGTAGATGTTGAACGGCTCGGCCATGTCCACGCCGACGGTGTAGAACTGGCCGACCGGCTGCGCATCGAGCTTGAGCCAGGTCTTGCCGCCGTCGTAACTGACGTCGAGACCGCCATCGTTGCCGCCGATCATGCGGCTCGGGTTCGCGGCGTCGATCCACCAGGCGTGGTGGTCGACGTGCACGTTCGGCGGATTCATGCCGCTGAAGGTCTTGCCGCCGTCGCGCGAATGGATGACCGGCACGCCGAGCACGTAGATCTCGTCCGGGTTCTTCGGCGACACCCGGATCTGCCCGAAGTAGTAGCCGTAGGTGTAGGTGACTTCGCTGAGCACGTCGTCATGGGTCTTGCGCCAGTTCGCGCCGGCGTCGTCCGAACGCCAGATCTCGAGACCATGGATGTCGGTGTTGAACAGTGCCGCCTCGGCGTCGTTCAGCGCGTTGACCAGATCCTGCACCGTGATCTCGTCGGCCTTCACTTTCGCGATCAAGGTCTTCGCATCGAGCGCGGTGTCGAGATCGTTGTCGCGAATGAAACTCTCGATTTCCTCCGGGTCCTGGGCCAGGAATTCGTCCTTGGACATGCGCTTCAGACGGCGCGGCGACAACGGCCGGTCGCCGAGGTCCTGGGCATCGGCGGGCACATCGGCCCAGTTGTCGACGCTGGCGTAGAGGATGTCCGGGGAGGACGCCGAGATCGTCAGGCCGATGCGACCGATGTGCGCGCCCTGCGGCAGGCCGCCGCCCAGACGGGTCCAGGTGGCACCGCCGTCGGCGGTCTTCCAGATGCCGGAACCGGCGCCGGATTCGGCCAGGTTCCAAGCCGTGCGCGAACGCTCCCAGGTCGCCGCGTACATCACGTCCGGCCGCTTCGGGTCCATCACCAGATCGATCGTGCCGATGTCACCTTCGCCTTTCAGCACCTGCGTCCAGGTGGTGCCGTCATCGCGCGTGCAGAACACGCCACGACGACCGCCGCGCGAATACAGGGCACCGATCGCGGCCACGCAGACGCGCGTGCCGTCCTGCGGATGCACGACGATGCGGCTGATGCGGTCGACGTCGGTCAGGCCGAGATGCGCGAAGGTCTTGCCGCCGTCGTCGCTGCGGAACACGCCCATGCCGCCGTAGCTCGAACGCGACGAGTTCGGCTCGCCCGAGCCCAGCCACAGGCGCTGCGGCCGGTTTGGATCGACGGCGATGTCGCCGGTGATCATGGTCGGCAAATCGTCGCTCAGGGGTTCGAAGGCGACGCCGTTGTTGGTGGTCTTCCAGACACCGCCGCTGGCGTAGGCGACGTAGAAGCCGTAGGGATCGCCCGGGATCGATTCGACGTCGACCACGCGCCCGCCCTGCACCGTCGGCCCGAGCGCGCGCCATTGCAGGCCATGGAACGGCGACGCCTGTTCGAGCGCCGCATGCTGCGCCCACGCCTGCCAACGCGGGTCGGCGGGATCGCGGCTGTCGAACGCGGCCATCGGGCCGGCAACCAGCAACAGGGAGAGCAAGGCGGCGGATCGGGACATCACGGGACTCCGGAGCGGGACGGCGACGATAGCCGCGATGCCGGCGCCACGGCCATGGCGGCACCGTCGCGACGTGACGAGCCGTGGCGCGGTGCGGGACCGCGGCGCAATGCGTACACTGTCGGCCATGTCCCGCCCCGACCCGCAAACCACCCAGCGCCTGCGCCTGAATCTCGGCGACAGCGGCGGCCGTCCGGGGGCACGCGTCGTCGTCATCCATGGCGAGAACCTCGGGGCGCAGATCGAGATCGGCGACAAACCCGTCGTGGTCGGTCGTTCGGTGTCCTGCGACCTGCAGATTCCGCACGCCAGCGTGTCGCGCCAGCATTGCCGCATCGTGTTCGAGCGCGAGCAGTACGTGCTCGAGGACCTCGGCTCGACCAACCAGACCCTGGTCAACGAGGAACCGGCCACACGCATCGAACTGCACGACGGCGACCAGATCGCGGTCGGCGATGCGGTGCTGAAGTTCATGCGCCGCGAAAGCCTGGAAGACCGCTACCACCAGGCCATGGTCGAACGCGCCACCGTCGACAACCTGACCGGCCTGCCGAACCGTCGGGTCTGGCGCGAAGCGCTGGAACGCGCGGTGGTGCTCGCCCAATCCGGCCCGCCGCTGTCGCTGGCCTTCGTCGACCTCGACCACTTCAAGCGCATCAACGACGAACTCGGCCACCTGGCCGGCGACGACGTACTGCGCGCGGTCGCCACCGTCATCCGCAACGCCCTGCTGGCCGGATTCACCGCCGGCCGCCTCGGCGGCGAGGAATTCGCGGTGATCCTGCCGAACACGACGCTCCAGAAAGCCATCGACTACAGCGAGGCCCTGCGTCGCGCGATCGAGGCGCTGCAGCCGGAGACCGCGGGCGTGCCGCGGCGCATCACCACCAGCATCGGCGTCGTGCAATGGCGCGTCGGCTTCCAGACCAGCGCCGAGTTCATGCGTGCCGCCGACGCCGAGCTGTTCCGCGCCAAGGCGGCCGGACGCAATCGCGTGTGCTGGGCCAATCCCTGACGTCGCGGGTGTCCGCTAGCATCGACGACAGCCGTGGAGGCGGATCGATGCGCGGTGCCTGGTCCATGCGTCAGCTGTTGGTGGTCCTCGTGCTCTGCCTGTGGGCGGGCGCTGCCGCCGCACTCGACCTGACCGGCGACGAGGCCGATCTCCGCCTCGGCCGCGAAGTCGAGGTGCTGCGTGATCCCGGCGGCCGTCTGACGCTCGCCGACGTGTTGCAGGCCGATGGTTTCGCACCCGCCACCGACCATCCCGACCTGAGCTTCGGCTACACCGACGACGTGTTGTGGTTGAAGTTGCCGCTGCGCTCGCGCGCACCGCGCGTGCAGAGCTGGCGCATCGAGTTCGAATACGCCACGGTCGACCGCATCGACCTGTTCGAGGTCGGCAACGGCGGCGTCAACCGCAAGCGCAGTGGCGACCGCATGCGGTTCGCCGAACGCGGTTACGCACATCGCAACCCGGTGTTCGCCCTGACGCTCGCGCCCGACGAGAGCCGCGTGCTGTATCTGCGCGCGGAGTCGCAGGGCACGATGACGCTGTCGTCGGCCCTGTGGTCGGACACGCGTTTTCGCGCGCATTCGGAAGCGCAGTATTCGGCCAATGCGCTGTATGTCGGCACCGCGCTCGCACTCGCGCTCTACAACCTGCTGCTGTTCATGGTGCTGCGCGAACGTTCGATCCTGCTGTACGTCGGCTTCGTGCTGTGTTTCGCCACGGCGGTGACCGCGATGACCGGCTTCGGCGCGCAGTTCCTGTGGCCCGAGGCCTTCGAATTCGGCAACCGCATGCTCGGCGTCGGCTTCGCGGCCTCCAGCCTGCTCGCCGCGATCTACGCGCGCGCCTATCTCGACACTGCGCGTTATGCACCCGGATGGCATCGCGCGTTGGGCGTGCTCAGCCTGGCCCACGCCGGCGTCCTGATCGTGGCCGCGTTCGGGCCGTTGCGGCTCGGCTTCCAGCTGATGTCGGCAGGCGGCGTGTTGAACGCGATCCTGATCTTCAGCTGCGGCATCGCCTGTGCCTGGCGCGGTGCGCCCGGTGCGCGCATCCTGGTCCTGGCCTGGTTCGCCCTGCTGTTCGGCGCGTTGCTCACCTCATTGCGCAACTTCGGCCTGATCCCGAACAATGCCCTGACCGCAAACGCGATGCCGATCGGCTCGGCGCTGGAAATGCTGCTGCTCTCGTTCGGCCTGGCCGCGCGCTTCAACGAACTGAAGCGCCAGAAGGCCGAAGCGCAGTCGCAACTGCTGGCGGCGCAGCAGGATGCCCTGCACACCGCGCACGAACACGAACGGGCGCTGGCGCAACATGTCGCCGAACGCACCGAACAACTGGAAGCGGCGAATGCCCGGCTGCGCGAACTCGCGATGCACGACGCCCTCACCGGGCTCGCCAACCGGACCGCACTCGAAGCCTATTTCCGCGACGCGTTCGATCGCCATCGCGATCACCTGCGCGTTTTGCTGATCGATCTCGACGGCTTCAAACACGTCAACGACCGCTACGGCCATGGCGTCGGCGATCGGGTGCTGGCCGAGGTGGCGCAACGCATCCGCGACAGCGCCGGCCGCGAGAATCTGGCTGCGCGTCTCGGCGGCGACGAGTTCGTCGTGGTGACACCGGACGCACGCAGCGACCTGGCCGTCCGCGCCCTCTCCGACCGCATTCGCGGCGCCGTCGCGCAGCCCATCCGCGTCGACGACGGCGTCGTGCACATCACCGCCAGCATCGGCGTCGCCGGCCTCGACACCGACACCCCCGACGCCCGCGACCTGCTCATGCGCGCCGACCGCGCGATGTACGCCGCGAAGGTCTCCGGCGGCAATCGCTCGCACTGGGCCGAAGACTGAGAAGCGATCCGCGTGTCGACATACTGCCAATAGCGGACGCTCATCCTCTCGGTTCGAACAGGCGTTTCCGAGTGAAGTTACCGATCGACAACAATCGAATGGTCGACCGAGATCTTCTGCGAAATTGCAGTGTACAAATCGAGCTCGGTTTGCTGGGTACGGATGGAAACGATGAGGCTATACCGCGCAGGCAGGTCGTATCTCTCCAACGCCGGACGCGTTCGCCACCAGCCAGCCGATGGATAGACGGCGACAAACCCCCGACTGGCCAACTCCGCGGCCGTGCCCGTCCAAACATCCTGATGAAGCGACCCACGATGACGCTTCAGTTCGCCAAGGTACCAGTTTGGGTCCTTTGGATTGACTGGATCGCCATCATCTTCGCGATGGGCCGCAGCATTGATTCGCGCCACGAACTCATCGGTAGAGCCATCCAGCGGACGCTGGACATCAAATCGCAGGCGATGCGACGGGTAGTAGAACTTCGAGATCGAGCCGCGAGCCGAGGGATTGGGTTCGATGAAATAGGAGAGCGTCACGCGCAGCTCGACCTGCGCATTCTGGAGGGCCTCTAGCAGGCTGTTGAGAATCCTCGATTTCGAACCGATCGCCGCGATGGCGGTGTCGGTACTGCATCCGGATTTCGATGATTCGTCTGGTTCGCGCCCGCTTTCGCGGGTGGTTTGACCCCGCTCGGG
>JAKJFE010000025.1 GCA_022705045.1 Pseudomonadota bacterium | reverse complement strand
GAACGGCGACCCGTCCAAGCCGGTGATCGCCAATGGCCAGACCTACTTCGCCATGCAGACGCGACGACAGGAACTGGCCGACGACGCGAAGTTCGCGCAACTCAGCGAAGCCGACAAGCGCCTGGCCATCCGCAACGAATTGGCCACACACAACAAGCACCTCGCCGCGGCCGCCAAGGAAGCCGGCGTGGCAACCAGCCTTGATTACGCCGTCTTCCAGGACCACGGCTACAAGGGCTTGTACGGCGGGTTGGGCCACAAGGACATTCATGCCCGCAAGGGTCTGAAGAAGAACCAGAAGATCCTCGACCACATGGGCAGCACCGAGCTGGCTGCCAATCTGTTCCGCGCCACACAGACCGAGGAAAAGCTGCGCCGCGACCAGGTTCGCGGCAAGGCCAAGGCCAACCAGACCCATTTCGACGTGGGCCGGAAAGTGCGGCAGACCATCGCCGAACTCGGCGGCACCATGCCGGAACAATTGCCCACACCCGACACCAGCATTCAGCAGATCGAATCCGCCAAGAAGAAGCTGTCCAGGAAGAAGAAATAAGCCCGATGGCCCGACCCAAGAAAACCGAGAAATCTCCGAAGGCCATCGCCTCCACGCAATCGCTCGGAAGCTTCGTCAAGAGCATCTGCGACGTGATGCGGCGCTCCAACTGCGCCAGCGCACTGCAGTATGTGCCGGAGCTGACCTGGATTCTGTTCCTGCGCATCCTCGATGCCCAGGAAATGCGTGACGCAGAGCGGGCCGAAGTGGTCGGCGCGGAATTCGTGCCAGCCTTGCGCAGCCCGTACCGCTGGCAGGACTGGGCTGCGCCCTGGTCGGACAAGCCCGATCACCCGAAGACGCTGGATGACAAACCACAGGGCTGGAAGCGCCGGGAACTGTACGCCGCCGGTGACGGCAAGCTGTTCGACTTCGTCAACAGGCAACTGCTGCCGCACCTGCACGCGCTGGACGTGGACCCGCGCACGAACCTGCCGAACCCCGCCGCCACCGCCAAGCAGCGGATCATCGGTCGCATCATGACCGCAGTGGAGCACGTGCGCGTCGACGACGAGGCGAATCTGCGCGACATCCTCGACCGCGTGCACGAAATCAGCATCGACGACATCGACGACACGCATTTCTTCACGCTGTCGCAGGTGTACGAAGACCTGCTGCTGAAGATGGGCGAAAAGAACTCCGATGGCGGCCAGTTCTTCACCCCGCGCGAAGTGATCCGCGCCATGGTGCATACCGTGAACCCGTCGCTGGGCCAGACGATCTACGACCCGTGTTGTGGCACCGGCGGCTTTCTCGCCATCGCCTACGAACATATCGCCCGCAATCTCGGTGCCTCTGCCGCCGCCACCGACATCGACCGGCTCAAGCACGACACCTTCTACGGGCGCGAAAAGGAAAACCTGGTCTTCCCCATCGCGCTGGCCAATCTGGTGCTGCACGGCATCGATCAGCCGAACCTGTGGCACGGCAACGCCTTGACGCGCCGCCCCACCTACGCTGCCCTGTTCCGCAATGCGCCGCCGCAGTTCGACGTCATCCTTGCCAACCCACCCTTCGGCGGCAAGGAAGGCAAGGACGCGCAGAAGAACTTCCCGTTCGAAACCAGCGCCACTCAGGTGCTCTTCGTGCAGGACATCCTGGCCGAGCTGGCAGCGACCGGCACCTGCGCCATCGTGCTGGATGAGGGCTTGCTGTTCCGTACCAACGAGAGCGCCTTCGTCGAGACCAAGCGCAAGCTCACCGACGAGTGTGATCTCTGGGCCATCCTGAGCCTGCCCGGCGGCGTGTTCTCGACCGCTGGCGCCGGCGTCAAGACGAACCTGCTGTTCTTCACCAAAGGCAGGAAGACCGAACGCATCTGGTACTACGACCTGTCCTGGGTGAAGGTCGGCAAGAAGACACCGCTGACGCTGGCGCACTTCGGATTCGCGCCGGATGGCCGCGTGCTTGATGATGCCGCGCTCCCCGCGTCGTTGCTGGCAGGCTGGCAGGCCGATGAAGCCAATGCCGGCAGACCCTTCCCCAGCTACGCCCGGCAACTTTCCAGACGCGGCAGCGCGGAGTCGGACAGTGCCTACTCATGGACGCTCGATTTCGCCGCTCGCCGAGCTGCCTCGCGTGACGCGATGCAACCGCTGCTGGACCATGCGGCCCAGCTCAGGGCGGAGATCGTCGACCTCAAGGAGCGCCTGAAGCAGCAGCGGAAGGGCAAGGCCTCCGACAGCGTGCTCGACGCGCTGGACGCCGAGATCCGCGAGAAGGACAAATCGGCACGCGAACTCGAAGCCCAAGCCGCTGCCATTGATGCCGCCGTGTTCGACCTCAAGGCGGTCAACCCGAATGCGGTTGCGATATCGGACGAGCGTACGCCCGCCGAGATCATCTCGGGCATTGAGGCTCAGGGTCTCATCGTGACGCAGGCGCTGGGACGACTGAGTTCGCTGTTGAGAGCCGACTGAAGCCACATCATCTCGGCCGATGCGCACCAGACCGCGTGTGCGCGAGTGAGATCGATTCTCGACGAAGCATTACACTGGCGGCTGGCGGATGTTCAAGCGACAGTTCAGGAGTTCCCATGCCCGTTGACCTGTTCGATCATCCGTCCGGAAGTACATCGCCGTCTTTGCCGCGTGCACTCGATGTCCTGCGTCGCGACATCAACAGCGCGCTGATCGGGCGCGTGGTCGGTGTCGTGCTGAGTGCGGTCGCGGGTCTGGGTTTGGTGATGACGCCGAGCGCGACCCAGGCCGCGACGATGACGGTCACCACGCTCGTCGACGGGACGGGACCCTGCGATGCGCATTGCACGCTCCGCGAGGCCGTGTCGGCGGCGGGTCAAAACGGCGTGGTCAATTTCGCGCCTGGCCTGGCCGGCACGATCACGTTGAATTCGGCCATCCAGATGCTCTCGAGTGTGGCCATCAACGGGCCGGGGGCCAGCGTGATCACGCTGGATGGGAACACCGACCCCGGTGATGCCCAGGGCGAGACACGCATCTTCTTCATTGCAGGGACCGCAGCGGCGGTCACGATCACGGGGCTGACGCTGCAAAACGGCTTCAGCGCTCAAAACGGCGGCGCGATCCAGGCACTTGGCGCGGACACGCATCTCACCCTGGATCGCGTCGTGCTGCGCAACAGCCATGCGGAGCTCGACGGTGGCGGGGTCTATTCGGTGGGAAAGCTGACGCTGATCGACTGCACCTTCAACAACAATACGGCAGCGGGCGATGGCGGCGGCATTTACGCCGGGGACGGTGGCGGCCTGTTCACCTTGAACCTCGAGGCGACCCGCATCTCGATCAGCAGCAACACGGCGGCGGGCGGCGGCGGTGCTTACCTGGCTGGCAACGCCAGCCTGACCAGCAGCACGATCAGCGGCAATGCGGCCTCGTACGGCGGCGGCTTCTACTTGCACGGCGTCGCCACTGTGACCCACAGCACCATCAGCGACAATTCGACCAGCGGCGCCGGTGGCGGGTTTTACGGGTACGAAGCAGACGTCACGCTGACCAACAGCACCGTCAGCGACAATGCGACGCAAGGCAGAGGTGGCGGCATTGGCATGTTTGGCGACGCCGTCCTGATCAACAGCACGATCAGCAACAATTCGGCCGAGGAAGGCGGCGGCGTTCACCTGGTTGGCGATGCAGTGACCACGAACAATGGCTTCCTCAACTTACGCAACAGCGTGGTGGCCAACAATGCCGCCGCAAGCCCAGGCCAATGGGACGAGTTCAGGGCCAACGGGGCGGCGGCCTCCTACAGCCTGATCTACGGCGGCAGCCAGCCCAGTTTCACCAACGGCACCTTTGGCAATCTCATCTTTGTCGATCCGATGCTCGGCCCCTTGCAGGACAACGGCGGACCGACCCTGACCCGAGCGCTGTCGAGTGGTTCGCCGGCGATCGATGTCGGGCAGAACAGCACCTGCGCGGCCACCGATCAGCGCGGCGTCGCCCGGCCGGTGGATGGCGACGGCAACGGCAGCAAGATCTGCGACATGGGTGCCGTGGAACGGGTGATCGACCCGGTTTTCTCCAACGGCTTCGAGAGCACGTAGACGCGGTGAACGCATCGCCCGGGACGGGTGAAGTCGCTGCCGCACATGCATGGTTGGCCGTCGGTTCGATCTGTCAGGTCGAACGCCGATGTGTCGTATGCGGAAGGAGTCCATCGGGAATCCTGCCGTGTACGCCAAGGTCAGACGTTGCTGCGTCGCGATCACGATCGCGATCCTCGGTTCCGGTTCGGCATCCGCCGACAACGCGACGGTAGGCAACGGCACGCCGGGGAGTTGCACCGAATCGGCGTTGAATACGGCCCTGCTGCTGGTCGTGCCCGGCAGCGATGCACCGGGTGGGACATTGAACTTCCAATGCGGTCCGGCGCCGCACACGATTGCGCTGACCTCGTCGAAGTTCCTCAGCGATCAGGTGACGATCGATGGCGGCGGATTGATCACGTTCGATGGCCAGAACCTGACGCGGATCTTCACACTGTCGGTACCCAATGGCGGGCGCACCGAGGTGCTGCTGAAGGACCTGACGCTGGCGCGCGGCTTCGCCAGCGCCGACTTCGGTGGTGCGATCCTGGCCAATGGCGGCGTGCAGCTCGGTCTTCAGAACGTGATGGTGCGGGACTCGCGTGCCGGCTTGAGCGGCGGCGCCATCGCGATTTCGCCGGGCGGCCTGCTGACAGTGAACGGCTCGCGCTTCGAGCGCAACCGGGCGCGTGATGGCGGCGCGATCGCCGCGAGTTGCGATGTGCAGATCAGCGGCTCGGTGTTCTTCAACAACGATGCCGAGGTCGATCAGGGCGGCGCGCTGCAGATCTGGACGTCGACGCTGACCGCCAGCGACACCCGCTTCGAATTCAACGCCGCGCTCAATGGCGGCGCGGTGCTGCAACGTGGCGGAACCGCCACGCTGAACCAGGCGGTGTTCGTCGACAACCAGGCGCGTGATCGCGGCGGTGCCTACCACGTCTACGAGAACGGCCAGGCCACGATCAACGGCGCCAGCTTCACCGGCAACACCGCGGTCAACGACGGCGGTGCGGTGTATGTCGCGGGCCAGCTGGATGCTGGTGTGTCCAACGAAGTCATCGGCAGTCGCATGCAGATCGTCGGCAGCGACTTGAATGGCAACAGCGCGCAGCGGGCCGGCGGCGGCGCCTACGTCTTCGGCATCGATGCGTTCGACGATGGGCTGATCGGCGAACTGCGATTGGTCGACACCCTGGTCCGCAACAACCAGAGCGCGACGGGCGGCGGCATCTACAACCGCGGCGCGCTGCATGCGACCGATGTCCTCATCAGCGGCAATCAGGCCGTGGATGGCGGCGGGCTGTACCTGCCGCAGACCGCGAATCTCGCGCAGCAACCGGTGCCGCGTCTGGAGATGACGCGCACCACGGTCAGCAACAACGTTGCGAGCGGTGCCGGCGGCGGAATGTGGACCGGACCCTACGCGCGTACGTTCCAGGGCGTGGTCTTCTCGGGCAACCAGGCGCGCGACGGCGGCGCCATCGCATTGTTCAGCCAGTCGCTGGACGTGTTCATCAACCTGTCGCTGGTCAACAACACCGCCAGCCGCTGGGGTGGCGGCGTCTACATCGACTATTCCTTCGGTGCGGTGATCCAGGCGACTACCTTTTCCGGCAACCAGGTCGTCGGCACGCAAGGGCGCGGCGGCGATCTCTATGTCGCCGCGACCAGCGCGCCGACGCCGAGCAACGTGAGCACCGTTTTCCTGGTCAACAGCACGCTGATCGGCAGCGTCGCGAACCAAGGCAGCAGCATCTTCGCCACCAGCAAGACCGACGTGCGTCTGCAACGCAGCCTCGTGTTCCCGCTGATCGGCGGCGCCTGCGTCACGAGCGGCGACGGCATCGTGCGTTCCGATGGCGCCAACATCGTGCCCACCGCGGGCTGTCCGATCACCGCCCTCGACCAGAGTGTGGCCAACGTCGCCGACATCGGCCTCTCAGCGCTGACCACGTTTCCGGACGGCAGCAGGGCTTATCTGCCCGGCCCGACCAGCATCGCGCTCGATCAGCAGGCCTGCGATGCCACCACCGATCAACGCGGCCTGTCGCGACTCGTCGACATCGATCAGGACGGCTTCGCCCTCTGCGACGCCGGTGCCATCGAACGCCAGTTGAGCGAAACCCCGGACCTGTTCAAGAACGGTTTCGAGTGAGCTCGACGACGACCTTGCCCTTGGCTCGCCCGGTTTCGAGATAGGCGAGCGCTTGCTTCGTTTCGGCGAAGGGAAACACGCGGTCGACGATCACTTCGAGTTGTCCGCCATCGATCAGCGATGCGAGATGGGCGAGGTCGCTGCCGCTCGGGTGCATGAACAGGTAGCGATAGGTCGCGCCGTGGCGGCGGGCGATCAGACGCGTTTTCAGACTGGCGACCCAGAACAGGGCAGCGAGTGCGGTGCCGCGGCCGAGGTCCTTGCGTGCGGTCTGCGGTTCCGGCAGGCCGGCGACCGAGACGACGCGTGCACCGGGCTTCAGCACCCGGAACAGGCGCGACAAGGTGTCGCCGCCGAGCAGGTCGAAGGCACAGTCGTAGCCGGAGAGATGGTCTTCGAAGCGCTCGCGGGTGTAGTCGATCACCACGTCGGCGCCGAGTCGTTTGACCAGTGCTTCGCCGCGCGACGACGCGGTGGTCGCGACGTGTGCTCCCATGTGTTTGGCGAGCTGGATCGCGAAGGTGCCGACGCCGCCGGCACCACCCGGGATGAAGATGCGCTGGCCAGCACGCAACTGCAATTCGTCGCGCAGCGCCTGCAATGCGGTGAGCGCGGCCAGCGGCACCGCGGCGGCCGTCGTGAAGTCGAGCGCGGTCGGCATCGCGGCCGCATGGTCTTCGTGGACCACGGCGAACTCGGCGAGCGCGCCGATGTGGTTCTTGTCGACGCGCGCGTAGATGCGATCACCGACGGCGAAGCGGGTGACGCCCGTGCCCACCGCCTCGACCATGCCCGCGAGTTCGTTGCCCATCACGATCGGCAACGGATAGTCGCGGATGATCTTCAAGGCGCCCGCGCGGGTCTTGAAGTCGACCGGATTCAGGCCGGCGG
The DNA here is from genome assembly GCA_022705045.1 of Pseudomonadota bacterium. Taxonomy (GTDB): domain Bacteria; phylum Pseudomonadota; class Gammaproteobacteria; order Xanthomonadales; family Ahniellaceae; genus JADKHK01. Next base: position 24,847 of record JAKJFE010000025.1, on the reverse strand, counting down.
CATGAACACCGACCAGCAGTTCGCCGGGCTTCGGCGACGGCGTTGGCATCTCGGCCAGGGCCGTGTGTTCGGGTCCGCCGTAGCGGGAAAGCACGAAGGCGCGCATGGCCGGAGCATACGCCGATCAGCGCGGTCGGCGTGCGGAGCGTCTAGCCGCCACACCCGCCACAGCAGACCGAGGGCAGGGCGCGCAGCTGCGACGACTGCAGCGGCTGGCCTGCGCGTTCGAAGAGGTCGTGCACGTCGTCGGCATTCAACGTCGTCGACAAGCGCAGCGCGGGTGTGCCGGGTGCGGTGTCGAACACTGCGGACGGGTCTTCGTCACGCAGCAGTTGCGCGATGCGGGAAAGGTCGGGGGTGTGGCCCAGTTCGATGCGGAATTCCATGGGGATGCCGGTTCGGGTCGCGACAGTGCGACGCGTGCATCGTGCGTCGGCGGGGTCGCCAGCGCGCTGATCGGGATCAAGCGGATGCGACAGCGTTAGACTGACCGCTGGGATTCAACCCGGAGCGAATGCGATGACGATACGGAAGGGCGCGTGTCTGTGTGGCGCCGTGCATTACACGTTGGCGCTGGACCCGATTGCGGTGCGTGTGTGCTGGTGTCGCGACTGCCAGCGCCTGGCCGCGAACGGCACGGTGAACATGATCGTGCCGGTCGATGCCCTCGAGGTCCGCGGCACGTTGGCCGAATTCGTCAGCCAGGCCGACAGCGGCAACACCATGCGCAGGCGCTTCTGTCCGCAGTGCGGTACACATCTGTTCTCGCACTCGTCGGGGCGGCCGCAGTTCGTCGTCGTGCGTGTCGGCACGCTGGATGAGCCCTCGTCGGTGCATCCGACCACGAACATCTGGACGCGCAGTGCGCCGGCCTGGGCCTGCCTCGATACGCAGCTCGACGCCTTCGCGACGCAGCCGCCACCACCGGCCGCGACACCGACCTGAGCACCGTCGCGGGCGTCGTCAGAGCAGGTGCTCGATCGGCAACCACGACAACAGCCGGACCAGTGCACGGCGCCAGAACGTCGCGCCCGGCTCGTTCCGGTGCAGGTGTTCGCGCCCGCCGTCGCGCGCATGCCAGCGCAGCCGGCCGTGTGTGTCGAGACGCACCGAGTAGCTGTGTTCGGGCAGCGCATCCTCGACATCGCGGGCGACGCGCTGCGCCAGCGCCGGGCTGTCGATCATGAAACCCATCTCGGTGTTCAGACGTGCCGAACGCGGATCGAAGTTGAAGGAGCCGATGAAGACACGTTCGCCATCGATCGCGAAGGTCTTGGCGTGCAGGCTGGCTGAGGAGCGCACGAGGCGCTTGCGTCGTCGTGTGCGCGGCAACGCGATCAGCCGGCGCAGTTCGAACAGCTTGACGCCCGCGCGCAGCAGCGGCGCACGCCGTTTCGCATAACCGGCATGCACGGCCGCGACATCGGTGGCTTCGAGCGAATTGGTCAGCACCGACACGGCCACGCCCTGTCGCGCCAGCGTGGACAGGAACGCGACACCGTTCGTGGTCGGCACGAAGTAGGGCGACACCACCTGCAACGACCGCTTCGGCGAGCCGAGGATCTCGCGCAGCTTCGGCCAGATCAGGCCGCGTCGGCGTGCACGGCCCAGTACCTTGGCCGGGTCGTCGCTGATCAGGCGCGTGTGCGCCCACTCGAAATCGGCACAACCGCAGAGCAGGTCGGCGACACAGCGCGGTCGCAGGGTGTCCTCGGACTCGGGTGAAGGCGGCCGCGTCGATTGCAGATGCGCGATCGTGGTCGCATCGGCCCGATGCGTGCCCAGCACGCGCGCCAGCGGTCGTGCCGATTCGCACTGCCAGTAGCGCTCGAAATCGGCGCCGACCTCGTCGACCACCGGGCCGATCGCGAACACGTCGAGGTCGACGAACTGCACGCCATCGCCGGTGCCGAAATATTCGTCGCCGATGTTGCGGCCACCGACAATGGTGGCGATGCCATCGACGGTGAACGACTTGTTGTGCATGCGCCGGTTCAGGCGTGCGAAGTCGGCCAGCAGCCCGAGCCAGCGCAGCCGTCGCAGCGGAAACGGATTGAACACGCGCACCTCGATGCAGCGGTGCGTATTCAGTGCCGCAAGCAGATCGTCGAGGCCGTCGGTGTTGTTGTCGTCGAGCAGCAGGCGCACCTTCACGCCGCGGTCGGCGGCGCGCAGCAGCGCCTGCAGCAGCAGGGTGCCGGCGTTGTCGTGGTGCCAGATGTAGTACTGCGCATCGATCGTGTGTTCGGCCGCGTCGGCGAGCTGGATGCGGGCCGCGAAGGCGTCGCCGCCTTCGTCCAGCGCCACCAGGCCGGACACGCCCGGATGCGCGGCCGTCAGCGGGCGGATGGTGTCGGCGAGTCGGGAGGTCGGCGCCGTCATGTCATGCGGATCAATCGACCGCCGGTCCCCGCAGACGCGCGAACCAGGCGGCGACACGCTTCGACTTCGCATCGGTGTCGCGCACATGGCAGAACTCGTTGCTGCGCGAGCAATAGCTGTAGTCGCGACCCCAATCACGATGGTGCGCGGCGACTTCGCCGACCGCGTGCACGATCAGGCATGCCTCGTCGTCGGTCATGGTCGGATGGATCGAGACGCGCACCCAACCCGGCTTGTCGCTGAGGTTGCCCTCGTTGATCTTGCAGGTGATCGAATGCGAATGCGTGTGGCTGACGCTGAGCAGGTAATGACCGTAAGTGCCGGCGCAGGAACAGCCGCCGCGCGACTGGATGCCGAAGCGGTCATTGAGCAGGCGCACGGCGAGGTTGTAGTGCAGGCCGTCGATGTAGAACGACAACACGCCGAGCCTATGCGGCTGGTTGTCGGCGAGCAGGTGCAGGCCGGGAATCGCGCGCAGGCCGGGCCACAGGATGGCCAGCAGTTCTTCCTCGCGCGCAAGGATGTTGCGCGTGCCCATCGCTTCTTTCAGTTCGATGCACAACGCGGCGCGGATCGCCTGCAGGAAGCCGGGTGTGCCACCGTCCTCGCGCGCTTCGATGTCGTCGACGTATTTGTGTTCGCCCCACGGATTGGTCCAGTCGACCGTACCGCCGCCCGGGTTGTCGGGAATGCGGTTGCGGTAGAGCTTCTGGTCGAACACCAGCACGCCCGGTGTGCCGGGGCCGCCGAGGAATTTGTGCGGCGAGAAGAAAATCGCGTCGAGGTGCGCGTCCGGGCGCCCGGCCGGGCGCATGTCGATGTCGATGTAGGGCGCGCTGCAGGCGAAGTCGACGAAACACAGGCCGCCGGCGCGATGCATGCGTTCGGCGATGTCGTGGTACGGCGTGAACAGGCCGGTGACGTTCGAACACGAGGTCACGCTGGCGATCTTCAGCGGGCGTTCCTTGAACTCCTCGAGCAGGCGATCGAGCGCGCCGAGATCGACGAGGCCGTCGGCGTCGGCATCGATCACGCGCACGTCGCACAAGGCTTCAAGCCACGAGGTCTGGTTCGAGTGGTGTTCCATGTGCGACACGAACACCACCGGGCGCTGCGGCGCCGGCTTCAGCGCGGCATCGCGGAAGCTTTCATGCACGCGCAGGCCGAGGATGCGCTGGAACTTGTTCACCACCGCGGTCATGCCGGTGCCGTAGCAGATCAGGGCATGGTTCGGGCCGGCGTTCACGTGTTGCTTGATGCGTTTCAGGGCATGGTGATACGCCTGCGTCATCGTCGCGCCGGTTTCGCTGGTCTCGGTGTGGGTGTTGCCGACGAAGGGCAGGATGTCGTGGCGGATGGTGTCTTCGAGCGGCCCGTACATGCGCCCGCTCGCGGTCCAATCGGCGTAGACGATGCGCCGGGTGCCGTAGGGCGATTCGAAATCCTGGTCGATGCCGATGATGTGGCGGCGGAACGGCGCGAACCATTCCTGCAGACTGGACGAAGGCACGATGGATTCGGCGGCGGACATGCAGGCAAACTCCGTGGTTGCCGCGATTGTCCCAGATCGCGGCCCGCTCCGTCCGAACCGTGGGTGACCCATGCGCAGCACCATCCTGTTGATCCTCGTCCTGGCCGCCATCGTCGGCCTCTACCGCATCGGTACCGACCCGTACCGGACGTCGCTGCCGATGGAGGTCGAGGACCTGTCGCCGATCGAGCCGCAGCTCGCGCAACTGCCGCCGGAAGACCGTGAACTCGTGGTCGACTACCTGAAGCGCAGCAATGGCGACGTGCTGCCGGAACAGTTCGCGGACCCGGACGATCCGCTGACCGCGCGCACCTTCGCCGAAGCCATTGCGCTGGAGAAGACGCACCGCGAGAAGATGAAGGTCGAGCAGGCGCGCATGGCTGCATTCCGTGCTGAACGTGACGCGCAATTCAAGCCGCTGCGCGACATCGTCACCGCGCGCATCGTCAATCGACAGGAGCTCACGGAAGCCGAGATCTACGGTCAGCCGAACGGTGGCGCCATCAAGCAGCCGCTGCGCGACAACGAACAGCGCATCACCGTCATCACCTATCGCTTCTGGAACCGCGGCAATCGCTCCATCAACCTGCTGCGTGGGCTGGTGGAAGTCGCCGGCAGCGGCCTGATGCCGGCGGCTTCGTGCTGGATCGACGACAGCAACCCGATCGGCTCGCTCGATCACCGCGACGTGCGCTGCCGCACGCCGAAGGACGCGAATGCCGCCGATCGCGCCCTGATGCAACGCCCGATCGCCGAGATCCCGCTCGGCTGGTATCCGCGCGAGATCCGTTTCGCCGATGGCCAGGTGCTGAAAGGCCCGCAGTAGCCCCGTTCGCCCTGAGCCCTCAACCTCCGTTCGCCCTGAGCCTGTCGAAGGGCGTTGCGACACGATCACACGTTCCATTCATGGTTCGACAAGCTCACCACGAACGGAACCCGCTGCAGTTGCGCCCCGAGCCCTCAACTTCCGTTCGCCCTGAGCCTGTCGAAGGGCGTTGCGACACCGTCGCACGTTCCGTCCATGGTTCGACAAGCTCACCACGAACGGAACCCGGACGCCGTCACGGCACGTCGATCTTCACCACCTCGCCGTAACCCAGTTCGCGCACGCCCGCCTCGATCTGTTTCAGGTCACCGACCACGATCCAGGTGAGCTGCTGCGGCTTCACGGTAGCGGTTGCTGCGGCATTCAGCGCGTTCCCGTCGAGCTGGCGCAGCTGCGCGGCGTAGTCGGTGTAGTAGCGCGCATCGCGCCCCATGTTGACGACATCGAGGCCGGCCATCAGCAGGCTGTCCAGCGTCTCGAATCGACCGGGGAGGCGCGAGACCTGGCTGCGCAGGATGCTGTCGAGTTCCTCGCCCGCGAGCGGGCGCGCACCAGCCAGGCCGTCGATCTCGCGTTTCACTTCGATCATCGATTCTTTGGTCTTGTCGGTTTGTACCGGCGCGAAGACGTTGAACAGGCGCGGACCGCGTGCGGCCTGGAGTCCGCCCATCGTGCCGTAGGACCAGTGCTTGTCGAGGCGCAGGTTGCGATTCAGGCGCGAGGTCGCCATGCCGCCGAAATTGCGCATCACCGTCTCAAGCGCGAGATCGTCCGGGCGTGCGCCATTCGCGGCGACGTGCGCGGCGTAGATCAGCGACTGCGGCGCACCGGGCTTGTCGATCAAATAGACCTTGCCGGTGCCGCTCGATGTCGCCGTGCCAATCGATTTCGCCGCAGGCATCGATCCGGACCAATCACCGAACGCACGTTGTGCCTGCGCCTTGAGTTCGTCCATCGTCACGTCGCCGGCCACGACCAGCGTGGCGTTGCCGGGCACGAACCAGCGCGTGTGCCACTGCGCCAGCGCATCGCGCGACAGGCCTTGCACGACCGCGGTATCGCCGAACCCGCCCGCGGCCTGGCCGTAAGGATGATCGGTGCCAAACAGCAGCGGCGCCGCGGCGCGCTGGGCCATGCCGATCGGATTCGCGCGTTGCTGGGCGATGCTCGCGAGTTGCTGCTTGCGCTGCACCTCGATCATGTCGGCCGGGAACGAGGGCGCCCGCGCGATTTCGGCGAACAGGTCGATCGAGGCGGCGAGGTTCGGCTTCAGCGCGTTCAGTTGCAGCAGCGACTGGTCGAGGCCGTGGTTGACGCTGATGACGGCGCCGAGTGCATCGCGCGCATCGGCGAGCGCAAAGGCATCGCGCTTCGTCGTGCCTTTCAGCAGCAGGTCCATCGCGAAGCGGCCGGTGCCGCGTGCATCGGGCGCATCGGCAGCGACGCCGGCATCGACGGCCAGCACCATGTTCACCAGCGGCGCGGCGTGGCGTTCCATCAACACCAGATTCAGGCCATTGCTCAGCGTCGCGCGTTGTACGTCCGGGAAACGCAGGTCCGGCGGCGTGCCGAGTGCGGGCAGTTGGGTGCGGTCGAGGTCGTTCGTCACCGCCTTCAGCTCCGCGAACGGCGCCACCGTCAACGTGTAGTGATGACGGCCAAGCCATTGCCTTGCGACGCGTTGCACTTCGTCCGCGTTGATCGCGTTCAGGTGCTTCAGGCGATCGAGATAGGCGTCGGCACGATCGAACTGGGTCAGGTGTTCGGCGAGGATGTCGGCGCGACCACCGAAGCCGCCGAGGCGTTCGATGCCGCGCGCGAAATCCGCGAGGTAACGCGTGCGGGCGCGATCGAGTTCGGCGCCGCCGATCGGCTTGGCCAAGGTCTCGGCGATCACCGCGTCGATCTCGCGTTCGACCGTCGCCGGATCGACGCCCGGCTTCACGTCGGCCTGCACGATCAGCAGCCCCGACAATTCCTGGCCCCAGGCAAAAGCGGCGACCGAGGTCGCGAGCTGCTGGCCGAACACGAGGCGCTTGTCGAGCGGCGAACTGTCGCTGCCCGAGAGCAGGCCGGCATAGAGTTCGAGCGCATGCAGCTCGCGCGTACCGGCCTGCGGGATGTGCCAGGCGCGCAGGATGCGTGTCTGCGGCACGCGGTCTTCCATGTGCTCTCGGATGTCGGCGTCGAGCGTCGGCACCCATGCCTTCAGTTTGGCGATCGGCTGGCCGGGCGCGATGCCGCCGAAATACTTGCCGACCAGTCGTTTCGCTTCGGCCACGCTGATGTCGCCGGCGAGTGCGAGCACCGCGTTGTTCGGGCCGTACCAGGATGCGTACCAACGCTTGATGTCGTCCAGCGTCGCCGCGTTCAGATCGTCCATGCTGCCGATGGTCGACCAGCTGTACGGATGCGAGTACGGATACATGGTCTCGACCACGCGGTCGAAGCTGCGTCCGTAGGGCTGGTTCTCGCCCTGGCGCTTTTCGTTCTGCACGACGCCGCGTTCGCGCTCCAGCATCTCGGCGGAGAGGTTGCCGGCGAGGAAACCCATGCGGTCGGCTTCAAGATACAGCGTGCGTTCGAGCGCCGACGTCGGCACGTCTTCGAAGAAGTTGGTGCGATCGGTATTCGTGGTGCCATTGCGGTTGTTGGCGCCGAGATCGTCCATGGCTTCGCGGAAGCCGTGCGGGTAGTGCTCGGAGCCGTTGAAGAAGAAGTGCTCGAAGAGGTGCGCGAAGCCGGTGCGACCGCGTTGCTCGTTGCGCGAACCGACGTGGTACCAGAAGTTCACCGCGACCAGCGGCACGCTGTGGTCCTCAAGCACGACCACGCGCAGGCCGTTGTCGAGCGTGAACGTCTCGTGCTCGATCGCGAGCGCCGCCACATCGATCGGCTTCGGCCCCGCGTCCTTCGCTCCCGCAGCAAGCGCACCCGCGCCCAATACCACCGCCCACATCACTCGCCGCATCGCCGTGCTCCGCTCACCTTCGAAGCAGCGAGCCTATCGCTCCACCGGCATCGTGCCTGCAGCGTTGGTCACGGAGCGGAAACGGTTGGGCCTATCGCGCCGATCGACGATCTGACGCTGGCGATTGCGCGTCACTACGTGCGGTTCTTCAATGGGTCATGTGCAGCTGAAGAAAATGCGATCAGCTGAGCAAGAATGCTCACCGCGATTTCTTCGGGGGTTTCGGCGCCGAGGTCGAGGCCGACGGGGGCGGTGAGTTGGTTGCGGAGGTGGGCGCAAGTTGCGGGCAGGTTCGCGAGCACTTCGGCGATGCGTTTGCGGCTGCCCATCATGCCGATGAATTCGGGCGGGCGTGCGGCGAGGTGTTCGAGGCAGGCGAGGTCGGCGTGCCAGTCGCGGTTGAGCAGCACGGCGCGAATGCGTCGCGGCGTGTCGAGGCAGTGCGGGATCGCGTCGAGGTGGTCGTGGCAGGTCGCGCCGACGAAATCGGCGTGGTCGTAGCCTTCGGCGCGGGCGTCGACGACGTGGATGTCGTAGTCGAGCAACGACGCCGCGCGCTGCAACGCGAGGCCGCAATGGCCGGCGCCGATGATCAGCAGGCGCGCCGTCGGTTGCAGCGTGTGGGTGCTGTCATGGCCGAGATCATCGGCATCGAGCGTGACTGTCCGGCCCGAAGCCAGCGTTTCGGCGACGGCACCTGCGCGTGCGGCATCGCGTTCTCCTTGCCAGCGTCGCAACACCACTTGCATCGACCCGCCGCAGATACCCTGCGCGCCCTCGCGCCCGGTGAGGTCGATGGCGACCTGGGCGATGCGTTCGCCGCGACCAAGCAGATCACGCGCTTCAGCGATCACCTTGGCTTCGAGCCGCCCGCCACCGACGCTGCCGCTCGTGCGGGTCGCTGCGACCAGCATCTGCGCACCGCGATGCCGCGGCACCGCGCCGCGCGTGTCGAGCACGGTCGCGAGCACGACGGATTCGCGCGACAGCCACTCGGCGAGGGTCGCATACAGGCGCTGGCTCATTGCCAAGCACCCCACCCCAACCCTCCCCTCCGCGCTTCGCGCGCAAGGGAGGGAGCAGCGCCGTGAGCTCGCGAACGCAGGCTTGTCTCCTCCCCTTTGCGCAGCAAGGGGGAGGCCGGGAGGGGGAGGTTACTGCGCTGGCTCACGCCCCGCGCACCTTCACGATCGCGTTGTAGATCGCTTCCGGCGTGCTGGGCGCAGCGAGTTCGACCACGCGCGCATCACCGAACGCGGCGACGGCATCGCGGATCGCTTCGCGTGCCGCGATCGCGAGCATGAACGGCGGCTCGCCGACGCCCTTGCTGTGGAAGATCACGTTCGTGCTCGGCGGCTTCGTGCGTCGATACAGATCGACGCGGAAGTCTTCGGGCACATCGCCGACGGTCGGAATCTTGTAGGTGCTCGGTGCGTCGGTCAGCAGCCGGCCCTGCGTGTTCCAGCGCAATTCCTCGCTGGTCAGCCAGCCCAGGCCCTGCACGAAGCCACCCTCGATCTGGCCGCGGTCGATCAATTCGGCAATCGAGTCGCCGACATCGTGCAGCAGGTCCGCGCGAAGCAGGCGCTGCACGCCGGTCAAGCCACAAACTTCGACCTCGCAGACCGCCGCGCCGAACGCGTAGTAATAGAACGGATGGCCGCGCCCGAGCTTCGGATCCCAGCTCAGGCCGGGCGTGCGGTAGTAGCCGGTGGCGGACAAGCTGATGCGCGCGTTGTAGGTCGAACGTACGACGTCTTCGAACGCAAGCGATACGTCCGGTCGATCGCGCAGGAACACGCGATCGTTCTCGAACATCACTTCATTCGCATCGCCACCCAACGACGCCGCCGCCACCGGCGCCATGCGTGCGAGCAAGGTTTCGCACGCGGCCTTGACCGCCTGGCCATTCAAGTCGGAACCGCTGCTCGCCGCCGTCGCAGAGGTGTTCGGCACCTTGTCGGTGCTGGTCGGCATGATGCGGATGCGCGACACCGACACGCCCATCGTCTTCGCTGCGACCGCCAGCATCTTCGTGTGCAGGCCCTGGCCCATCTCGGTGCCGCCGTGGTTCAGCTGCACACTGCCGTCGGTGTAGATGTGCACCAGCGCGCCGGCCTGGTTGTATTCGGTCTTGTTGAACGAGATGCCGAACTTCACCGGCGTGATCGCCAGCCCGCGCTTCGTCTGGGCATGCGTTCGATTGAAGGCATCGATGTCGGCGCGGCGCGCGTCGTAGTCGCTGCGTGCGCGCAACTGCGCCCACAGCGTCGGCAGTTCGTTGTCGACGACCGGCTGGCCGTAGTGCGTCTGGTTGCGATCCGGCGTCTCGCCCTCGCGATAGAAATTGCGCTCGCGCACCTGATCGACCGGCAGACCGAGGAAACGCGCGACGCGATCGACGATCTCCTCGCCGACGACCATGCCCTGCGGCCCGCCGAAGCCGCGGAAAGCGGTGTTGGACGCGAGATTCGTCTTCGCGATGCGGCCGATCACTTCGATGTGCGGGATGAAATAGGCGTTGTCGACATGCACCATCGCGCGCATCAGCACCGGTGGACTCAGGTCGACGCTCCAGCCGCCGTCGGCGACCAGGTCGATACGGGCCGCGTGGATCAAACCGTCGTCGTCGAAGCCGACCTCGAAGCGCGCGAAGAACGGATGACGCTTGCCGGTCAGCTGCATGTCGAGCGCACGATGCAGTTTCACGCGCGCCGGACGCCCGGTCTTCCATGCGGCCAAGGCGACGGCCGCAGCGAACGGGTTCGCCTGCGTCTCCTTGCCGCCGAAACCGCCGCCCATGCGCAGGCAACGGCAGACCACGCGGTTCGAAGGAATGCCCAGCACGTGTGCGACCATGTGCTGGGTCTCGCTCGGATGCTGCGTCGAGGACGTGAGTTGCACCGTGCCTTCGCTGTCGACCTGGGCCCAACACGCCTGCGTTTCCAGATAGAAATGATCCTGGCCGCCGATCATCAGTTCGCCGTGCAGGCGATGCGGCGCATTCGCGAGTCCGGACACCACGTCGCCGCGCTCGACCTTCGCCGGCGGCAGATGGAAGGCGTTCGCGGCGATCGCGGCCTGCACGTCGAGCATCGGTGGCAGCGCTTCGTAGTCGACGCGCACGGCCTTCGCCGCTGCCGCAGCCTGCGCCTCGTCTTCGGCCACGACCCAGGCCACCGCCTGGCCGTGGAAACTGACGATGTCCGCCGGCATCACCGGCTCGTCGTGCACGATCGGCCCGGTGTTGTTGACGCCCGGAATGTCGGCGGCCGTGAGCACCGCGACCACACCCGGCATCGCTGCGGCCGTCGTCGTATCGATCACAAGGATGCGTGCATGTGCATGCGGCGCCTGCACCGGATACAGGCTCAGCAAGCCTTGCGGCGGATGCTGCTCGTCGGCATAAACGGCGCGACCGGTGACGTGACCGACGGCGGATTCGTGCGTGGTCGGCTTGCTCATGCCAGCTTCTCCGCGACGAACTTCACGAACAGGTTGCCGGCCAGTGCGCGGCGATAGCCGGCGTCGGCGCGATGGTCGCTGAGCGGCGTGAATTCCTCGACCAGCGCTGCACGCGCGCGCTCGACCAGCGCATCGCCCAGAACCTGCCCCAGCAGCAAGGCTTCGGTGCTCACGGCACGCTTCGGGATTACGGCGATGCCGCCATAGGCCAGGCGCACGTGTTGTACGCGCCGCTCGCCGTCGAGGCGGATCGCATAACTCGCGGCGACGATGCTGATGTCGTCGGTCTGGCGTTTCGCGATCTTGTACGAGGCCGTGACGAGATCATGCGGCTTCGGCAGCGTGACGGCGACGATCAATTCGTCGGGATGCCGCTGGGTCTTGCGGTAGTCGAGGAAGTAACCATCGATCGGCAGATCGCGCAGGCCGTTCGGACCGGCCAGATGCACGTCGCCGCCAAGCGCGAGCAGGATCGGTGCGAGGTCGCCGATCGGCGAGGCCGAACCGAGGCTGCCGCCGAAAGTGGCGCGGTTCTTGATCTGCTTCGCGGCGAACCACGGCAACATGTCGTCGAGCAACGGGAACTGGCCCGCGAGTTCATGTTCGATCCGCGACAGCGACACGCCGGCGCCGATGCGCGCGGCGTCATCGCCGATCTCGATGCGCTGCAGTTCGGCGATGCGATCCAGCGCGATGAAGGACGGTGCAACGGTCTGGCCGCGGCTCAGGTTCACACCGAGATCGGTGGCGCCGGCGATCCAGATCGCGTCGTGATGCTGCTGCTTCAACGCCAGCGCTTCCGCCACCGTGGTCGGATTGTGGAAGTCTCCAACACGGGCCGAAGACAGTGCGGTCCGCGGCTGTTGCAGCGTGGCGCCGAAGCGATCCTCGATGATCGGCAACGCCGCCAATCGCTTCGCGGCATCGCGGATCGGCCGGTAACCGGTGCAACGGCACAGGTTGCCCTCGATGCAATGGTCGGACAGGTCGCCGTCGTGGGTGCCGACGAACAGGCTCATCACGAAGCCGGGCGTGCAATAGCCGCACTGCGAGCCGGCGCCGTCGATCATCATCTGTTGCGCCGGATGCAGGCGCTCGCCTTCGGCCAGGCCTTCGACGGTGACGATCTCGCGTCCCGGCAGCGCGCCCATCGGCAACAGGCAACTGTTCACCGCGCGATAGTGCGAACGGCCGGCGGCATCGGTCTCGATCATCGCCACCGTGCAGGCGCCGCAATCGCCATCGCCGCAGCCTTCCTTGGTGCCGTGCTGCTGCCGCGACTTGAGCCAGCGCAGCAGCGATTGCGTCGGGTCGGCGCCGGCCAGATCGACCGCATGCCCGTTCAGGAGAAAACTCGTGTTCGTGTTCATCGGCAAAGATTAGCGCAGGGCCCGCCGCTCTGGCCGCCCCGCACGGATTGATGCAGACTCGGCGCTTCGTATCGGGAGCGCTTCATGTCCACTGATCTGGCCGAGTTCATCCGCGGCATTCCGAAGGCCGAGCTGCACATCCACATCGAGGGCTCGCTGGAGCCCGAGCTGATCTTCGCGATGGCCGAACGCAACGGCGTGAAGCTCGCGTATCCGAGCGTCGAGGCGCTGCGCGCGGCCTATGCGTTCACGAGTCTGCAGAGTTTCCTCGACATCTACTATGCCGGCGCCTCGGTGCTGATCACCGAGCAGGATTTCCACGACATGGCCTGGGCGTATTTCGAACGCGCCCATGCCGATCATGTCATCCATGCCGAACTGTTCTTCGATCCGCAGACGCACACCGAACGCGGCATCGATATCGGCGTAGTGATCCGTGGCCTGAAGCGCGCCTGCGATGCCGCCCAGGAAATATTCGGCATTCGTGCGCGCCTGATCCTGTGTTTCCTGCGCCACCTCAGCGAGGACGATGCGATCGCGACGCTGGAGGCCGCGAAGCCTTACCTCGACGACCTCATCGGCGTCGGCCTCGATTCCAGCGAGGTCGGCCACCCGCCAGAGAAGTTCGCACGCGTCTTCGCGATGGCGCGCGAACTCGGTCTGCACGTGGTCGCGCACGCCGGCGAGGAGGGGCCTCCGGAATACGTCTGGAGCGCGCTCGACGTGCTTCAGGTCGAACGTATCGACCATGGCGTGCGTTCGATCCAGGATGAGCGCCTGATGCAGCGCCTGATCGCCAGCGGCATGGCGTTGACCGTCTGCCCACTGTCGAACCTGAAGCTCTGCGTGTTCAAGACGCTGGCCGAGCACAACCTGAAACACATGCTCGAACGCGGCGTGCGCGTCACGATCAACTCGGACGATCCGGCCTATTTCGGCGGCTACATCAACCAGAACTATCTGGAGACGGCAGCAGCGCTCGGTCTCGATCGCGACCAGGTCATCGTGCTCGCGCGCAACAGCCTCGAGGCCGCGTTCACGACGACATCGGAACGCCGCGCCGATCTCGATACACTGGCCGCTTACTGCACGAAGGCCTGACGCCATGGGCAAGCTCACCACCCACGTCCTCGACACCGCACACGGCAAGCCTGGCGCCGGCATCGCGGTCGCGCTGTATCGCATGAATGGCTACGACCGTCAGTTCGTGTCCGGCCACACCACCAATGCCGACGGCCGCTGCGACCAGCCGCTGCTCGACGGCATGGCGATCAAGCCCGGCGTCTACGAACTCGACTTCGCGATCGGCGACTATTTCGCACGCATGGGCGTGAAGATGGCCGAGCCGCGCTTCATCGACGTGGTCACGATCCGCTTCGGCATCAGCGACGCCAAGGCGCACTACCACGTGCCGCTGCTGGCCTCGCCCTACGGCTACAGCACCTACCGCGGCAGCTGAGGTTCTCGTGCTCGCATTCTGGACCGAGGCCGCGGCCTTTCTGTTGCGCTGGCTGCACGTGGTCGCGGCCATCGCATGGATCGGCGAGTCCTTCTATTTCGTCGCGCTCGACCGCGGCCTGAAGCCGCCGAAGACCGGCGCGCAGGGCCTGTTCGGCGAATCCTGGTCGGTGCATGGCGGCGGCTTCTACCTGAAGCAGAAGTTCCTGCCGGCACCGGCCGAATTGCCGGCCGAACTGCACTGGTCGAAGTGGAAGTCGTACACCACGTGGCTGTCCGGTTTCGGCTTGCTGGCCCTGACCTATCTGCTGTCGCCGGACCTGTACCTGATCGACCGCAACGTCGCCGACCTGTCGCAGACGCAAGCGGTGGTTGCCGCGATCGTGTTCCTCGGAGCGACGTGGATCGTCTACGACGGCCTGTGCAAGCTGGTCGGTTTCCGCGATGGTCTGCTCGGTGCATTCGTCGCGGTGATGACGCTGGCCCTGTGTTACGTCGCGACCGGCGTGTTCTCGGGACGCGCGGCTTTCCTGCTGGTCGGCGCGGCGCTGGCGACGATCATGTCGGCGAACGTGTTCTTCGTGATCATTCCCGGGCAGAAGCGCATGGTCGCCGCGCTCGCGAAAGGCGAGATGCCGAATCCGCTCGATGGAAGCCGCGGCAAGCAGCGCTCGGTGCACAACACCTACTTCACGCTGCCGGTAGTGTTCGCGATGCTGAGCACGCATTACGGCACCGCCTATGCCCACGAATACAACTGGCTGGTGCTGGCGATCGCGATGGCTGCGGCCGCGATGATCCGGCAGTTCTTTGTGGTCTGGCACAGCGGTGAACGCGCCTGGCCGTTGCTCGGCGGTGGTGCGCTGGTCCTGTTCGGCCTGCTGTTCTGGCTGTCGCCGGCGATGCGCCCCGAAGCGCCAGTGAACCCCGTGCCGGTGGCTTCGAACGCCGATGGCGCGACGATGCCCGATGGCAGCGCATCACCCGCGATCGTGTTGCCCGATGCCTGGGGCGAACACCCGGACACGGCCGCGATCCAGCCCATCATCGAGAAACACTGCGTCGCCTGCCATGCCGCCCAACCGAAGCTGATGGCGAGCGCACCCAAAGGCACGATGCTCGACACGCCCGAACGCATCGATACCTATGCCGCGCTGGTCCACAAGCAGGCCGTCGAACTCAAGGTCATGCCGCCCGGCAACATGACCCGGATGACCGACGCCGAACGCGCGGCGATCGGGCGGTGGTTTGTGAATCGCCGCGAAGGCGTCTCGATTCAAGACGCTGCTTCGCCACGCGAGTGATGATTCGGCGCGAACTCCGTTACTCGACGCGATAACCTGTAATCGTCGGGCCATTCGGATCGTTCAAGATTTGATCGACCGTCACATTTGCTGCCGGCCCCGGCCATGCCCGGAAGCGTTTGAGTTGTTGCCGGTATGACCACACGAACGACGACATCACCACGGTGCCGCCGTCCACCACTTCGCATCCTAGTGCCCCGGCCGGGAGAATGGTCGATGCAGCAGTGCTGTCCTTGGCCTGCACACAGCGCATGACGGCATTGGAATTCAGGTCTTTGTACTCAATCCATTGCGTCTGATAGCTGTCGCGACATACCGGCGTCGGAACGGGTTGATCGAACCGATCCCACGCGCGCACGGTGGGTGCCGAGAAGCGATAACGCCATGCCGGTTGGGTCGGACGCGCGCGGTCGACAAACACCCATTCGCCGGTCAGGTCCGGCCAGCAGGTTTCCCACGGGATATACAAGTCCCGGCCGATGCTGCCATAGCCGAAGTTGAACGGCTGCAGTTCATCGTAGATATCGACATCGCCAATGCGAATATGGATGTCGTTGGCCGCTTCCGCGTAGAACGACATGATGACGCGCCCCACCGGAACAAAATTCGGATAGGGCAACGGATCGTTCGGTGCGTGTCCTTGCGTCCCCAGCGGCGGGCCGCCGCTTGCACGTGTCAGCGACGCGTCGAAGATCGCCTGATCGGCGGGCAGCTCACTACCACCATGAAACTGCTGCAACGGCCCCGATGCCGTAAACCATTCTGGCCGGCCTTGGGCGTCATAGCTGTAAATCACCAGGGCCATGATGCCCTTCTGGTACTCGATGACATACAAATTGGATGGTCGCGACGGCGACCAGTACATCCCGTTCTCGGGCGTGATGGCAAAAACGCAGGTAAATCCTTGCAACATGAAAAGCGACGCTGCGAAAACGATGCTCCGCAACGTGACGTGTTTTCCGGCATGAATCGGCATCGATTCCCGCGCCGGATTTGTGCGACAAGCTTTTGAAATGCTGCAGCAAATGACATCAGGGAATTGCATGATTTGTCACTTCAAGGCGTCGATTTCGACCGTCATCGTTCACTCTCTCTCTCTATTCTCAAGCGCAAACTTTCACTTCGATCACCGCAGACACCCGCGCGATCAATGCCCGCGATGCCCGACTGATCGAACCCGCGCCTGCTGCCTATTCGCATGCGCGACAGCTCGCGTCCACGCGCCTCGATGTCGCGCCAATCAGTGTTCAGCGCACTTCAAGCCGCAGCGGATTTGCCTTCATCCAGGGTGGACATATTTCTCTGGCGTTGATGCCTGGCGAGGTCTTTCAGTTCGTTGGCGACGCGGTGGAGAGCACGGACCCCCACTCGCAGTCCTGGCTTGGGCATTCCGTCGGCGAGGAAGGTTGTCTGGTGCTGACGGACCGTGATGGTCGACTGGTCGGGCAGGCCGGATACGGCGCACGGCGCTTCAAGTTGCATGGCCGTATCAACGGTCGACTCGTGGTTCGGGAGGAATGGCCGGACGTGGGCGGAGATTGTGCGACGGACAACGATGCAGCGGCCGTATTCGAGGCATCGAATACGGAGAAAGCCTTCTTCGCGCCGGTTGCGCTGGAGAAGGCGTTGCCGGTGTCAGCGCGAACCGTCGACGTGCTCGTCACCTACAGCGACGAGGCACAGCAGCACCTCGGCAACAACTTCTTTGCCGCGATCGACAACCTGGTGGCGACGATGAATCAGTCGTTCGTGGCCAGCAGTCTGAACGGTTCGACAAGGATCGTCGGATATCGCCGAGTAGCAGGGTCAAACGGCGACAACGTCCCGGGGCAGGTGAGAACGCATCTAACGGCATTGCATCAAGGTACTGTTCCGTTTGAAGGGTTGCCTGCGGTGCGAAACGCATTGGGCGCAGACGTCGTTGTGCACCTTGTTCGTCTCGGCGGAAACGCCGATACGTGCGGCAGTTCCAGAAACCGCTTTTCGATTCATGCGGCGGACAATGCATTCGGCGCCATCGTTGCCGTCAACTGCTTGACGAGCCAGCACGTCTTTACCCACGAAATCGGGCATCTGCTCGGTGGTCAACACTCGGGCCACCACAACGGCGCGGACGACGGCTATGTCAATGCCACGTTTTGGCCGGCCTTGCTCGAAGCGAACATCCTCGGCTACACCAACGCAACCGCGAACGGCTTTCGGACCTTGATGGGCAACGAGACCGGTGGCGGAACCGCCTGCACCTTCGTGACCGGTTGCCCGCGCATCAACCGCTGGTCGTCGCCGATTTTCAGTGCCGTCATCAATGGTGTCTCGCAGCCATTGGGTCGCAGCTTCGTTGATCCGCTCGGCACGGCACGCACCACCGACATGGTGAAGTCGCTTGGCGGATATGTCGATCTCGTCACCGGCACCGGTTCCTCCGGAACAATCCGCCTCGTCGCTGGAAATCGCATACCCAACACCGCCGTTCCCGGTATCGTCAGCAACGTTGCAGCCGGCGTTTGCAACAGCACGCTCAACGTAACCTGGGCCAGCCCTGCCGGCACGGTCGGCTGGTATCAATGGGGTCGAACCAGCGTGCCGCTCGCTTCCGCCGGCAACTTCATTCCGACTGGCAAATCGGTGACCACAGACGGCGCGGTCAGCATGCCATCGGGCCAGGCAACCTATTTCCATGTGTCTGCATGCGCGGCGGCCGGATGTAGCGGCTACCAGAGCATTGGTCCACTCTACCCATCGACGGAATGTCTGTAACTCGTCGCTGCGCGCCGCGCTGATCCACAAGCAGGCCGTCGAACTCAAGGTCATGCCGCCCGGCAACATGAGCCAGATGACCGAAGCGGAGCGGGCGGCGATCGGGCGGTGGTTCGCGGCGCGCAAGTGACTGTTCGGGGTGCGCCGAAGGGCGCACTCAGAAAATTTCGACGATACCCACGTCATCCAGCTGGAGCGTTGCGATGACGCGCTCTGCCGCGTTCAGCAATGCTTCGAGCACGGCCGCATTGGTGGCATTGCCCAGCCTGAGTACGATCAACTTCGGTGGATGTCCGCGCAACAACTGCAGATCGCGGAAGTCGTCGTCCTTGCTGACGAGGATGAAGCCATGCGCGTGTGCGTAATCCCAGAGCGTGACATCGGCGGCGCGTTCGAGGCCGACCAGTGCAACCTGCGTGGATCCCGGAAATCGTTGCTGCAACGACGGGACAATCCGTCGCGACAAATTCTCGTCGAGCAGCAGCTTCACGCTGCGGCCTGAACCCAGGCCACGCTTTGCTCGCGCGCGGCAGCCCACGCGAGACAGGCGCGAATGTCATCCCGGGTCAGTTCCGGGTAGTCCAGCACGATGTCATCCGGCGTCTGGCCCGACGCCAGCCAGCCCAACACGTCTTGAACTGCGATACGCAGTCCGCGCACGCAGGGCTTGCCGCCGCGCTTGTCGGCTTCAAGGGTGATGTACTGGCGAAAGTCGATCATGGCGACGCCTCGGAGTATCGGCATTCAAGCGCTGCGGGTGCGTGGCGTCAACTTGCCGGTTTGCGGTATCGGCCAATCTCCCGCTCCGGGTCGACGGTCCAGTCCATCAACACGATCGTCCAGTCCCCACGCGTGCCATCGAGCACGCGAGAAATGAAGTCGAGATGCGGGGCGATATCGAAGTCCGGACTGTTGCGCGCCAACCAGAACTCGCGGTCGGTGCCGCCATGGAAGTCGATTCGTGCGCACAGCGGGGCGTCCGTCGAAGAAACGTCGATGCCGACCTGAGTGCTGAAGTAAGCGGCCAGTCGATTCAGAATCAGATCGTGTTCGAGGCTGGCAACGTATTCGTCGTCGATTCGAAGTTCCCGAGGCACTTCGACGATCCGCCAAGTCCGTGGCAGATTCACCTCGTCGCAGTTGTGACCTTCGCCGCCGCGGTCGACGATCAGGAAATCGCTGACCTGGTCGAGGGCGATCAGCGGGTGGTGCCAGGTGCCGGCGTGGTAGTTGACGCCTTCGCCGTGGGTGGCGAGGAAGCAGCGCGGCGAGTGTTCGGGTGATTCGGCGACGACGATCAGGTACGGCGTCTTCGATAGCGGAATGAAGGCCTGCGAGCCGAGTGGATGACGTTCCAGCATGGTGATCGCGAACGGCAGCGTGCGCGGCTCGGCGCGGGCGAGACTGATCAGGCCGTGGCCTGCGCCGACATCAACGCGGGCGAGGGCGTGGTGACGTTGCGTGGTGCCGTTGTTGATCGGGAACACCTTGGTCGCGGCGCCGAAAGCGATGACGTCGCCGAAGGGCGCGAAGGCTTCACGCGTCAGCGCTTCGACGCGCAGGGTCGCAGCCGGGTCGGGCGACGCATCGTTCATGGCACGAACACGTCGCCGCCCTTCATGACGAAGCGCACCTGCTTCAGCGTCGTCACGTCGGCGAGCGGATCGCCATCGACGGCGATCAGGTCGGCGGCATAACCGGGCGCGAGTCGGCCGATCTCGTTCGACAAGCCGAGCAGGTCAGCGCCATTCACGGTCGCGGCCTGGATCGCTTCCGCGGGCGACATGCCGTGCAGCACCATCAACTCGAACTCGTCGGCATTGCGACCGTGCTTGCTGACGCCGGCATCGGTACCGAAGGCGATCTTCACGCCGGCCGCATGCGCCGCACGCAGCGACTTGCCGGTGATGTCGATGCGCCACCGGATCTTCCTCAGCACCTCGCCGGTATACGCCTCGGGATTCGCGGCCAGACGTTCCTTGTAGCCATTGATCGTCGACAGCGTCGGCACGTAATAGGCGCCGGATTTCTTGAACAGCGCGATGCTGTCGCGGTCCATCAGCGTGCCGTGTTCGACCGACGCGGCGCCATGACGCAGTGCGATCAGGATGCCGTCGTTGCCATGCGCATGCACCGCGACCTTCTTGCCGTACATCGTCGCGGTGTCGATCAGCGCCTGCACTTCGTCGTCGAACAGCTGCACGCCGAGCCCGGCACCGATACGGCTGTTCACGCCACCGGTCGTGGTGATCTTGATCCAGTCGACGCCATGCGCCACCTGCTCGCGCACCGCGCGCCGGCAGGATTCGACGCCGTCGCACATGGTCGCGCCGCGCATCGCCAGTTCGCGCAGGTCCTCGTTCAGGCCGAGGCCCGGATCCGCGTGGCCGGCCGTGGCCGAGATGCCGCTGCCGGCATCGAGGATGCGCGGACCCTCGGCCTTGCCTGCGGCGATGGCGTTGCGCAACGCCAGCGTGACGTAATCGCCATCGCCGAGATTGCGCACGGTCGTGAAGCCCGCGGCCAAGGTCTTGCGCGCGTTCAACGCCGCTTCGTAGGCGTGGTCGGCGACATTGCGGGTGAATTCGGCGATCAGGGCTTCCTGGCCGCCGAGGTCGGAGGTCAGATGCACATGCGCATCGATCAGGCCCGGCAACACGTAACGCTGGCGCTGGTCGATGACGCTGGCGTCGTCGGGCACATCGGCCAGCGTATCGGCGCCGACGAAACCGTCGTGGACCGACTGCACGCGCCCGTCGTGGATCACCAGTGTCGATGCACCACGCGCCGGTTGGCCGGGCTGGTCGAGCAGATGTCCGGCGTGGACGAGCGTCCAGTCGGATGCCGTGGCGGCGGCGCCGAAGAGCAGGGCGGATGAGGCGATGACGATCGAGCGGATCGGATGCATGGGCATGTTCTCAGGCGATGCGGCCGCGCAGACGCAGGCGCGACACGCCGCCGTCCGGGAAGATGTTGAAGCGCACGTGGGTGACCGGCGTGTGCGCCACGATCTCGCTGCGGTAATGGTGCTGGTGATCCATCTGCAGCTTCTGCTCCGGCAGCAGGATCGGCCAGAACATCGACTGCGTGACCATCGACTCGGACGTGCCGCCGGCGGCGTTCGTGGCCTGGATCGAGCAGCGGTCCGGATAGTTGCCCTTGAAGTGGCAGGTATCGACTTCGATGGCCTCGATCAGGCCCGGCTGGCCGAGCGCGAGGATGCACCAGTCGTTGCCGGGCTCACGGCGTCGGCGTGTTTCCCAGCCGTCACCCATGTTCACGCCGCGGCCCGGAATCAGCAGTGAGGCCGCGAGGCCGAAGTGCTGGTTGTTGGCGGCAACCACCGTGCCGCCATTCAACGCGGCGACGAGGTCGATCAGCCCATCGGCTTCCGGCTGGGCCAGCTTCGGATCGGGCACGCCGTACACGCGCAGGCGGGCGAGTCCGCCGTCCGGATACAGGTTCACGCGCAGATGCGAGACGCGCCGGTTGCCGTCGAGCGCGACGTAATGATGGGCATTGCCGCCGAGGTTCATCGAGGCGAGCACCGGGAACCAGATCGTGTTCGCGTCCGGGTCGCCGCTCGCCAGATCGCAGCCTTCGAGGCCGATGGCGGGCGGGTAGTTGCCGGTGAAATGGCTGGTGTCCAGATTGACGCCGCAGAGCACGCCCGGACGCGCAAGCCGCACGATGCACCAGTCATGGCCGGGGCCGCGCTTGCGCCGGCTTTCCCAGCCGTCCATCCACTTGCCGTTCGTGTCGTATTTGCCGGGCACGAACACGGCCGGTTCCGGATTCAGCATGCGCGACATCTCGGCAAAGAAGTCGTCGCTGCAGGCCAGCGCCTTCGCGCCGAGGCGGGCATCCGCCAGATTGACGTAACGACGCGTGAAATCGGGTGCGTTCAAATCGAGTTGCGGCAGGGCCATGGTGAATCCATTGGGGTTGCGGGATCGCCCTTCGACAGGCTCAGGGCGAACGGAGGTTGATGCTGTGCCGACGCGCTCAGGAAAGCAACGCCTCCAGCCGGAAGCGCGCGATGCGTTCGATCTGCTTCAGCGCTTCGGCGATTTCCGCGTCGCGGTCGTGACCGAGGCGTGCACGCATGTTCGCGAGGATGCTCGAGCGCGTATGGCCTTTCACCGCGAGGATGAAGGGAAACCCGAAGCGCACGTCGTAGTCGGCGTTGAGCTGCGTGATCTCGGCGAATTCCTCGGGTGAACACTGGTCGAGTCCGGCGCCGCGTTGTTCGTTCGTCGACGATTCGGTCAGTTCGCCGCGAATCGCGGCCTTGCCGGCCAGTTGCGGATGCGCGCGAATCAGCGCCATCTGCAAGGTCTCGCCCGCATCCGCCACGGCCGCACACATCGCCGCATGCAGCGCATCGACATCGGCGAACGGACGTTGCGCCAGGACGCGTTCGGCGACCCAGGGCGAGTGTTCGAAGATCCCGGCGAGTGCGGCGACGAAGGCGTCCGGGTCGGCGCGGTTCAGTGAATCGAGGGTCATGCTGGGCTCCGGCGAAAATCCGACCGTATCGCGAAGCCGGTGCGCGCGTCAGCGTCAGCCGCGAAGGATGTCCGCCATCACCCGGTTCGTCTTCGCCGCGTCGATAGCGGTGGACGGATGCGGCGGACCGCCACGCAGGTGCCGGACCATGGCTTCGACGTGATGGATCTGGATCGGCGAGGGATTCGCGATGAACACCGACTGCAATTCGTCGCCGGTTCGGCACTGCAGCGGCACGTCATCGAACATCGAGAAACGGATCGCGCCGCGTTGCCCGAGGATCTCGACGACATCCTCGCGACGATCGCCGCCGAAATTCCAGCTGCCGCTGCCGAGCGCGCCGTTCGCGAAGCGCCAGCAGGCGCTGACCGCGTCGGTGGCGCCGTAGAGGCCTTGCTGGTTGGTCGCGAATCCGTTCGCGGCATCGATGTCGCCGAGCAGGAATTGCAGCAGGTCGAGCCCGTGGCTGGCGAGGTCGTCGAAATAGCCGCCCGGCGCCGTGGACGGATGGGTGCGCCAGTTCGGTTCGCGCGCCAGGTCGCGGGGCGAGGCCGGCTTGAGCAGATGCCAGCGCACATCGCGCACGGCGCCGATACGAGCTTCGTCGAGCCAAGCCTTCACCTGCCGGAAACGCGGCAGCGAGCGCCGGTAATACGACACGAACAGCGGCAGGCCGCGCGCCGCGAAGGCCGCAATCATGCGATCGCATTCGTCCGGATCGAGCGCCATCGGCTTCTCGACGCAGCAGGGTTTGCCGGCGTGGGCGACACGCAGCGCGAGTTCGAGGTGACTGTCCGGCGGTGTCGCGATGTAGACGGCATCGACCTCGGGCGACGCAATCAGATCATCGATATCGGCATACACCTTCGGTACCGCGTGGCGACGCGCATAGTCTTCCGCGGCCGACAAGCGGCGCGACGCGACTGCGACCAGCGCCGACCCGTCGGCCTGCTGGAAGGCCGGGCCGCTTTTCACTTCGGTCACGGCGCCGCAACCGATCATGCCCCAGCGAATCGATGCCATCGCGCTCACCGTGTCTGCAGCCAGAACGTCACCGGACCGTCGTTGACCAGATGCACCTGCATGTTCGCGCCGAACTGGCCGGTCTCGACCACCGTGTGCGCAGCACGCGCGCGTTCGACCAGCCGATTGAACCAGCGCAGCCCGGCCTCGGGCGCCGCCGCCGAGGTGAAACTCGGACGCATGCCCTTCTTGGTGTCGGCCGCGAGCGTGAACTGCGAGACCAGCAGCAGGCCGCCGGCGATGTCGTGCAACGAGCGATTCATCTTGCCCTCGTCGTCTTCGAACACGCGGTAGCCGAGCAGGCGCATCAGCGTGCGTTCGACCTGCGCCTCGCCGTCGTCCGGTTCGACCGCGACGAGCGCGAGCAGACCACGGCCGATTTCGCCGATGGTTTTTCCTTCAACCTCGACACGCGCTTCGCGCACCCGCTGGATCAATGCAATCACGCCCGCTTTCCGATGGTGGTCCTGATCGGGGATGATCGCAGGATGTCCTGCGAATGCGTGTGTCGATCGTCGTGTCCGAACTGAGTGCCGCACCGTTCAAGGTCCGCGCCGCTGCCGCGCTGATGCGGCTCGCGTCGCAGCTGCCGCTGTCCTGGCTGCACGCGATCGGCGCTGGCGTCGGCCGCATCGCCGCGGCGTTGAAGACCCGCGAATGGCGGGTAACACGGCGCAACCATGAATTGGTCGGCGCAGCGCTCGGCATCGCCGATCGCGACGCCTTCGTGCGCGGCGTGCTGGTCGATACCGGCAAGAACCTGACCGAACTGGCCAAGGTCTGGGGCGCGACGCCGCAACGGGCGCTGGCCTTGATCCGCCGCGTCCACGGTCGCGAACACTTCGATGCGGCGCGGGCGCAGGGCCGTGGCGTCATCGTCGCGGCGCCGCACCTGGGCTGCTGGGAACTGCTGAACCTGTGGCTGTGCACGCAAGGGCCGATGGCCTTGCTGTATCGGGTGCCGCAACACGCCGAATGGGAAGCGTTGCTGCGCGATGCCCGCGGCAAGCTCGATGCGGTGCAGGTGCGCGCCGACGCCGCGGGCGTGCGCGAACTGCTGCGCTGCCTGAAGCAGGGCATGACGCTCGGGATTCTTCCGGATCAGCGCGCCAAGGGCGGCGAGGGCGAATTCGCGCCGTTCTTCGGCATGGCCTGCAAGAGCATGACCCTGCTGTCGCGGCTCGCCGAGAAAACCGGGGCGCCGGTCGTGTTCGGTTTCGCCGAGCGCCTGCCGCGCGGCGCAGGCTTCGA
>JAKJFE010000144.1 GCA_022705045.1 Pseudomonadota bacterium | reverse complement strand
TTTTCTATGGCGTCGCGATGTTCGAACATCGCGACGCCATAGAAATGCGCCAGCGTCATCGCCACCGAATCGAGCGCGACCTTGCGGTCCCAGCGTCGCAGCACGGCGATCGGCCGTTCCAGTTGCGGCCAGCGCTTGGCATCGTGGTCATAGGCCGTGAACAGCCCAGGGAGCAGGACTTCGAACGCGGGCAATTCGGGGTCGTGGGCCAGATCGATCAGGCCATCGAGCGTCAGATCCTTCGCGTCTTTCAGCAGGCGCACGGCGTGGATGCCGCGATAGGACTCCGCGTCCGGCGCCATGTAGGCCGGATAGTCCTCGCGCTTCGGGCTGGATTCGAGCGCAGCGGTGAACGGCGTCGAGTTGCAGTTCTGCAGCCAGCCGTTCGCGGGATTGAGCAGCGTGATCATCTCGTCGAGTGCATGCACGCCTTGCCAGTCGGTACGCGGGTCGCTGCCGTCCAGCGGTTTCGAATAATCGAAGGCCGGATCGCGCTTCGGCAGGAAATTGCCGTGGAAATAGGCGATGTTGCCGGAGGCATCCGCGTACACGGTGTTGTTCGACGAGTTGTTGCGGATCTGCATCATGTCGCGGAAACCGGTGTAGTCCGATTGCTTCATGCGCAGATAGCTCTGACGCAAGGCATCGACCGGCTGCCAGTTGATGCGGGTCGTCGCCCAGCGCCCATCGATCGTATGGGTCACCGGCCCCTGATGCGTGCGATAGACCGGAAAGCTGCGGCTGCGCAGCGTGTCGCCGTCGCGGTAGTTCAACGTGACGTCGAACGATTCGAGCGGGCGCAGCGACGTGCCGTAGCGGTACTTCAGGACGTCACCGTCGCGCACGACCTGCTGCATGTATTCATCCATGAAATCGGCACGGGTGGTCGTGTGCATCCAGCCGGTTTTTTCGTTGAATCCCTGGTAGACGAAGAACTGCCCCCAGGTCACGGCACCATAGGCGTTCAAGCCTTCCTCGCTGACGACATGCACCTCGCCGCGGAAGAACAGCGATGTATGCGGATTGATCAGCAGCAGCGGATGGCCGGACGCGCTGCGCGAGCCGGAAATCGCGATCCCGTTCGATCCCGACGGTTCCGCGAATTCCGGTGCCGCCGTGCTGGCGACCGATCGCATCGCGGGCATCGGCACGGCAGCGGCTTGCGCCGTGGGCACGTCCGCTTCATTCGTGCGACCGCGACCATAAAACGCCGCGATGCCGGCGAGCGGTACCGCTTCGATGTCGCCGCCGATCGAACCTTCGAAGAAATAGAACGGCA
Organism: Pseudomonadota bacterium; assembly: GCA_022705045.1. GTDB lineage: Bacteria > Pseudomonadota > Gammaproteobacteria > Xanthomonadales > Ahniellaceae > JADKHK01. The sequence goes on along the minus strand of JAKJFE010000144.1, from coordinate 6,367 downwards.
TCCACGGCTCGAAGCGGGTCAGCAATTGCGGCTTCACCTCGGGATGCGTGGCGAGATAGAAGTTGAGGCCATCGGCAAAGGCACGACAGAGTTCGCGCAGCCATTCGGGCGCTGCCGCGTAGGCGGCTTCGGCTTCGGCGCGGGTCATGTACAGGTTCGCGCGCAGGTCGCTGTACAGCGCCGCCTCGCCCTGCACTTCGGCGAGCCGACCCATGGCCCACAGATAGTTGCGCTCGATACGCGGGAAGTCGTCCTCGGCCTGCGCGTACAGCAGGCCGAAGACGGCATCGGCATCGGTCTTGCCGTAGATGTGCGGCACGCCGAAGTCGTCGCGGATGATCTCGACGCGCTGCGCAAGCGCCTGCAGCCGCGCGGGCTCGGACAGGGCGACTTCGGTCGTCGCGACAGGCGTCGTCGCCGGGGTCGTGGCACATCCGACGATGGCGAGGCCCACGGCCCCGATCAGCATCAACGATTGCAAACGCCGCATCGCCCACTCCCGCGTTTCCTCGATGTGCGCACGATAGCGGTTCGTCACCCCCGCATTCACGGGGTTGGGTGGCTGCGCCGCATGGCCGAAGCTGGCGCATCGCCTCGGGGGTTCCATGTCCGTCATCCGTTCCGCCGGCCTGCTGGCCGTGTTCGCCTGCGCGGGCGCTGCGCAGGCCGCGACCTACATCGTCGACACCACGTCGGCCGACGCCGGCGTCTCCGGCTGCGCGGATGCCAGCGCGAATGACTGCTCGTTCGCCGGGGCCATCGCCAAAGCGAACGCCAGCACCGGTGTCGTCGATGCCATCCACTTCAACATCCCGACCAGCGACCCCGGCTGCCACCCGACGCAGGGCTGGTGCGTGATTGCCGGCAGCGGCGACCTCGCGGCCAATGAAGCCCTGACCATCGACGGCTTCACGCAACCGGGCGCGTCCGCCAACACCATCGCGGCCAGCGCAGGTGGGCTGAACGCCGTGCACCGGATCCAGATCAATCCCGGCCTGCGCTTCACCGCGCCAGGCCTCGTGCGCGGACTGGTGCTGAACGGGCGCGGCAACGGCCAGGTGTGGCCGCTGCTGTATGCCAATCCGAACCTGACCACCGACGAGTTCCGTGTCGAGGGCAATGCCTTCGGTGAAGCCCTCGACGGCGGCACCAGCATGGTCACCTGGGCCCTGGTCGTGCAGTCACGCTCGCCGGTGCGGGTGGGCGGCCTTCTGCCGGCGCAACGCAATCTGTTCTGCAAGGCCGGCGCCGCACTCGTCAACCACACCAACAGCGGCAAGCTGAAGGTGTACGGCAACCTGTTCGGCGTCAATGCCGACGGCAACAGCATGACCGGCTGCGCCGCCGCCGAAGCCATCGACGGCAACTTTCCCTACTACGACGACGACTACACCTACTTCGGATCGAACGATCCGAACGGGCGCAATGTCGTCGCGCGACAAGGTCTCGACATCACCCCGAAGAACAACGCGTTCTCGCACCAGTCGTTGGCCGTCGTCGAGGTCAAGAACAACCATTTCGGCCTCGGCGCAGACGGCGTCACGCCGCTCGCGCTCGAATACGCCTACATCGGCTCGAACGTGGCCGCGCTGATGTTCGGCGGCGACCAGCCCGGCGACGGCAATATCGTGGTCGGCCCGGGCAGCGGCAACTATGCCGCGATCGACACCGGCAGCAACAGCCGCGGCGCGGTGTTCGGCAACCACTTCGTCGGTACGCACCTGAAGCCCTGGTACCTGCGCTACGTCACCGGCGATGGACCACTGATGCGTCGCCCGAACGATCCGGGCGATGCCGACGGCAGCAACGGCGGCCGCGATCCGGGCGTGCAGAATCATCCGGACATCGTCTCGTTCACGGTGCAACCGGACGGGCTGCATATCGGTTATCGCGTCGACGCGACCACGGCGAACACGCGTTATCCGCTGCAGGTGGAGTTCTATTCGGCGACCACGCAGGCGCCGCTCGACCGGCTCGGCACCGACACCTACACCGCTGCCGAAGCGCAGACGACGAAACAGATCGTGCTGCCGACGCCGCCCGGCGGTTGGCCGGCGAACGCCGTGGTGATCGCGTCCGCACTCGCGTCGATGCCGCCGGCGCCGTCGTCGCGCGAGTCGAGCGAAATCGGCTGGCATCCGGTGACGATGAACTTCGCGCCGGGCACCAGCGCGACCACGATCGACAACGCCGCGAACACGGTATCGGTCGACGTGACCACACCCGCGCCGTTCGTGCCGCGCGGCAGCGTGCGCATCGCTTATGTCTGGTCGAGCTTCACCTACCAGTACTGCGACGCCACGCTGGTCGCGACCGGACCGTCGAGTGCGCGCGCCACCTGCACGCTGGCCGCGGGGGATCCGGGCCTGCATCTGCTGCGGGCGGTGATGAGCACGGGCAATGTGCCGTTCGGCGACGCGACGACCGGCGGCAACCCGGTGGTGTCGATGAGCCATGCTGTCGTCGCCGATGGACTGTTCAAGGACAGCTTCGAGTTCTGACGCGATTGCGGAGAAATTGCGGAATCGGGGCACATCGTCTTTCGACGCGGTCGCAGCATCGCTATCGTGCGCCGCATGCGACTGTGGCAACGACTGTTCCTGGTGATCGCCGGTGTCGGCGCCGTGGCCGTACTCGCCGTGCTGGTCGCGCAGCAGCTTGCGTTCCGGCGTGGATTCGTCGACTACCTGAACACGCTGGAAGCGCAACGTGCGCAGCAGATCCATGACCGCCTTGTCGCGTATTACCGCGACGATCCGGAATGGTGGTCGATGCGCGCCGACCCACGGCGCTGGGCCGAGGTCAGCAGCGTGCCGCTGCCGCAGCGGCTGCTGCGACCCGGTGGCCCCGAAGTCGATGAACCGTTTCCGCCGCGTCGGCTCGACCGCCTACCGCGCGCCCGCGACGCCCTTCCGGCAGATGCCAATGCGCCGAACCGCCCGCCGCGCGGCGGTGGCGCCGAACTCGGCGCGCGCCTGCAGTTGTTCGACGCCCGCGGCGAGCGTGTCGCCGGAGCGCCCCAAGTCCCGCCGGATGCACGACTGACGCGCTGGCCGATCGTCGTCGACGGCGCGACCGTGGGCGAACTGCGTCTGGCCGCGGTGGCCGCCCCGGCCGACGAACTCGATCAGGAATTCGCGCGCTCGCAATCGCGGCGCGGGTTGTGGACGGCGGCACTGCTGCTGCCGCTGGCGCTGGTCGCTGCCTATGTCTTCGCGCGCTGGGCGCTGCGTCCACTGTCGACCTTCACGCAAGGCTTCCACGCCCTCGCCGGCGGTCGCTACGACACCCGCATCGACGCCGCACGACGCGACGAATTCGGCGCCTTGGCCGCCGACTTCAATCGCCTCGCCGATGCGCTGGCCCGGCAACGCGACAGCCAGCGCGAATACATCGCCGATGTCGCCCACGAGTTGCGCACGCCGATCGCCGTCCTGCGCGGCGAACTGCATGCGCTCGAAGACGGCGTGCGTCCGCTCGACCGCGCCGCGGTCGAATCGCTGTCCGGCGAGGTCTCGCGACTGACGCGTCTGGTCGAGGACCTGCACCTGCTCGCGCAAAGCGACACCGGCGCACTCAGCTATCGCATGGCGCGCGTCGACCTGGCCGAACTCGTGCACGACGCGCAGACGCTTTGGGCGCCGCAGTGCGAACGCGCCGGCCTGCGCCTGCAGGTGGACGCCAGTGCCGAGTCCGCCTGGGTCGACGGAGACCGCGAACGCCTGCAGCAACTGCTCGGCAACCTGTTCGCGAACACGTTGCGCTACACCGACGCGCCCGGTCGCGTCGTGTTGACGCTGCAGCGCAGTGGTCGCGACTGGCAACTGCGCATCGAGGATTCCGCGCCGGGCGTGCCCGCGGCCGCATTGCCGCGCCTGTTCGACCGCATGTACCGCGTCGACACCTCGCGTGCCCGCACGCATGGCGGCGCCGGCCTCGGCCTCGCCATCGCGCAACGCATCGTCGAAGCGCATCGCGGCCGCATCGGTGCCAGCGCGAGCGCACTCGGCGGACTGGCCATCACCATCGATCTGCCCGCCGAGGCACTGCGATGAATGCACCGGCGCTGCGCGTGCTCATCGTCGAGGACGAACCCAAGCTGGCACAGTTGCTGGTCGATTACCTCGTGCGCGACGGATTCGTCTGCGAGTCGCTGGGCGACGGCAGCCAGGCGATCGATCGCATGCGTGCCTTCGATCCCGCCATCGTGCTGCTCGACCTGATGCTGCCCGGCAAGGACGGCCTGACGATCTGCCGCGAACTGCGCACGTTCTCGACCGTGCCGGTGATCATGCTGACCGCACGCGTCGACGAGATCGACCGCCTGCTCGGTCTTGAACTCGGTGCCGACGACTACCTGTGCAAGCCCTACTCGCCGCGCGAGGTGGTTGCACGCGTGCGTGCACTGCTGCGGCGCACGCGGCAGTGGTCGACAGCGGAGACCGCCAGCAGCGACGTGCTGACGCTGGATCGGGAACGCTTCGAGGCGCGCATCGGCCACCGCACCGTCGCGCTCACCCAGGTCGAGTTCCGCCTGCTCGCCAAGCTGCACGAACGCCCCGGCCACGTGCTGTCGCGCGCGCAGTTGCTGGACGCGGCTTACGTCGATCACCGCGTGGTGTCCGATCGCACCGTCGATTCACACATCAAGAACCTGCGCCGCAAACTCGCCGACGCCGCACCCGACTTCGACCCGATCAGTTCGGTGTACGGCGTCGGGTATCGCTACGAAAATTGAGCTCCCACTCCAAACTGGCATCACGCCCCGAGGATGCGGAAAAACGATCGATCGTAGCCGCCGCCGACATGATTCAGATTCCAAAGACCGCTCTTCTGAATTCCCACCTCGACGCTCCAACGACCCAGCCAATCCTTTGAAGAGCGATCAGAGACTGCTCCCTCGCTTGAGAGAAGCGCAATCGCATTCCGCTCGCACTCTGCACGTGCGCTATGAGAGCTTGGGTCATCGTCGACATTGATCCATCTCACTCGCATTGAACCAATCGCCTGTGAAACAAGCTGCTCGAGATTGGCTTCAGCCTGAAACGCAGACGAATCACTTCGAACATGCTTCGGAACCGAAGCGCCTTGCCCCCAAGAACTGACATTCATTCCGGAACGAGCCATCAATGCTCGCCCGACATGCAATCGAAAGATGGACCCTCGATGATTGCCGTTTCCATTTCTGGATCCTCGGTGCGCGCGCAATCGATCCCAAAGCGTAGTTCTCGATCCTTGACTAATTGCATGCGTGCCTACACGAACAATTCTGGGCGTAACTCCGTCGGCCCTAAACTCTCCATCTTCGAAAAAGAAGTAGACCCCACGCCTTGGAAGGCACTCTGATCCAGGGAGATCGCGCAAGCGAACACCTTGGTATCTGTCGACATCGGAGGCCAGGATTGCTCGGTAGAGCAGATCGAGATCGGATGACGGAGTCTTCATGCCATCAATTCGCAGACAGGCGACTGAGCTGCTCGCCAAGCCTCATGCCAAGGAACGGGATTTCAACTGAATTCCCGCGAGAAATTAGAAACGGAATCAGTCCTTCGCGATACCTTTCTCCCGCCAAGAAGACGATCTTGGCATCGCGTGAAATTTGCCCCTCCATCTGCGTGCACACGCGTTTCGCCCACTCGACGCGTTCTCCTTTTTTCATTTTGTTCAGTGTTTTTTCGTAAGGAGCAACGACCGATTCGGGCCGCAGAAGCCCGTGCTCTGCGGAAAGAATGAACCATTGATCAGCATGTCGCTCTGCGTGTCGCCGCATACCCTGAAACAACGGAGAGATGTACAGATCTTTGGCCAAACTTGGTTCCGCGCGCTTCATTTTTACACAAGCGACCAACGCAATTTTTTCCATGACTACCGTGCTCCTATTGGTTCGATAGCTCAGTGTCTGTACTTGCGCGGCGACTTGTCCAGAACAAATTGGAACCTGTTTTCAAGAAGCTAGATCATGTTCATCGGTGACTAGATCCTGGCTCCTTCAAGAACCTGCGCCGCAAACTCGCCGACGCCGCACCCGACTTCGATCCGATCAGCTCGGTGTACGGCGTCGGGTATCGCTACGAGGTCTGAACTCCACAATTCCTCCATCGTGGCTGCGAAGTCGCAGCGCAATCTGCAGCCTGCCGGAAACCTCCGGCGCGATGGAGCAGGACGATGAAACTGTGGACCGTGATGATGGTGGCCGGCGGCATGCTGTTGCCGGTGCTGGCGACGGCGCAGCCGCCGCGCCCCGAGGACGCGGTGGCGAAGTTGCAGCTGGACGACGCGCTGCGTGCCCAGGTGCTGGCGGTGTTCGAGCAAGCCCGCACGAAGCACGAGGCCTTGCGCGCCTCGGCGGAAGCCCAGCGCGAAACCC
>JAKJFE010000024.1 GCA_022705045.1 Pseudomonadota bacterium | reverse complement strand
CCCGAGCGGGGTCAAACCACCCGCGAAAGCGGGCGCGAACCAGACGAATCATCGAAATCCGGATGCAGTACCGACACCGCCATCGCGGCGATCGGTTCGAAATCGAGGATTCTCAACAGCCTGCTAGGCTGGAACGAAAGGGTTAGCGCAAGCGAACTACCGTCGAATCGTCGTAAAGCTCGAAGGGCCAAATGCAGTTGGGCCCTGCCCAAAATGGGATCGAGGTCAGTTGTTTCCGTGCTTGGTGGAAACACGCTGATATTTGACCTCCGGCGAAAAGGTAGAACCCGGTCGTTCCTGTTGCTTGTACGGAACGTGCCAACTCCGTCGATGTGTTGCTTGGTGGCCCTCCCTGTCAGGGTTTCAGTCATCGGGAACAAGATGCGCCGCAAGGTGCATTGATACGTCGGCGGAAACAGGAGAGCGGAGAAAGCGAACGCCCGGCTGTAATGGTCGGGATAGGGGATGAAAAGATCGCCCCGATCCGAAAGGATGCTGAATTCCGCTTGGTAGCCTGTCGCTAGACAGGTCTGTTACAACCTAACCCCCGTGGGGATACGTCCCCATCAGGGGACGTCCATCCTTCATCGGGTCATGGGCGGGTGTAGCTCAATGGTAGAGCTCTTGGTTCCCAACCAAGTGACGAGGGTTCGATTCCCTTCACCCGCTCCAGTCCGTCCGCGACCACGCGGTTCCGTCCCGAATTCTTGGCGCGATAGAGCGCGCGGTCGGCGCGTGCAAGCAGATGCGCGGCATCTTCGTACGGGGCGAGTTCGCTCAGGCCGATGCTGATGGTGAAGCGGATCTCGGCGCCCTCGTCGCTCGCGATCCGGCGCGCTTCGCATTGCTCGCGAATGCGTTCCGCCACCTGCAGTGCCGCGAGTGCATCGGTCTGCGGCAAAAGGGCGATGAATTCCTCGCCGCCGATGCGGGCGCCGACATCGCCAAGGCGCAGGCTCTCGCGCAGGACCGTGGCGAACTCGGTCAGCACGCGATCGCCGGCGGCGTGGCCGTAGGCGTCGTTGATGCGCTTGAAGTGGTCGAGGTCGAGCGTCAGCAGGCTCAGCGGCTGGCCATGCCGATGCGCCTGAGCGATATCCGCATCCAGCCGCGCCATCGCGCTGCGCCGGTTGGCGAGCCCGGTCAGGCCGTCGTGCGCGGCGTCGTTGCGCGCGCGCAGCAGATCGAGCAGCAGTGACAGTTGCGACATGCCGGCCCAAGCCGAGATCAGCACGATCAGCAGCAGCAGCCATACACCGCCGTACAACGACATCTCCGGTGCGAACGGACCCTGCCAGGCCGGCAGCAGCAACAGCCCGAGCGCAGGCAGAGACAACATCAGCGACACCAGCAAGGGCAGCGGGAATACCGCGATCTGTGCCGCCACGACGAAGGGAAACAAGCCATAACCGATGCGCAGCAGGGGCGGAGCATCGGCTGGAATGTTTGCTTCCATCCAGGCGAAGCCCAGTGCTTGCAAGGCGATGAACGCCGCCAGAGTGAACACCGGCGGCCAGCATCGTTCGCTGCGCTGCATCCGGGCGATCAGGATGAGCAGGATCGCCAAGATCAGACGCAGGCTGAGCACGTGCGAGGCTGCCGGTGTCGACAACGTCTGCAGGTCCACCGGAATCCAGGCCAGTACGCCGATGGCCACGATCCAGGCCATGCTCGCCAGACGCTCGCGCAACACGCGTTGCTGCTCGCGCCGTTCTTCGGCGGTGAGATCGAAACCGAACAGGATCGGCGACAGCCGCGCCGCGCGGGCGCGCAGACGTTCATTCAGCGGACGCTGCGATCGACCTTCCGATCTCATCGATTCACTCCTCATCGCCAACATGGATCAAGGCGTGCGAGCGTTCAAGGGCGACCTGCTGCCGGATTGATGTGGATCACGCCGCTTTCGGCATTGACGTCGACCGCAGGCCGCGCGAAGGTGCCGGCCCCGGTGGACGCAGGCGAGATCGTGACGGATACGGAATCCCAAAAAGCAGCGTTCCCGCGTGTGCTCGGCTGGCGCGAATGGCTGGCGCTGCCGGATTTCGGCGTGCGTTCGATCAAGGCCAAGCTCGACACCGGCGCGCGCTCGTCCAGCCTGCATGTCGAAGCGATCGAGGAGTTCGAGCGCGACGGCGCGGTCTGGGTGCGTTTCGCACTCGATGCGAAGACGCGGTCGGGGCGTCGCGCGCGTTGGCTCGAGGCGCCATTGTCGGACCGGCGCAAGGTCACCGATTCCGGCGGACGTTCGGAGCTGCGTCCATTCATCCGCACCTGCATCCGTCTCGGCGGCGACCGGTTCGACATCGAAACGAACCTGACCAATCGCCATGGCATGATGTTTCCGATGCTGCTCGGACGCACCGCGCTGGCCGGGCGCATCATCGTCGACCCGGCGCGTTCCTTCGTGCTTGGCGAGCGCACGCGCAAGACCCGCCGCACGCCGGAGCCGCACCCATGAAGATCGCGATCCTGTCGCGCAACAGCCGTCTGTATTCGACGCACCGACTGATCGAAGCGGCGCGCGCGCGCCACCACACCGTGCGCGTGCTCGACCCGCTGCGCTGCTACATGCGCATCGATCCCGGTCGCTTCGACATGCATTACAAGGGCAAGGAACTCGCGCCGATGGATGCGGTGATTCCGCGCATCGGCGCGTCGATCACGCGTTACGGCACGGCGGTGTTGCGCCAGTTCGAGATGATGGGCGTGTTCACGCCGAACCGCGCCGACGCCGTGGTGCGTGCGCGTGACAAATTGCACTGCCTGCAACTGCTGGCGCAGCAGGGGCTCGGCCTGCCGGGCACCGTGTTCGGCGACAACCCGGACGACACCGGCGACCTGCTCGCCATGCTCGGCAAGCCACCGCACGTGATCAAGCTGGTCGAGGGCGCGCAGGGGCAGGGCGTGGTGCTGGCCGAGAAACTCACCGGATCGCGCTCGGTCATCGAAGCCTTCCGCGGCCTCTACGCGAATTTCCTGGTGCAGGAATTCATCGGCGAGGCCAAAGGCGCGGACGTGCGCTGCTTCGTCGTCGGCGGCAAGGTCATTGCGGCCATGCGTCGCCAGGCCAAGGCCGGCGAATTCCGTTCGAACCTGCATCGCGGCGGCACCGCCGAAGCGACACGTTTGACGGCCGAAGAAACCGATACCGCGATCCGCGCCGCGGCGGTGATGGGGCTCGGCATCGCCGGTGTCGATCTGCTGCGTTCGAAGCGTGGACCGCTGGTGCTCGAGGTGAACTCGTCGCCCGGTCTCGAAGGCATCGAAGCCGCGACCGGCGTCGATGTCGCCGGCGAGATCGTGGCTTACCTGGAGCGGCGCGTGCGACAAGCCGAAACGCGCGCTGAACGTCGCCAGTCGACGCCCTCGAAACCACAACCGCCGCTGTCGCGTGCGGCCTCAACCCGGAGCGCCAAGCCCATGAAAAAGGCGGGAAAACAGCGATCGAACCGGCGGTCACGCGCTTAACATCGATTTAATCCCGTTGCACCTAGGATGGCCTCACCAAGACCTGCACACACTCCTCCCTGACGGATGGCGAGCAGATTACGGTAATCGGGGCAGTAGCTTGAGCCCGAGGCGGTTCTCAGAACCTCCTCGGGCTTTTTCTTTGGTGCGCCTCTTCCGGATTGCGTCGCCACACACCTATTCTTCGCCCATGCACATCCTCGTCATCGAAGACAATTCCGACCTCGCCGCCAATCTTGGCGACTATCTTGCCGACCGCGGTCACATCGTCGACTTCGCCGCCGACGGCATCCGCGGCTTGCACATGGCGATGAGCGAGCCGTTCGACGTGATCATTCTCGACCTGACCCTGCCGGGCATGGACGGGCTTCAGGTCTGCAAGCGTCTGCGTGCCGAGTCGCATCGACATACGCCGATACTGATGCTGACCGCGCGCGATGCGCTCGACCAGAAGCTCGCGGGATTCGACAGCGGTGCCGACGACTACATGGTCAAGCCGTTCGCCTTGCAGGAAATCGAGGCACGCATCAACGTGCTCGGCAAGCGTGGTCGTGCGCCGAGCACGCGACTGCTGGCGGTCGGCGACCTCAGCTTCAATCTCGACACCCTGCAGATCAGCCGTGCCGGCAAGGCCATCACGCTGAATCCGATTGGCTTGAAGCTGCTGCAATGCCTGATGGAATCGTCGCCGTCGGTAGTGACGCGGCGCGAACTCGAACTGCGCGTCTGGGGCGAGGAACTGCCCGACAGCGATTCGTTGCGCGTGCATATCCACGGTCTGCGTGCGGCGATCGACAAGCCTTTCGGCAAGGCGCTGATCCACACCCGACACGGCATCGGTTACAGCCTGAGCGATCCGGATGCGGTATCGACGCCGGCTTAGAAGCCGCATCATCCTGTCGTTCTTTCTGTTCGGCAGTCTGCTGACGGCTGCGTTCGCACTGTCGGCGGTGTTGTTGCGCGGCTATCTCGAAGACCAGTTGATCGGGCGACAGCTCAGTTTCGAACTGGAGAATCATGCGCGTGCACTCGAGCGTGATCCGAACGCTCAGCCGGCGTTCTCGCGCATCGAGGGTTTTTCGTTCTCCGAACGCAAACGCGCGAACGTCCCGCTGAAATGGCGCGATCTGGCTGACGGGGTGTACACGATCACCGACGATGCCCAGAGTGGCGGGCCGGTCGCCTACAAGCTGGCCGTCCGCAAGACCGGCAGCACCTGGTACTTCCTGCAGTACGACATTTCGCACGAGTTGCGCCTGCGCAATCGCCTGACTTGGGGCCTGGTCGTCGTCGTGTTCGTGTTCGCCGGGTTGTCGGCCCTGATCGCGTTCTGGTCGGCGTCGCGGGTGATGCGGCCGGTAGCCGACCTGGCTGCGCGGCTGTCGCAATTCGGCAAGGGCGCGGGTCCGGAGGCGCTGGCGCCGCATTTCGCGAATGATGAAGTCGGCCAACTCGCGGCCACGCTCGACGACTATTCGTCCAAACTGACCGAACTCGTGATCCGCGACCGCGAGTTCAACGCCGATGTGTCCCATGAACTGCGCACACCGATCGCGGTGATCCGTGGCGCTGCCGAACTGCTGTTGGCGCAGAACGACTTGCCCGAGAAGACGCGTCAGCGCCTGCTCCGCATCGACCGGGCGGCGCGGCAGTCGAACGAATTGATCGAGGCGCTGCTCCTGCTCTCGCGCAACGAACGCCAGGGGCCGGCGCATGCCGAGGCCACCGATGTCGTCGCCGTGGTCGAGCAGGTCGTCGAAACCCAGCGCGCGCAGATCGGTGGCAAGCCGCTGGACGTAAGGATCGTGCGCCGGGACAGCGAGCCAGTGACGGTTGGCGCGCCCTCGGCCGTGTTGTCGGTGGCCTTGTCGAATCTGGTCGGCAATGCCGTTCGCTACACGCCGCAGGGCGAGATCCGCGTGGTGGTCGAAGCCCATGGCGTGCGCGTCGAGGACGAAGGACCGGGCGTGGATGCCAAGGATGTCGATCGCTTGTTCACGCGTGGCGTGCGTGGTGACGGCGCGGGTGGCAAGGGCGCGGGGCTCGGCCTCGCCATCGTCAAGCGGCTCTGCGATCTGTACGGCTGGCGCGTCAGCCTGGCGCCGGGCGACACCCGCGGGGCTGTCGCAACCTTGCGCTTCATCTGATCGGTATCAATCGACGTTCGCCCTGATCGCGGCATGCAGCACCCGTCCCCGATTCTTGACCTGTTGATGTAAATACGATTCAATCGCATTTGTCTTTGCGAACGTAACCATGCCCGCGAGTCCCTTGCTCCATCTCTGTCTCCATGTCGATCCGGGTGCCGTCCATGGCGCCGGACGGTCTGCCGGGCGTGATGAGACCGACCCGGCGGCGGCTCTGGCGCTGTGGGTGCGCAGGGAGACAGCAGCGCGTCATGGGCTGGACGGTCAGCGCGTCGCAGGCGTGGCGGCGAGCATCGCGCTGCACGTCGCGGCACTGGCATTGCTGGTCGGAGCGGCCGCGCCGCATCTCCCGACTTCCCTCGGCGAATCCGAGGTTGATGCGCTGGAAATCGAGTTTCTGCCGGCTGCACCGGAACCGGTGCCAGTTGCGCCCGCACCCGCGGTTCAGCCGAAGCCGGCCATGGCGGAATCACTCCGTGTCGAGACAGTGCAAGCGCCAACACCGCCGATGCAGACGGCCGTACCGGAACCGGAGCCGGTCACGACACCGGAAGCCGTTCCCGAACCGATGCCTGTACCGCCAACCGCGCCCCCGGTCGCCGCGCAAATGCCCGCCGAATCCGCTGCTGCGCCGGCACCAGATCGACCACTGACCGCACGCGGCAAGCGCGCCCAGTCCCAATACCTGCGCGAGCTGATGCTGTGGCTGGCACGCCATCGCGTGTATCCGGCCGAGGCGAAGAAACACAAGCTCGAAGGCGTTGTGCAAGTGCGTTTCGCGATCGATCGCGATGGCCATCTGCTCAGTGCCGTCGTGCACCGCAGCGCCGGCATCGAATTGCTGGATGCCGCGGCGCTCGACGTGCTGCGCCGCGCCGACCCGATGCCGAAATTCCCCAAGGCGCTCGAACGCAGCCGTTTGAGCGTGACTTTGCCCATCGACTTTTCCCTGATCACCGACTGAAGGTTTCCTGCCCATGACTCGACGTTCTGCCTCCGTGCTTCGTCCGCTCAGCCTGCGCGATGGCGCGACTTCCGGCGCACGCCTGCTGGCGCTCGGCATCAGTGCCGCGCTGCTTGCCGGTCCCGCCATCGCACAGGACGGTGCGAGCGACGACGAGGAATCGGTCGAGCTCGACACCCTGCGTGTCGAAGACCGTGCCGCCGACGCCAATCCCTACGCCGAGAAGAATGCGCCGTACAAGGCCAAGGTCTCGGGCGATCGTCGCCGCACCCAGGACATCGCCGACACGCCGGCCACGATCAGCATCATCACGCAGACGCAGATCAAGGAATCGGGCAACGCCGACCTGCGCGACATCGTCGGCGCCCAGCCCGGCATCACCATCGGCACCGGCGAGAACGGCAATGCCTTCGGCGACCGCTACGTGATCCGTGGCCAGGAAGCACGCAGCGACATCTTCATCGACGGCCTGCGTGATCCCGGCATGACCGTGCGCGAGAGTTTCGCGGTCGAACAGGTGGAAATCTCGAAGGGTCCGAACTCGACCTATGCCGGTCGCGGCGCGTCCGGCGGCACCATCAACAGCATCACCAAGCAGGCCACCGGCGACTACGATTTCAACGAAGTCGAGATCGGGCTCGGTACCGATGCGTATCGCCGGGTGACGCTGGACAGCAACCTCCCGCTCGGTGAGCGCGTGGCCTTGCGCGCGAACCTGCTGCACGCGTTCGAGGAAGTGCCGGATCGCAGTGCTTCCGAACGCGAACGTGACGGTGCGGCGCTGTCGCTGCATGTCGACGCGACGGACCATGTGTCGGTCAGCGGCGACTACTACTACCTCGACGCTGCCGGTGCGGCCGATCTCGGCACCTACATCGTGCCGGGCGGCGGTCGTCCGGTCGCCGATCTGCCGGTGTATCAGCAGGGCGAAGACTTCCTCGAATCGCGCGTCGGCATCGGCACCTTGCGCGTCGCCGCCGAACTCGGCGACTGGCGCATCGAGAACGCGATGCGCAGCGGCGACACCGAGAACGGCTACGTGCTGACCGGCGCGCGCGGCGGTGCGCGCAACGCCAATGATCCGCAGGCACCAAGCGCCGCAACGATCACGCTGAGCACGCACCAGGGCTGGCAGGAAGTCGACTACTTCGCCGACCAGCTCAACGCCTTCTGGCAAGGCGAGCTCGGCGGGCTCCATCATGATCTCGTGATCGGAACCGAATACACCGACCACGGCGTGCTCAACGGCAACTACGTCGTCACCAACAACGGCGTGCGCAACTGCCTGACCGGCGGTGGCGCGGGCACGCCGAACTTCTGCATGCTCGGTCCGGACGGCCAGCCGGTCGCGAATCTCGGCGCACTGATGGGTCGCAGCGTCGTGCGCGGTGCCTACGACGCCGACTACGCCATCGATACGTGGTCGCTGTATGCACTGGACACGGTGAGTTTCGGCGAGCATTGGCATCTGACCGTCGGCCTGCGCTGGGACGATTTCGATTACCGCAACCAGTTGCGCAGCAATACCGGTATCGAAACCGTGTACGCCTATTCCGATTCCTTGTGGAACGGCAATGCCGGCCTGGTCTATGACCTCAGCGATATCGGCAATATCTACCTGAGCTATGCAACCGCGAGCGACATCAACGGCGGCGAATCCGACGTCGGCGGCAGTTGCGGCTATGGCGGCCTGTGCGGCACGGCCGAGCAGGTCGTGTTGAGCCAGCCGGAATCCGTCGAGAACATCGAACTTGGCACCAAGTGGAACCTGTTCGACGAGCGCCTGTTGCTCAGCGCAGCGGCCTTCCAGATCACCAAGGACGACGTGATGGAAAGCGTCGGCAACGCGTACGAAACGCTGGGCACGCTGAACACCGGCAAGAACCGCGTACGCGGCGTCGAGTTCGGCGCCGTCGGCAACCTCACCGACAAGCTCAGCGGACAGTTCTCCGCCAGCATCATGGATGCCGAAGTGCTGGAAGCCTTCACCACCAACCAGATCGGCAAGACACTCAGCAACTTCGCCGACCGCAGCGCCCACGTGCAACTGCGCTACCAGCTCACGCCGAAGCTGGCGTTCGGCGGCGGTGCCACGTACTCCAGCGAGATGTATGCAGGCCAGCCCGATACCGCGGCCGCTTTCGACCCGAACACCGGCGCCTACTCGTATCGCGTGCCGTCGTACACGACGTTCGATGCGTTCGCCAGCTACGCCATCAACAGCACCTTCGCGGCGCGCCTGAACATCGGCAACGTGTTCGACAAGAACTACTATCTGGCGGCCTACCGCAGCGGCGCGTTCACCTACATCGGCGATGCCCGCAGCGCACAGCTGAGTTTCACCGCCAACTTCTGAGGCCAGGCCGCGTGAACGCCGCGATTCCCGCCGACATCACCTGCGCCGACGACTACGCACGTCGCGCGCAGGCCTTGCTGCCGCCGGCAGTGTCTGCGTACATCGACGGCGGCAACGGCGACAACCAGTGCCTGCGTGCGAATCGCGATGCTTTCGCGGCTTGGTCGATCTGGCCGCGTGTGCTGCAGCGACATGCACAGGGATCGACACAGCTGAGCTTGTTCGGGCAACACCTGTGTCATCCGATTCTGCTGGCACCGTTGGCGCGCCACGGCCTCGTGCATGCGGAGGCCGAGGTCGCGACGGCGCAAGCCGCGCGTGCCACCGGGACAGTGATGGTGGCGAGCACGCAATCGAGCTTGTCGCTGGAGACCATTGCTGCGGAATTGGCCGGTACGGGCTGGTTCCAGCTCTATCTGCAACCGCGTCGCGACGACACGCTGGCCCTGGTGCGTCGCGCCGAGGCTGCGGGTTTCTGCGCCCTGGTGCTGACGCTGGATGCGCCGGTGCAGATGGCATCGCGTGAGGCGATGCGCGCGGGTCCGGCTTGGCCGGCGGGTGAAATCGTGGCGAATCTTGCGCAGCAATCGCTGCCTGCGCGGCGCGAACTCGACGCCGATGCCTCGTTGATCTTTCAAGGCGCGATGGCCGATGCCCCGGACTGGGACGATGTTGCCTGGCTGCGTCGCGCAACACGTTTGCCGATCCTCGCGAAGGGTGCGCTGCATCCGGACGATGCCGCGCGTCTCGTCGCGCTCGGCGTCGATGGACTGATCGTGTCGAACCACGGCGGGCGCGCGCTTGCATCGGCACCGGCGACACTGACGGTGTTGCCCGCGATCCGCGCTCGGGTCGGCGCGGCCGTGCCGGTGTTGCTTGATGGCGGCATTCGCAGCGGCAGCGACGCGTTCAAGGCGATCGCACTCGGCGCCGATGCGGTGCTGGTCGGACGGCCGCAGTTGCATGCGCTTGCCGTTGCCGGTGCGCGCGGTGTCGCGCATTTGCTGAAGCTGCTGCGCGACGAATTCGAAGTGACGATGGCCCTGGCCGGCTGTTTCAACCTCGCCGACATCGGCCGGCACACCCTGCTGGAAAGGACGAACCGATGCTGATGACCTTCGATGACGTGCTCGATGTCGCGACTGTGCAACGTTTTCGCACGCAGTTGATCGGGGCCGAATGGATCGGCGGCGCGGCCACCGCGGGCTCGCTGTCGCGCGCGGTCAAACACAATCTGCAGCTCGACGATCGCTCTGCGCTGGCGATCGGACTCGGCAACGACATCCTGCGTCGGCTCGGCGCCCATCCCGGATTCCTGTCGGCGGCGCTGCCGGAGCGCATCCATCCGCCAAAGTTCAATCGCTACACCGGTGGCGGTCGTTACGGCATCCATGTCGATGGCGCGATCATGCGCATTGCGGATGCGAACCTGACGCTGCGCAGCGATCTGTCCGCGACGTTGTTCCTGACCGACCCCGACGAATACGACGGCGGCGAACTGCAGATCGAAACGCCGTTCGGTGCGCAGGCGGTGAAGCTGCCGGCCGGATCGATGGTGCTGTACCCGTCGAGCAGCCTGCATCAGGTCACGCCGGTCACGCGTGGCGAACGCGTCTGTGCCTTCTTCTGGATCCAGAGCATGGTCCGTGACGAAGCCGCTCGCACCCTGCTGCACGACCTCGACCGCAGCATCCAGTCGCTGTCCGCGCGCACCGCGCCCGACGACCACGACATCGTGGCCCTGACCGGCATCTACCACAACCTGCTGCGGCGCTGGGCGGTGGTTTGATCGTGTCGATAGACTCCGGCCCTATTCGCGTCGGCGGGACTTCTTGCTCTTGTCCTCATGCACGACGAAACCGATCGGGCGTCGCGGCGGTTCCGGCGGCGTCATCAATTCCTTCAATGCGTCGAAGACCTGCTTGAGTTGAATCCGGGTGTTACGACTGAACTGGTCTTGCTGCAACGACAACGCCTGCAAGCGTTGTTCGATTTCGTCCATTCGCTTCGACAATTGCTGGTGGCTGCTTACGACTTCTCTCATCTGGACGAATGCGCGAACGACATAGATCGACACGTCCACCGCGCGCTGACTGTTCAGGATCGCGGCGGCCATCAGGGCTCCGTGTTCCGTGAACACCCTCGGCGAATAGCGACGCCCGCCATGGGTGGCGCTTGAGGTCGCATCCTGCGACCTCAAATCGCTCCACTCGGAATCGTTGAGCACGAAAGTGAAGTCGGACGGAAAACGCTCAAGATTGCGTTTCACGGCTTCGTTGAAGCGCTTGGTCGAGACGTCGTACAGCGCGGCAAGATCGGAGTCGAGAATGACGCGCTGATCGCGAATCATCGTGATGCGCAGGGATATGGCCGCAGTGGTCGGAATCGAGAGCGATTTTCCCATCATCAGTCCTCGTGCATGCGACCTTCGATGCTGGAAACGTAGCAATCACGGAGCGATCACACCAGCCCGGTCGCGAGGTGCACGGCGATCACGACGAACACGGCGCTGGTCTTGATCAGCGTGATCGCGAAGATGTCGCCGTAGGACTGACGATGCGTCAGGCCGGTGACGGCCAGCAGGGTGATGACGGCGCCGTTGTGCGGCAACGTGTCCATGCCGCCCGAAGCCATCGCGGCGACGCGATGCAGCACTTCCATCGGGATGCCGGCAGCGTTCGCATTGGCGATGAAGGTCTCGGCCATCGCCGCGAGTGCGATGCTCATGCCGCCCGAGGCGCTGCCGGTGATGCCGGCCAGCGCGGTGACACTGACGGCTTCGTTGACCAGCGGATTCGGGATCGCGCTCAGCGCGTTCGCGACGATCAGGAAACCGGGCAGGGCGGCGATCACGGCGCCGAAGCCGTATTCCGATGCCGTGTTCATCGATGCCAGCAAGGCACCCCCGATGGCCGACTTGGTGCCTTCCGCGAATGCGGCCATGACCGGCTTCCAAGCCAGTGCGATGACACTGAGGATGCCGATCAGCAAGGCCGCTTGCACCGCCCAGATTGCCGAGACCTTGGCGACTTCCTGCACCACCGGCGCAGCCGAGCCGATCACCGCCGGATCGAAGCTGTGCGATTCGCCATACAGCTTCGGGATCGCGCCGGTGAACCACTTGTTGCTGATGCCGACAAGGAGCAGTGGCAGCAATGCGAGCAGCGGGCTCGGCAGGTGCTCACCGGTGAATGGCGCGGGTTCGTTGCCATGGCCGCTGCCGTAGCCTTCGCCCTTCGCGAGCGCGGCACGGCGGCGCCATTCGAGATAACTGAGGCCGAGCGCGAGGATGAAGACCGCGCCGACCACGCCGAGCCAGGGCGCGGCCCAGGCGTTGGTGCCGAAAAACGAGGTCGGGATGATGTTCTGGATCTGCGGCGTGCCCGGCAGCGCATCCATCGTGAACGTGAACGCACCGAGCGCGATCGTGCCCGGGATCAGCCGCTTCGGGATATCGGCCTGCCGGAACAGTTCGGCCGCGAACGGGTAGACCGCGAACACCACGACGAACAACGACACGCCGCCATACGTCAGCAGCGCGCTGACCGCGACGATCGACAGCATCGCGCGCTGCTTGCCGAACACGCGGATGGCCGCGGTCACGATCGACTTCGAGAAGCCCGACAGTTCGATCAGCTTGCCGAACACCGCGCCCAGCACGAATACCGGGAAATACAGTTTCAGGAAACCCGCGGTCTTCTCCATGAACAGGCCGGTGAACATCGGCGCGACCAGGCTCGGGTCGGTCAGCAGCACCGCGCCGAGCGCTGCCACTGGCGCGAACAGGATGACGCTGTGGCCGCGGTAGGCGATCCACATCAGGAAACACAGTGCGGCAAGGACAATGAGAAACGACATGCCGGCTCCGGGCCAAGACGGCGCCCAGTGTCCCGCCCGCGTCCCTGTCCGCACACTGTACGAAGGTACACGGCGCAGGAAGGTCGAAGTGCCGACCTGCTAGGCTGCGCCCCGGGCTGTCAGGACGCCCATCTCGCGAAAGCCGCCGCACCTGCATCGCAAGCCCTTCGCTTGCATACCCTCCAATGGCCACCGGCGAGAACGGCCATGCCTCGTACGGAGTAGGTATGCATTCTCATGCATCGTTTGTGGCCGGGTCGAACCCGGCGTCCCCTGATTCTTCCGCCGCGACGGACACGCTCGATCGCGTGCTGCATCACGCCCGCCGCTTGCATCGCGCCGCGCGTTCGGCGTCGATTTCGGCAGCCATGCCGGTGGTTCGACGCATCCACGCGGCCGGATTGTTTCCGGAGCTGCGCGTGGCCGGCCTGTATCGCGCGCGGGCGTCGCTGCAGCGCAAGCACGTGCTGCGCATGCTCGCGGTCGAAGCCGGCCATGCCAGCTGGGAGGCCTATCGTGAGGCATTGCCGGGACTTGCTCCGGAAGCCGTCGTGCCTTGGCATGTCGCGGAGCACCTGTCGGCGGGATTGAACGTGTGGTTCTCGAACGAGGTCGAGGCGCGCGCCGTGCTCGGCGATGCCGTGACCCTGCTGAAGTTCGGGAACCAGGTCGTGTTCGACGGCGCGCAGGCCGAACGCATCACGGCGCGGGTCGCGGCATGAGCAGGGTGCATCTGGTGTTCGGCCCGCAGGGCGCGGGCAAGACCACGCATGCGCGTGCGCTGGCCGCACGCATCGGCGGCGTGCGTTTCTCGATCGACGAATGGATGGCGCAACTGTTCGCGCCTGACTTGCCGGCGACGATGGATCTGGCCTGGATCATGGCGCGCGTGCAACGTTGTGAGCAGCGCATCTGGGCCACGGCCATGGACATCGCGGCGGCGGGCACCGCGGTCGTGCTCGATCTCGGCCTGATGCAGGCGCAGAAGCGTCGCGACTTCCTCGCGTTGGCGAACGCGGCGGGCCACGAGGTGCGCTGGCATTTCGTCGACGCGCCGCTGGCAGTGCGACGCGAGCGCGTGCTGGCGCGTAACCTCGAACGTGGCGACACCTTTGCGTTCGAGGTCACGCCGGCGATGTTCGATTTCATGGAGACGCGTTTCGAGCCGCCAACGGATGACGAGCTGGTCAGTTCTAGCGTCGTTTGACGGATCGGCCCGCGCTTGTGTCGAGCGCGGGCCGGCTTGCGGTCACACCATCTCGCGCCAGCCGTGCGGATCGGGCGAGCGGCCGCCGACGAGGTCGAAGTAGAGCTTCTGGATCTGCGCCGTGATCGGACCGCGTTCGCCACTGCCGACCGACTTGCCGTCGACGGTCTTGATCGGCGTGATCTCGGCGGCGGTGCCGCACATGAACAGCTCGTCGCAGAGGTAGAGGTATTCGCGCGGGAGGTCGCGTTCGATCACGGTCATGCCCGCGGCTTTCGCGAGACTGATGATGGTGTTGCGGGTGATGCCGTTGAGCAGCGCCGCCGACACCGGCGTGGTGTGCAGTTCGCCGTTCATCACGAGGAACAGGTTTTCGCCGGCGCCTTCCGAGAGCAGGCCGGTGCTGGCGAGGGCGATGCCTTCGCCGAAGCCGAGACGACGTGCTTCGCGCGCGATCAATTGGCCGCTGAGATAGTTGCCGCCTGCCTTGGCACCGGCCGGAATCGTGTTCGGCGCGAAGCGCTGCCAACTCGACACCATCGCGTCGATGCCGGTTTCGGTGACGGCGTGGCCGAGGTATTCGCCCATCGGCCAGGCCGCGATCGCGACGTCGGTCGGGCAGTCGGCCGACAGGCCGAAGCCGCCGAGACCGCGGAACGCGACCGGGCGGATGTAGCACTTGCCTAGGCCATTGGCCTTGATCACGTCGCGCGTGCCCTGGATCAACTCGTCCAGCGTGTACGGGATCGGCATCTCGTAGATCTTCGCCGACATGTACAGGCGCTTGAGATGATCGGTCAGGCGAAACACCGCGGCACCGTTCGGCGTGTCGTAGGCGCGGATGCCTTCGAAGACCGAGGAGCCGTAGTGGATCGCATGCGCCATCACGTGCACGGTGGCGTCGCGCCACGGCATGATCTTGCCGTTGAACCAGATCTGCTCGGGATATTGCATGGCCATGACGCGCTCCGGGGGCGAACGAATAGGAACGCGCAGTCTAGCGGCTCGGCCTGATCGGTCGCGTGGCATGGCGCGGGCAGACCGGGCGCAGAGTGCTCAAGCCGCCAGCGCCGAGTCCGCCGCAGCGCGCTGCATGGTCGTCGCGATGAAACCGTAGACCTCGATCCAGGCGGCGCGCACGTCATCGCTGAACGCGTCGCCGAGACCGGCTGCCAGGGTGTCGACCAGCGCAGCGCCGACGGTGTCGTAGTGGGCATCGACGACGCCGTAGCCGGCGTGGCGGCGCCCCATGTTCTCCAGCACCGGCACCAGCGTCTCGGGATTGCCGAGGCGGTTCACGGCCACCGCGATCATCTGCATCAGCTTGGCGCCTTGGGCCTGCATGTCGCCGCGGAACATCGGGCGCAACGACGGGTCGCGGCGGAACAGGTTTGCGTAGAACAACGCCGCCGCCGTGTCGGCGATGGCTGCGACCTGGGCGAAGCTCGATTGCACCAGCTGGACCGTTTGCGTCTTCATCGAATCTCTCCTTGAGTGGGATGAACCCCGGGCCGGCGAGGGCGTGCAGAGACAGGGGGAAGCAACGCGAGCCGACCCGGGGTTCTGGACTGGGGTACGCAGAAATCGGGCACAAGCGGACATCCTGGCCCGCGGACCGGCGATTTCACGTGGTGAAGGGCATGAGCTCACCGAACCCGATGTGCAGACGGTCGACCACATTTGGCTTGCCGAGCCATGCGAGACTCGTGGGTGGCGAGGAAGACAACCATGGGCGACATCACGGAATGGCTGGGGCAGGCGTTCGCTGGCGATCGCGCGGCGGGCGAGCGCGTGTTTGCGCGCATCTACCAGGACCTGCACGCCATCGCCGCGCGCCAGGTGTTGCCGGGTGCGCCGATGCGGACCACCTCGCTGGTCCACGATTGCTGGTTGCGGCTGGTTCGCGCGGAACAGCTTGAGATGAGTTCGCGCGCGCATTTCTTCGCGGTGGCGGCACGGGCGATGCGTCAGATCGCCATCGACCGCCTGCGTCGCCAGCAGGCCGAAAAACGCGGTGGCGGTCTCGACATCACCGCGCTCTACGGCGTGCTCGACGTGGCCGAACCGGACATCGACGATGGCCGCCTGCTCGACCTTGACCGCGCGCTGGGTGATCTCGACGCCATCGATCCCGAGGCCGTGCAACTGGTCGAGCTGCGGTATTTCGCCGGCTTGCCGCTGGAACAGATCGCACCGCTGCTGGGTGTTTCCGAGCGCACGCTGAAGCGGCGCTGGCGCACGGCCCGGGCCTTCCTGCATCGGCAACTGGGGGCGGCCGGCCATGACGCCTGATTCCGCCGATCAGGCGCGTGCGCTGCGCGAGTTCGAGCGCATTTCGGAACTGGACGAGACCGACCGCCATGCGGCGCTCGATGTGCTGGCCGCCGAATCGCGCTGGCTGGCCGACGAAGTGCGCGCCTTGCTCGCGGCCGATTCGGACAGCGGACTGCTCGACCGGACCGGGCCGGCTGCCATCGTTTCCGCAGCGAACGCGGCCGCAGCGGCGCTGGACCGCAGTGGCCAGATCGTCGGCGCCTATCGGCTGCTCGAACGCGTCGGCCGCGGTGGCATGGGCGATGTCTATCGCGCCGAACGCATCACTGCGGCTTTCCATCAGACGGTCGCGGTCAAGCTTCTGCGCCGCGGCCTCGACAGCGAAGACCTGCTCGCGCGTTTCGCGCAGGAGCGGCGCATCCTCGCGCGACTCGACCATCCGGGTATCGCGCGTCTGATCGACGGGGGCAGCGACCAGGACGGCGCGCCGTATCTGGTCATGGAATTCGTGCCCGGCGAGAACCTGACCGATCACGCGCGGCGATTGGGATTGTCCCTGGCCGCACGCCTGCGCTTGATCATCGCGGTCTGCGACGCGGTCGATGCCGCACACCGGCAACTGGTTGTGCATCGCGACCTGAAGCCATCGAACGTGCTGGTGCAGGCTGATGGCTCGGTGAAACTGCTCGACTTCGGGATCGCCAAGCTGCTCGATGGAGATGATGGCGAGGCCTTGCGCACCGAAGCGGGCATGCGCGTGCTGACGCCGGCGTACGCCGCGCCCGAGCAGCATCGCGGCGAGCCGGTCGGCACGGCCGTCGACATCTACGCGCTCGGCGTGATCCTGCACGAACTGCTGACGGGCGACTTGCCCAGGTTCGCGGACGATGCGACGGGTGAACAGGCACCTCGTGCGCCGAGCGAGTTGCTTGCGCGCCAGCGCAATGCGCAGACGCAGACAACGGCGCGTGATCTCGTCGGCGACCTCGACACCCTCGTGCTTAAGGCCCTGCACCCGGAACCGCAACGGCGCTATCCTTCGGCATATGCACTGGCCGAGGATGTGCGGTGCTATCTCGACGGCCACCCGATTTCGGCACGACCGGACACGTTCGGTTATCGCGTCGGCAAGTTCATCCGGCGCCATCGCGGTGGCGTTGCGGCTGGCCTGCTGTCGCTGGCCGGCATCGTCGTCGCGCTGATGGTCGCGTTGTGGCAGGCGCGCGAGGCGCGACAGCAGGCGGCGGCCGCGCAGGCGCAGTTGCGTCGCGCCGAGACCATCAAGGACTTCACGCTGTCGCTGTTCCGCGAACAGGATCCGCTGGATCGCGCGCGCGCCAAGGCACGCACCGCGGCCGAACTGGTGGCCCAGGGTCTGGACCAGGCAAGCCAGGACTTCGCCGCAGATCTGCGTCTTGCGGCCGACATCGTCGGCGACCTCGCGCAGATCCAGTCCAATCTCGGTGACCTGAAACCGGCACGCGCCCATCTCGCGAAGGTGCTCGACTGGCGCCGCGACATCGAGGGCGAACGTTCCATCGGTTATGCCGTCGCGCTCGGCGAACTCGGCGGTGTCGACCTGGCACTCGGGCAGCGCGAACCGGCGCTTGCGGCCATCGAGCGCGCGGTGCAGTTGCTGCGCGAGCTCGCCGGCCCCGACGACATTCGCACCGCGTGTGTGGAAATGCGCCTGGTGCGGTTGCGTCTCGAGCAGGGCCAGCCCGAGGAAGCGTTGACGCTGGCGCGGCATACGCTCGCGGTACACGAGATGCACTACGGTCCCGATCATCTCGAAACCCTGCGTCGGCACTACAACCTCGGGGTCGTGCTGGAACAGCTCGACCGGCTCGACGAAGCCGAAGCCAGCCTTCGTCGCGCGCTCGACGGTTATGTCGCACGCTCCGGTGCCGAGCATGTTCAGACCGTCTATCCGCGCGTGATGCTGGCTGATTTGATGCGCCGTCAACGGCGTTATGCCGAGGCCTTGCCCCTGTATGCCGACGCGATCGCGGCGGCGCGCGCCAGCGTGGGTGCGGCGCATCCGGTGATCGGTCAGTCCGCGATGCGGCTCGGTGATCTGCTGCGACGCATGCGCCGATACGACGAGGCCGCGGTCGCGCTCGACGAAGCCGAACAGGTGCTCCGTCCGCTCGGGTCGCCGGAGCTTGGCCAGGTGCTGGTCTTCAAGGGGCGGCTCGCGCTCGCGCGTGGGCAGGCGGCGCAGGCGATTCCGCAGTACGAGCAAGCCGTCGATGTCTATACACGTGCATTGGGTCCGCAGAACGCGTTCACGCTGAGTGCGCGCACCAGTCTGGGCGAAGC
The DNA here is from genome assembly GCA_022705045.1 of Pseudomonadota bacterium. GTDB lineage: Bacteria > Pseudomonadota > Gammaproteobacteria > Xanthomonadales > Ahniellaceae > JADKHK01. The sequence goes on along the minus strand of JAKJFE010000024.1, from coordinate 13,766 downwards.
GCGCATCGAAGCCGGCGATCTGGCGCGCGGCACGGCCGAGCTCGAAGAGAATGCGAAGTTGCTGACGACGCTGCCGGGGATCGGTCAGGCCGAAATCGCCTATGCGGCCGAACGGCTGGCGCTGGCCTACGCCGCGAACGGCCGCTACGTCGAGGCCATCGCGGAAAACGAACGTGCCGCCGCGGCGCTGAAGTCGATGTACGGCGAGGACCATAGCGGTTACGCCGAAAACGTGGTGCTTGCCACGGGTATCGCGCTCGACGCCGGACGCGTCGATGCGCAGTCCCTGCCGCGGCTTCAGTGCGCGATGGACGTGCTCGAGCACGAAGATGCGGCGCACGCGATGATCGGCGAGGCGCTGGTGGTGCGCGGCCGCTTGCGTGCGCAGGCTGGCGACAGGGTAGCCGCGCGTGCCGATGTCGAGGCTGGGCTGGTGCGGCTGGTGGCCGAATACGGTCCCGATCACCGGCTCGTGCGCGCTGCCCGCACCTTGCTGGCCGAATGGCGCTGACCTTCGTTTACCGGAGGCGACCGCAACCCTAACGCCGCCTTATCATGCGCTGCGCTAGCTTGGCCGGACTCACAGGGATGCCCGAATGTCGTCGATACCGCTTGAAGTGCAGCCGCCCGCGCTCGCTGCGTCCGGACTGTTGCGCGTGCTGCGGTCGTTCTGGCTGACTCTCGCCTGCGCGCTGGCGCTGGGGTTCGCGTTCCAGGGATCGCGTGGCTTGTGGGAGACCGACGAAGGCCGCTACACCCAGGTCGCGATGGAAATGCTGCGTTCGGGCGACTACATCACCCCGCGCCGCCATGCCCATCACATCCATCCGACCAAGCCGCCGCTGACCTATTGGGCCATCGCCGGCAGTGTCGGCCAGTTCGGCCGCAACGAGTGGGCCGTACGCGCCCCGTACGCGCTGGCGTTCGCACTGACGGTCGGGCTGCTGTTCGGCATCGGGCGGCGCCTGACACCGACACTGCCCGGCCTGCCGGCAGCGATCTACGCGACCACGGCCCTGTCCTTCTTCGCGGCCAATCTCGTCACCACCGACACCTTGTTGACGCTGATGACGACGCTGGGCGTGTTCGGTTACGTCGGCGCACGCTGGCCCTTGCGCGAGGATCACCACGCCTGGCGATGGATCGTGCTGATGTGGATCGGGTTCGGCCTCGCCTTCGTGACCAAGGGACCGCCTGGCTTGCTGCCGCTGGTCGCCGTCCTGGTGTTCGACGCGATGCAATCGCAGCACCGCACGCGCCAGTTGTTCGACCCGCGCGGCCTGCTCGCGTTCGCCGTCGTCGGATTGAGCTGGTACATCGCTGTGGTGCTGCGCAATCCCGGACTGATGACCTACCTGGTCGAGGAAGAGGTGGTGGCGCGCGTCGCCTCTTCCGAACACGGCCGTTTCCCGCAATGGTGGGGCGGCTTCTACGTCTACGGATTCACCCTGTTGCTCGGCACCTTGCCCTGGCTGCCGACGGTCTGGCGCCGCATCGCTTTGTTCCCGCGTACGCGGGCCGGTTGGTCGCAGTTGGCGCCGGAAGCGAAATTCCTGACGCTCTGGATCGTGCTGCCGCTGATCGTCTTCATGCTGGCCCGCTCGCGTCTGCCGCTGTATCTGTTGCCGCTGTTCCCGGCCTTGGCGCTCGTCGTCGCACGCGGCTGGCTGCAAGAACCTGCGCGGTTGGCACGTCGCTTGTGGTGGCTGCCGGTCGTGGCAGTCGTGCTGGTGCTGCTGAAATTCGGCTCGACCCTGCTCCAGAACAACAAGGACATGCGCCACTTCGCCAAGGTGATCGACACGATGGTGCCGTATACGCCACGCGAGGTCGTGTTCATCGACGAATCGCCGCGTTACGGCCTCGGCTTCTATCTCGACTGCCCGACCGAATGGGTGGGGCTGTTCGACAATCCCGGCGTGCGTTACGACGACACGCTCGAAAACGAATTGCTCGAAGCGGAAGGCAAGCGCCTGTTCCTGATCCGTCCCGAGAACTACGACCATTTCGTCGATCGCGCTCACGCACTCGGCCATCACATCCAGCGCTTCGGCGAATCGCACCGGTTCGTCATCGCCGGTGTGCGCCGCGACAGCGACAACCGCCGCAATTGAGGTGATGCATGCCCCGTGTCTCGATGCTCGCAATCATGCTGGTCCTCACGGCTTGCGCAAGCAGCGGGCGCGTCCAGCCGCCGGCCGATGCGGTCGATACACGCATCGACGCGGTGCGCGCCTTCGTTGCCGCGTTCAACGCGCATGACGCGACGCGCATGGCCGCACTCGTCAGTCCGCACATCGAATGGCTCAGTGTCGATGGGCGCAGCATCACCACCGAATCGATCGGCCGCGCCGAACTGATGTCGGAGATGGGCGAGTACTTCCGCGGCTGCCCGAGTTGCCGTTCGCGGATCGAACAGGTGATGGTCGGGCCGGAACGTGTGGTGACGCTGGAACTCGCGTACTGGCAGGGGCCGCAAGGCCCGCGCGGACAGCAATCGGTGGCGGTGTACGAGTTCGATGGCGAACGCATCCGGCGCGTCCACTACTTCCCGGCGGAAGGTCGCTCGGCGTCCGGTTCGACCAGCTGCACCACGCGTCCGTGCTAGCCTAGTCGGCCTTCGGCCGCGGTTTCGCGGCCTCATTCCTTCGTATCAATCGCTGCGGTTCGGCCGCGGCGTCGTGGAGTCATGCATGGACAAGAGCTTCGATCCCAAGGACATCGAGTCGCGCTGGTACCCGCAATGGGAAGCCAGCGGCTATTTCGCACCGCAGGGCGAGGGCGAGCCCTACACGATCATGCTGCCGCCGCCGAACGTGACCGGCACCCTGCACATGGGCCACGCGTTCCAGCACACCATCATGGACACGCTGATCCGCTACCAGCGCATGTGCGGCAAGCGTACGCTGTGGCAACTCGGCACCGACCACGCCGGCATCGCGACCGAGATGGTGGTCAGCCGCCTGCTCGAACGCGAAGGCCAGACGCGCAATGCGCTCGGGCGCGAACAGTTCGTCGAACGCGTGTGGCAGTGGAAGGAAGAATCCGGCAGCACCATCAGCCGGCAGATGCGCCGCATGGGTGTCAGCGGCGACTGGTCGCGCGAACGCTTCACGATGGATGAAGGCTTGTCCAAGGCAGTAGTCGAAACCTTCGTGCGCCTGAAGGAAGAAGGCCTGATCTATCGCGGTCAACGCCTCGTCAACTGGGATCCGGTGCTGCTGACCGCGATCTCCGACCTCGAAGTCGTCAGCGAGGAAGAAACCGGCAAACTCTGGTCGATCGCCTATCCCTTGGCCGATGGTTCAGGCCAGCTCGTCGTCGCGACCACGCGCCCTGAGACCATGCTCGGCGACGTCGCCGTGGCCGTGCATCCGGAAGACGATCGCTACGCCGCATTGATCGGCAAGACGCTGAAGCTGCCGCTGACCGACCGCGAGATTCCGATCATCGCCGATGCCTACGTCGACAAGGACTTCGGCACCGGCTGCGTCAAGATCACGCCGGCGCACGACTTCAACGACTACGAGATCGGCAAGCGCCACAGCCTGCCGATGATCAACATCTTCACGCCGACCGCGACGGTGAACGACAACGCGCCCGAGAAATATCGCGGGCTCGATCGTTATGTCGCGCGCAAGGCGGTGCTGGCCGACCTCACCGCGCTCGAACTGCTGGTCGAAGAAAAGCCACACAAGCTCCAAGTGCCGCGCGGCGATCGCACCGGCCAGGTCATCGAGCCGTATCTCACCTACCAGTGGTTCGTGAAGATGGACGGACTCGCGGCGCGCGGCCTGGAACTGGTCGAGAACGGCTCGGTGAAGTTCGTGCCCGAGAACTGGATCAACACCTACCGCCACTGGCTCGGCAACATCCAGGACTGGTGCATCTCGCGCCAGCTGTGGTGGGGCCATCGCATTCCGGCCTGGTACGGCGCCGGCGGCGAAATCTTCGTGGCACGTGACGAGGCCTCTGCGAAGGCGCAGGCCGAGGCAGCCGGCTATCACGGCGAACTGAAGCGTGACGATGACGTGCTGGAAACCTGGTTCTCGTCGGCACTGTGGTCGCATTCGACGCTGGGCTGGCCCGATGCCGACGCGATGAAGCAGTACGGCTTCGACACCTTCCTGCCGACCTCGGTGCTGGTCACCGGCTTCGACATCATCTTCTTCTGGGTCGCCCGGATGATCATGATGACGGATCACTTCACCGGGCAGGTGCCGTTCAAGCACGTTTACATCACCGGACTCGTGCGCGACAAGGACGGCCAGAAGATGTCCAAGTCGAAGGGCAACATCCTCGATCCGCTGGATCTCATCGACGGCATCACCCTCGACGACCTGGTCGCCAAGCGCACGGGCGGGCTGATGCAGCCGCAGATGGCCGAGAAGATCGAAAAGGCCACACGCAAGGAATTCCCGAACGGCATCACCGCCGTCGGCGCCGACGCGTTGCGCTTCACCTTCGCATCGCTGGCCTCGCACGGCCGCGACATCAAGTTCGACTTCAACCGTTGCGAGGGCTACAAGAACTTCTGCAACAAGCTCTGGAACGCGGCGCGTTTCGTGCTGATGAACACCGAGTCCTTCGCTGTTGGAGCGCCTTCAGGCGCGATTCCTTCGGCGAAGACCGAACCCGAACGCTGGATCCTGTCGCGCCTCGCCGCGACGATCGAGGCCGTGCATGCGCAGTTGGCCGACTATCGCTTCGACTTGGCCTCGCAGGCGCTGTACGAGTTCACCTGGAACGAATACTGCGACTGGTTCCTCGAACTCGCGAAGCCGGCACTGAGCGGCGACGATGCCGAGGCCGCGAACTCGACCCGCCACACGCTGCTCTACGTGCTCGAAACCGTGCTGCGTGCGTTGCATCCGCTGATCCCGTTCGTGACCGAGGAAATCTGGCAGCACGTGTCGCCGAAACTCGGATACGCCAGCGGTGAGTTCATCGCGACCCAGCGCTACCCGCTGGCTGCCGACATCGCCGTCGATCCGGCCGCGGCTGCCGAAGTGCAGTGGCTCAAGGACGTGCTGATGAGCGTGCGTCGCATTCGCGGCGAGATGAACATCGCGCCGGGCAAGGCCATTCCGATGCTGTTCGCGGGTGGTGATGCCGACGATGCGCGTCGTGTCGCCAAGTTCGGCCCGCAGATCGCGTTCCTTGCGAAGACCGAATCCTTGCGCGTTCTTGCAGCCGTCGAAGAGGAGCCTGCGTCTGCGGCGGCCATCGTCGGTTCCTTGCGCGTGCTGATCCCGCTCGCCGGTCTGATCGATCTCGACGCCGAGAAGAAGCGTCTGGATCGCGAAATCGCGCGCGTCGAAGGCGAGATCAAGAAGTGCCAAGGCAAACTCGCCAGCGAGACCTTCGTCGCCAATGCACCGGCGGCGGTCGTCGAGCAGGAACGCGCGCGTCTCGGCGACTGGACCATGCAACTTGACGGTCTGCGTTCGCAGCGCGCGAAGCTCGGCTGAAGAGATCGCGGGCTGGAGCCCGCTTGTGTCTTTCTTTCTGACTAATCTCGGAAGTGAGAGCGAAGTGCGGCAAGTCGAGGTCCGCAGGTGCCTTGAAGCACGAGTGGGAGCTTGGACTGCCGCACTTCGAACTCTCGCTAGCCCGAACAGTTGACTGAGCCGCGAAACTCGAACGTCACAAGCGTGGGCAGCGAGAGCGCTCTCGTCCACGATTGTACGGGAGAAGGCGCATGCGGATTTCGGTAGGAATTGATGTTGCGAAGGCGACGCTGATGGTGTGCATCCGCCCATCAGGTGAAGTGTTCGAAGTGGCCAACGATGCCTGGGCGCACAGGGCGTTGATCCAACGGTTTCGCGGGATGAAGGACGATCTCCATCGGATCGTGATGGAGGCAACCGGAGGTTATGAAACCCCGGTTCTGCACGCGCTGCAGAAAGCTGAATTGCCGGTGGCGCGCGTTTCAGCGCATCGCGCGCATGCCTTCGCCCGTGCCACGGGGCTCTTGGCGAAGACCGATGCCGTCGATGCACGTACCTTGGCGCACTTTGCCGATGTGCTCGAACCGCCAGTTCGAGCCATGCCGACCAAGGAACAGCTGGTGCTGCAGGAGATCGTGCAGCGTCGCCAGCAACTGGTGTCCCAGCGCGACGATGAACGGCGCCGACTGCATCAATCGAGTCATCCAATGGCACGTCGGAGCATCGAACGACACATCAAGTCGCTGCAGCGAGAAATTACGGTCTTCGACGCGTTGATGCACAAGCACGCACAGACCCAACCGCGATTCGCGCAGCTGGCAGGGATCAAGGGCGTCGGCCCGGTCACGGTCGCAACCCTGCTCGCCGACCTGCCTGAACTCGGGACGCTCGATCGCCGTCAGATCGCTGCGCTCGTCGGTTTGGCGCCATTCAACAGCGACAGTGGCAAGAAGCAAGGCAGGAGGCGCATCAGCGGCGGAAGGTCTTCAGTCCGCCGAACGCTCTACATGGCCACTTGGTCCGTGATTCGGACTCAACCGCGGTTCAAGGCGAAGTACCAGGCGCTACGCAAGGCAGGAAAACTGGCCAAAGTCGCCCTCGTCGCATGCATGCGCACACTCCTCGTCTCCCTCAATGCCATGCTCAGGGACGGCACGAACTGGAGATATGCCTAGCCGCTCGTCAGAAGACAGTTGCTCCTACAAAAGAATTTCGATCGAAGTTTGTACAAGTCGCCGTAGGAGCGGTCTCCAGACCGCGATGATTTTGCACAAGATCGCGATGCTTTAGGCAGGCGACTTGAAATCGATCTCGACCAGTTCGATCGCCATGACGAGTGCATCCTCGCGGCCGTTCTTCGCCGGGTAGTACCGTGGGCGGCGGCCGATCTCGTTGAAGCCAAGATCGTGATACAGCGCGATGGCGCGCGGGTTGCTCGGGCGCACTTCCAGGAACACGCGTTCGCAGCGGTGCCAGCGGGCGAGATCCAGCACCCGCTTCATCAAACGCCGGCCGTAGCCATTGCCCTGTTCCGAAGGATCGATGCAGACATTGAGCACGTGGCCTTCGTTGGCTGCGACCGACAGCACGAAATAGCCGAGGATTTCCGCGCCCGTGGCGAGCACGAAGCAGCCGTAACCGGCACGAAGGCAGTCCTTGAAGATGCCGATGGTCCACGGGAATTCGTAGGCGCGACCCTCGATCTGCGCGACCTCGGGCAGGTCGGCCTCGGTCATGGTGCGGATCTGCGGCGCGAGATCGAAGGCGGCAGACATGTCAGGGCGCGGGCATGCCGCGACGCAGCGTACGGATCGTGCGCCACAACGCGCGTTTTGCGACCACGTCCTGGCGCAGCAACGCCAGGGCCGGCGCCTGGTGCATCGACGTTTCGGTTGGTGCAGACACGTGCCCGCCAAGCGCGATGGCCCGTGGCAACCATTGCGACGGTACGTCGCCGGCATCGAGCATCTGGTGCGACGGCAGCAGGCGACGGATGGCCGCGAGTAGCAATTGTCCGCGCGGATCGGGCGCACGCGGGCTTTCGACGAACAGCAGCAACTGCGGCGCTTGGGCTTCGCGCCCGAGTTCGGCGAGCAGCGACGGGCGTGCGGTCGTCGCCGACGCTGTCGTCGTCTCAGGCGCCGATGGCATCAGCGCTGGTCGTGCCGGTCGTGTCGGCATCGTGTCAGCCGTCGGCGTCGGTCGGCGCGCGGTGGCCAGGGCGATGTCTTCCGGCGCGGCGACGGGTGCGATGCCGCGACGCACGTAGCGCGCGACCCCGATCAGATCGAGCAATCGCGCCTGCGCCGCCGCGTCGAGACGTGGGTGTGCGCTCATGGTGTCAGCAAGGGCCGCAGGTCGGACCAGAACGCGGCATGGCACTGGTCGACGGCATGCGCGAACGCACGTACGCTGGACTGGATGGTGTCGTTGTCCGCGGTGACCTCCGCAGCATAGGTTTTCAACAGCAGCGGCGCCGACTGCACGTCGCGTTCGACATGCAGTTCCATGCGCACGCGCACGATCCAGCCGTTGCCGTCCTGCACGCGCTCGAACTGTTCGACCTGGCCGCCTATGCGCAACGCCGGCAACGCCGCCGGCAGTCGGTTCGTCACCAGCGTTGCCGCGCCGCGGGCGCGCAATTCGGCGATCAGCCGGCGTTGCAGCAAGGTGCTGGGGGCTTCGTCCCAGAGTTGGTAGTGATAGGCCTTGATGCTGCCTTCGGTGCTGGTTGCGTAGAGAATGGCCTGGTCGTTGTAGACGCCGTTCGCGCGATACGGCTCGACGACGATCGGCAAGGCCGAACGCGGCGGGGTCGCCGCCGTGTCGACAGCGACGGGCGGCATGCGGAAGTAGGACTGGTCCGGTACGGCCGGCGCGCTGCAACCGGCGATCGACACGACGAGGCAGGCGAGGGCGAGTCGGATGACAGGCAGGGCACGCATCATTCTTCCTCGACCTGGACCTTGTCGGCCGGTGGCGTGAACAGCAGGCGGTTCGGGTTCTTGCGGATTTCGCGCGTGAACTCGTTGACGTTGCGGCTGGCGGAATCGAGGTTCTGGGCGATGCCGTCGATGCGCTGGGCGAGCGAGCCGGTGATCTGCGCGAGGTCGGCGATGGCGTCTTTCAGCGCCGGGCGGTTTTCGCTGACCACGGCGTTCGCCTCGACCATCAGCGCATCGAGTTTCTGCTGGGTCTGACGCAGTTCGGTCGAGAGTTCGCGGGCGTTGTCGGCGGTGGCGGCGAGGTCTTCCAGCGTGGTCGCGACATGGGCACGATTCTGCGGCGACAACACCTCGTTCATCGCCGCCGAGGCCTGGTTCAGACGCGCCAGCAGCGATTTCGCGTCGGCGACGAGTTGCGGTGTCGCATCGGCGAGTTCGCCGCCGATGCGGTCGACGTTTTCCTGGAGCGAAGCCACCAGCGGCCGGATGCGTTCGCGACTCAAAGTCGTGACTTCGCCGGCCAGTTCATTCATCGCCGCGAACAGATCGCCGCCGCCCTGCGATTTCATTTCCGCGCCCGGTTTCAGCACCGTCGTCGATGCACCTTCGCTGATCGCGACCGAGATATCGGCGAGCAGGCCGGTCGAGGCGAGCTTGGCGATCGAATCGTCGGGGATCGGCCAGTCGCCGCGGATCGACAGGTCGACGCGATATCGCGTGCGACCACCGCGACGATCGGGCGTAATGCCATTGACGTGGCCGACGCGGAAACCTTCGTAGAACACCGGTGCGCCGGAGGCGAGGCCGGTGACATTGTCGTAATGCGCGATGTAATCGACCTCGCCGGTGCGCGTGCCGGTGATGCGCAGCATGGTGAATAACAGCAACGCGGCGGCGGCCAGGACCACGGCGCCGACCACGGTGTAATTGACGGTATCGCGTTTCATCCGGCCATTATGCCGGTCTGTGCGCCGTGTGACGAAGGTCATCGGGTTCCGGTGACTTCCGGCACTCAGCCCGTACGCCGCCGAACTGCGACGCTGGCGGGGTTGGATGGACAGCGTGCGGGCGCGGTCCCGGCGGCCCGGTTGGAGGGGCTGCTCGGGGTGGAACTGCTACCCTAGACGCCTTCCCCCATCCGGATTTGCATCATGAGCCTGGACATCGAACGCACCCGTTTCAACATGGTCGAACAGCAGGTCCGTCCCTGGGACGTGATCGACCTGCGCGTGCTCGACGTGCTGTCGCGCGTGCGTCGCGAGGACTTCGTGCCGGCCGACAGTCGTGCACTCGCCTTTGCCGACGCCGAATTGCCCATCGGTCATGGCGAACGCATGATGAAGCCGGTGCTCGAAGGCCGCCTGCTGCAGGCGTTGGCGGTGCAGGAAGGCGATAGCGTGCTCGAAATCGGTACCGGTTCGGGGTTTGTCACCGCCTGTCTCGCCGCGTTGGCGCGTGATGTCACCAGCGTCGAGATTCACGCGGACCTGGCCGCCTCAGCCGAGCAGAAACTCACACGTGCAGGTGTCGCGAATACCCGCGTCCATGTCGCAGACGCCTTGAAAGGCTACGCACCGGGCCGCAGCTTTGATGCCATCGCCGTCACCGGCGCGGTCTATCACGAGCCTGAGCAATTGCGCAGCTGGCTGGCGGTCGGCGGGCGCATGTTCCTGGTCCGCGGCGAATCGCCGGTGATGGAAGCGGTGCTGATCACGCGAACAGGCGACAGCAGCTTCCGCGAGGAGAGCCTGTTCGAGACCGATCTGCCTTATCTCACGCACGCCGCGCCGCCCAAGCGCTTCGTGCTGTAACCCATTCGACAAGAATCCGAGGACTTCCCCATGGCCCAACGCCTCATTTTCCGCCTCAGCGCCCTGGCGCTGGCCATTGCCGGTTCGGCCCAGGCGGCCGACCTGATGGAGGTCTACGACAAGGCCCGCGCCAGCGACCCGCAGTTCGCTGCCGCCGAAGCCAGCCGCCTGTCGGCCGAACAGAGCGTGCCGCTCGCGCGTTCGGCCCTGCTGCCGCAGTTGTCGGGCAGCTGGTCGAAGTCGCGCAGCAAGAACGAAGGTTCGGTGTTTTCGGAAGAGCTGAACCGCTTCGTCGACTCGAGCACCACCAGCCGTAACAGCAACAAGGGCCTCACACTGCAGCAGTCGATCTACGACCACGGCAATTACATGAACCTGCGCGCCGCCAAGTCCCAGGCAGCCCGTGGCGGTGCCGACTATGACGCGGCGTCCGATGCCTTGCTGGTACGCGTTTCCGAAGCCTACTTCGGCGTGCTGACGGCGCAGACCAACCTCACCTCGGCCGAAGCCGAGGAAAAGGCCGTCGGCCGTCAGCTCGAACAGGCCGAACAGCGTTTCGAAGTCGGCCTGACCGCCATCACCGACGTGCACGAAGCCCGCGCCCGTTACGACGGCGCCCGCGCCGCGGTGATCCTGGCGCGCAACACCCTGGACGATGCTTTCGAAGGTCTGATCGAACTGACCGGCGAAGAAGTCGAGACGGTGAAGCCGCTGAAGGAAGACATCGAACTGTCGATGCCTTCGCCCGACAACCTTGACGACTGGGTCGACACTGCCATCGCCAGCAATCCGGCCCTGACCGCACTTCAGAAGACGGTCGAGGCGGCGAATTATTCGGCCAAGTCGGCGTGGTCCGATCATCTGCCGTCACTCGGCCTGTCCGGTTCCTATGGCGAGACCGATTCCGGCGGCGACCTTGGCCCGTTCTCGGCACGCGATCCGAAGAACACCTCGCTGAGCCTGAGCCTGAGCATCCCGATCTTCTCGGGCGGCGGCACCAATGCCCGTTACAAGCAGGCCCTGTACGACCGCGATGCGGCCCAGGACCGTCTGGAACAGCAGCGTCGCGCCATCGTCCGCCAGACCCGCGGTGCCTTCCGTGGCGTCGCGGCGGGTATCAGCGAAGTCGAAGCACGCAAGCAGGCGCTGGTTTCGGCCAAGAGTGCGCTGGAAGCGACCGAGGCCGGGTTCGAAGTCGGCACCCGGACCATCGTCGACGTGCTGCTCAGCCAGCAGCAGCAGTTCGCGGCGGAACGCGAGTATTCGCGTGCCCGCCACAACTACATCCTGGCCAACTTGCGCCTGAAGCAGGCGGCCGGCACCATCGACATCGCCGACCTCAAGTCGGTCAACGCCATGCTGCAGTAAATCGACGTTTGGTCGGCCTGCAGACGACGGGCGCCCTCGGGCGCCCGTTCTGTTTCAGGGCGGATTGCCGCGGACCGCTGATCATCGGTGGTTACCGCTGGTCGGTCGGGTTGTGCCGTTGGCCTGCTTTCGTTTGCGAATTGTTTCAGTCGTGACACAATGTAACGAGTCGGACAAAGATCCGATCGACATGTAGTCCGCATCCACGGGGTTTCCGAACCGGCAAAGGAGGCCGTGAGGAACCTTTTGTCCTGAAACCGGGCGTCGGGGCGCCCAAGACCATGCGCATTCGCACTCACAATCTTGGCGTAACCCTCATCGAACTGCTTGTTGCGATTGCCGTTCTGGCGATTGCCGTGTCGCTCGCCGCCCCGAGTTTCTCGGACACCATCCGCAATCAGCGCTTGTCGTCGCGCAGCTTTTCGCTGCAGGAAGACCTGGCCTATGCCCGCGCAGAAGCCGTGAAGCTTCAAGGCAATGTCGCATTGGCTGCCAAGTCGGGTGGCATGAGTAACGGCTGGGTAGTCTTCGAAGACGCCGATGCCGATGAAGTGCTCGACAGCGGCGAGCGCACCCTGCGCGAGCAGGGCGCAATGAGCAGCGGCTACACGATGGCCGCCGCTACCGGTGCAGGCAACCCCAAGGCAGGCGTCGGCTTCGATCGTCGTGGTGCGCTTGTCGGGCGCGGCACGCTGGCGGTGCTGATCTGCGCCCCGAACTGGAGTGCCGCCAAGGACAAGGAATTCGCCCGCAACCTTCGCATCGCCAGCAATGGCCGCGCGGAATCGGCGAAGGGCAAAGGGTCTCATCGCGGTCTGAGTTGCACCTGAGGAGTACGTCGATGCGTCGCGTCGCTACCGGTTTCACCTTGATTGAAGCCCTGATCGCCCTGCTGGTGCTGACGATTGGCCTGCTCGGCGCGGCCGGCATGCTGCTCACGTCGGTCCGCAACAGCCACAATTCCTATTTGCGCTCCCAGGCCAGCTTCATCGCCGATGGCTTGGTCGAGCGCATGCGCGCCAATCCGCTTGCAATCTGGGGCGGCCATTACAACGGCGTGCTGAATGGCACGACGCCTGCGGCGCCGACCTGTGGTTCGAGCGGATGCACGCCTGCTCAAGTCGCTGGATACGACCGCGCAGCAATCGCACGCATGATTGCGCAGCATCTTCCGCTCGGAAGCGGCAACGTGGCGTGTCAGACCACAGGTACTGCGCCGGTGCGCAATTTCGGTATCTCGCCGGTCAATGGCCAGTGCCGTATCATGATCGGTTGGAACGAAAAACGCGATGTCGATGCCGCCGGCTTCGCCGGCACGCAGTCCTTCGAACTGGTGGTGCAGCCATGATCCGAACCACGCGTCGCGGTTTCACCCTGATCGAACTCATGATCGGCATGACCTTGGGTCTGTTCGTCGTGGGCGGTGTCGTGGCCATGTTCCTGACATCCAGCTCCACTGCATCGAATCAGCAGCGACTCTCGCAGGTGCTCGAAAACGGCCGGTACGGCGCCCAGATTCTGTCCGACGAGTTGCGCAAGACCGGCACCCAGTATTGTGCGTCGTACGCCAATGCGTTGCCGGCAGACAGCGGCGTGAACCTGCTGCGTGCGCCGCTGATCCGGGTGGCAGGTACGTCGACGCTGCAAAAGTGGATGCCGACGCCACCGACCCCGGTCAAGCCCTACATGCTTGATCCTGGTCGTTTTGTGCGCGGCAACGATTGCGATACCGGCGGAACCTGCCGGCCGGCGCTGGCCACCGCGGCCAACGACATCAATGTGGTGCCCGCTGCGGGTACGGCACTCGGCAACCGCGTGCGCGGTACCGATGTGTTGACGGTTCGCTATCTGGCAACCGATGGCGTGTCGATCGCCGCGAATGCGGGCGGTGCCAACGAAGTGGATGTCGGCGTGGCCGTGACCAATGCGCCGCTGGAGTTCAGTGATGGCCAGATGGCGATGATCGCCAATTGCTCGTCGGCCGAAATATTTGCGGTGGGTACGATGGGCACGAAGCTGCGCCATCGGGTCGACGAGGGCAATATCGTCGGCACACTTGGCGATGCCTATACGGTGGCCGGCGATGCGCGCGTGTTCAATTTCAGCCGCGACTTCCGCTCCGTCACCTATTACGTCGGCCTGCGCGAAGACAGCCTCAATCCCGGCGAGCTGATTTCCTCGTTGTTCCGCAT
>JAKJFE010000143.1 GCA_022705045.1 Pseudomonadota bacterium | reverse complement strand
AATAGCGGTTGGGGGTTGCTGCCGCGCATCGCGTCGTTCGCGATGACTGTGGAGGAAGCCGATGCGCGCCTGGATATTCGTCTGTCTTAGTCTGTTGTTCGCCGCGCCCGTGGTCGCGCAGCGCGACTACACCGCCGATCCCGCCCGTGAACGCACTGATGTCTGGTGGGACCCGAGCGATCCCGGCTGGTCGTTGACGATCGCGCCATCGGGCGAGGTGAGTTCCGCATTGCTGGCCGATTTCGACGAGACTGGTGCGCCGCGCTGGTGGGTCGGCGGTGCGCTGCGATCGGCGCCGGGGCGCGTCTCGTTGTCCCTGTATCGCCCGCGCTGGAACCTGCAGGCACAACGTCTGGCCGGGTCGACACTGGCCGGGCGGCTGGATTTCGAACGCCGCGACGAGGATCACGCGCGACTGACCTTGCAGCTGGAGGGACGCACGCGCAGCCATGAACTGGTGCGCCTGGTCGTGAACCGCGACTACAGCCTCGGTGACCGTTCCGGATTCTGGTTCGATCCGGTCGACGGCGGCCATGGCCAGATGCTGATCCAGCAGGGCAGTTGGGTCGGCTCGGTGTCGATCGGCTACGACCGCGATGGCGAACCCACCTGGGCCTTCGCGCAAGGTGACATCGGCGCCGGCCTGCTCGATGCGCAACGCGTGCGTCGCGTCTGTGTACCGTATTGCCGGCTGGTGACCGAAGCCGGCGGACAGACCCAGATCCAGTTCCGCGGCCAGGACGACGCCATCGCCACGATCCTGCTCAGCGACGCGCAGGGCCCGTTCTGGCAGCGACCGCAGAAGTCGCTGACGCGCTACTCCGAAGCGCCGAACGGGCGCGCCCATGCGGCGGCGCTGGCGCACTTCAGCAGCGATGCGGCGATGGCCCACTTCGTGGTCGAGAACACTCGGCGCAATCCCTATTACAGCAGCGACGGCTGCATCGATTTCTCGCCTGCGCCGCCGCCGGTGGCGACCGGCAGCGACACCAACATCCAGGAATCGGGCGTGGGTGAATACGACGACGTCAAACGCGTCGGCGACCTGGTGTTCAGCATCACGCCGTCATGGACTACGGCACCGGCATTGCGCGTGCATCGACTCGACGGCGCCCTCGGTACGGCGACTCTGCTGCACGCGTATCCGTTACCGGCGGGTCTCGAGTCGCTCGGTCTGCATGTGCGCGTGAACGCCGGACGCACGCAGCTGGTGCTGCTCGCCGGACGCTCGCCGTTCAACACCGGCTATCTCGACTGGTGTTACGGCTATGTACCGACCGACGCCAGCGTGCTCGCCATCGTGCACGATGTCGCCGCGAACGGCGCGTTGAGCGAACGCCATCGCATCGAGTTGCAGGGTTCGTTCTCCACGAGCCGCCTGATCGGGGCCTCGCTGATGTTCGCGAGCAGCTACGTGGTGGCGGCCACGGATGACGGGCAGGCGGTGCTGCCGAAATGGCGGCTGGATGGCGGGCCGTGGCAGGACATGGCCACCGTCGACTCCCTTTGGCTGCCGAACTTCGCGCCGGATGCCTACGAACGTGCGCTGACGACACTGTCGCAGTTCGACCTCGACGCGATCGGCGATGCCGACTTCGCCTCGGTGTTCGCACGCATCGACGCGTCCTATGTCGCGCCGTCCGCCTGGTATCTGGGCACGACGGAATACCGCTACAGCGACACCTTCGCGCCGAGCGGCAGCATGCGGCTCGACATCCACAAGATCGCGCTGCCCGCACTCGATTACCGCGGCACCGGTTCCGTGCCGGGCGGACTCGGTGTGGGCAGCAACGATCGCGCCCTGCGTTTCAGCGAACACGCCGGCGACCTGCGTGTGATCACCGACCACAGCTGGTCGTGGAGCAGCACCTCGCTGTTCGAGTTGAACGTGTTGCGCGAGGACGGCGGATCGCGCCTGAAGACCGTCGCCACCCTGCCCAATGCGCAGCGACCGCAGCCGATCGGCCCGCCGCACGAACAGGCCTATGGCGTGCGTTTCGATGGCGACGTCGCGTATGCGGTGAGTTACTACCGCATCGATCCGCTGTATGCGATCGACCTGTCCGATCCGCTCGACCCGAAGCTCGACTCGGCGCTCGAGATCACCGGTTATTCCGCTTACCTGCATCCGTTACCGGGCGGTTTCCTGCTTGGTGTCGGCCAGCACACGGTCGAAGGCAGCAATGGCGATGCGCCCGGACGATTCTGGTTCCAGGGCCTCAAGCTCAGCCTGTTCGACCAGCGTGATCCGGCGCATCCGGCCGAGTCCTGGCGTCAGGTCGTGGGTGGGCGTGGCAGCGACAGCGAACTGCTGCGCGACCATCGTGCCATCGCCGCCGCAGCGACCACGGACGGACAGACCCGAGTCGCTGTGCCAATGGCGATCCACGACGGCGTGTCGACCGGCGATCCTTGGGTGTATCTGCCTTGGGCCTACAGCGGCGTCGCCACGTTCGACGTGGCCCCCGGCGGTGCCATCATCGGCTATCGCCTGCGCCCTGCGGTATTTCCCGGCTACGGCGATCGCTCGACCGAAATGCGCAGCGTCCTCTACGGCGACAGCGTCTTCCTGTTCAATGCCGGGCGCTGGTACGGCCAGCGCATCGACAGCAGCGCGTCGATGTCGGGTCCGTTCTGAACTTCAACCGAAATCACCGAAGCGGGTCTGCAGTGCCGCGATCGCGGCCAGGCCCGCGGTCTCGGTGCGCAGCACACGCGGGCCAAGCGTGATGCGCTGGAAACCGGCCTGGTCGAGCACGGCCAGGTCGCGATCGGAGAAGCCGCCTTCGGGGCCGATCGCGATCGTGGCCGCGTCGCCGACAGCGATCTGCGACAGCGGCTGTCCGCCTTCCGGATGCAAGACCAGCTTGCTGTCGGATTCCTCGGCGAGCAGGCGCGCGGCGCGTTCCAGCGTCAGCGGCGATTCGACCTGCGGCACCTGCGCGCGACCGCATTGTTCGCAGGCCGATTCGAGCACGCGTTGCCAATGCAGGATGCGTTTGTCGGCGCGGTCTTCGTCCAGCTTCACTTCGGTGCGGTCACTGGTCACCGGCAGGATGCGCACGACGCCGAGTTCGGTCGCCTTCTGCAGGATCAGGTCCATCTTCTCGCCGCGCGCGATCGCCTGCACCAGGGTGATCGCCAGCGACGATTCGTTGGCGACAGCATCGACGCGACCGATCCGCACGCGCGCCTCGCGTTTGCCGAGGCTGATCTCGCCCGAATAGTCGTGGCCGTCGCCGTTGAACAGGGTGACGGCGTCGCCCTCGCGCAGGCGCAGCACACGCACCGCATGGTTGGCCGCGGCTTCCGACAACGTGACGTCGTGGCCGGCCTGCAGGGGTTGGTCGATGAACAATCGGATGCGGCGCATGGGACCTCAGGCAATGGCGAGTTCGACGCCCTCGCGTGCGACGCCGACCATGAAGTCGATTTCGTCGGGCGTGATGCAGTAGGGCGGCATGAAATAGACGGTGTGGCCAAGCGGGCGCAGCAACGCGCCGCGTTCGAGGCCATGACGAACGACGCGCAGACCGCGGCGCTCGCTCCAGTCGAAGGCGCGGCCCTGCGCGTCGACCAGGTCGAACGCGGCGATCATGCCGGTCTGGCGCACATGGCGCACGTTCGGATGATCGCGCAACGGCGCGATCGCGTTCGCGAGATGCGCGGCAAGCGCACGATTGCGTTCCAGCACCGGCTCGTCGCGGAACACGTTCAGCACTTCCAGCGCGACGCGGCAGCCGAGCGCGTTGCCGGTGTAGCTGTGTGAATGCAGGAAGGCACGCAGCTTCGTGTATTCGTCGTAGAAGCTCTGGTAGATAGCCTCGGTCGCGAGCACCGCGGACAAGGGCAGATAGCCGCCGGTCAGGCCTTTCGACAAACACATCAGGTCGGGCGCGATACCGGCCTGTTCGCAGGCGAACAGCGTGCCGGTGCGGCCGAAACCGACCGCGATTTCATCCAGGATCAGCACCACGCCATGACGGTCGCAGGCGGCGCGGGCACGACGCAGGTATTCGGGATCGTGCATGCGCATGCCGGCGGCGCATTGCACCCGCGGCTCGATGATCAGCGCGCAGACCGTGTCGCCGTGTTCGGCGAGCAGCGCATCGAGCGCATCGGCGGCGCGCGTGGCCACGTCGAACGCGGTTTCGCCGGGTTCGGCCTGGGTCGCGTCCGGCGACATCGTCGTCAATGGCGTCAGCAGCAGTGGCGCGTAGGTTTCGCGATACAGCGGGATGTCGGTGACCGAGAGCGCGCCCAGCGTCTCGCCGTGATAACCGCCGGCGAGCGCCACGAACTGCGTGCGTCGCGTGTCGCCGCGATTGCGGCAGTGGTGGAATGCGAGCTTGAGTGCGATCTCGACCGCGCTGGAGCCGTTGTCGGCGTATTGCACGCGCGTCAGTCCGGCCGGTGCGACCTCGACCAGTCGCTCGGCGAGTTCGATCGCCGGTGCGTGCGTGAAGCCGGCCAGGATCACGTGTTCGAGTGTGCCGACCTGATCGCGCAGGGCTGCGTCGAGGCGCGGATGGGCATGGCCGAACAGGTTCACCCACCAGCTCGAGATCGCATCGAGGTAACGCTTGCCGTCGTAGTCCTCCAGCCATACGCCTTGCGCGCGCCGGATCGGAACCATCGGCAACGTCTCGTGGTCACGCATCTGCGTGCACGGGTGCCAGACCCGGGCAAGGTCGCGGCGGGCGAGATCGGCATTGCTCGGATTCAACGTCGGGTTCCGGTTCGGAAGGAGTGCTCGGGTATGATCACGGCCGTTTCCATTCACGGCAAGGTGTTGACGATGCAGGTTCGTGGCGCGCGTGGCTTCACGCTGATCGAAGTGCTGGTGGTGGTCGTGATCCTCGCGATCCTGGCGGCGATCGTGGTGCCGCGCGTGATCGGCCGCACCGATGACGCCATGCTCGCCAAGGCCAAGGCCGACGTGCAGGGCTTCACGACCGCGTTGAACCTGTACAAGCTCGACAACTTCACCTACCCGAGCACCGACCAGGGCCTCGATGCGCTGATCCAGAAGCCGGGCGGCAGTCCGCAGGCGCCGAACTGGCGCAATGGCGGCTACATGGATCGCCTGAGCAAGGACCCCTGGGGTCGCGACTACCAGTACGTCAGCCCCGGCAGCCACGGCGAGTTCGACGTGTATTCGCTCGGCAAGGATGGCCAAGTTGGCGGCGATGGCATCGACGCCGACATCGGCAACTGGACCGAGTGATCGTCATGCGCGTCGCGACGCGCGGCTTCACCTTGATCGAAGTCCTGGTCACGGTCGTGATCGTGGCGGTGATGGCGTCGGTGCTGGTCTTGTCGATTGGCGCGGGTGATGAAGAACAGGTGCTGCGGCGCGAAGCCGAACGCCTGCAGGCGCGCATCGGTTACGCCTGCGAACGCGCCGAGCTGAGTGGCCGCGAAGTCGGCCTGCACCTGCGTGATGGCGGTTATGCGTTCAGCGCGCAACAGACCGAAGGCTGGCGCTTCATCGAGGACGATGTCGCGCTGAAGCGCGTGAATCTGCCGGATGCGACCCATCTGTCGGCCGACGATCAAACGCTCGAGGCGATGTTCCCGGAGCAGCCGCAGTTCCTGTGTTTCGCCTCCGGCGAGGCCATGCCAATGGTCATCGAACTCGCGGCCGGCCCGCGCGCGACCCGCTGGCGCATCGACATCGCGCTCGATGGCCAGACGACGTTGCGCCATCGCGGCATCGATGATCGCGACTGGCTGGATGCAGGTGGGCCGCGATGAAGCGCCGCGGCTTCAGCCTGGTCGAAGTGCTGGTTGCACTCGCGGTGGTCGCGATCGCACTCGTGGCCTTGCTCGCCGCCGCCGCACGCATGGCACGCGACGCCGACCGCTTGCGCGAACTGACCTTGGCCGACTGGGTCGCCGCCAATGTGCTGGTCGAAACCCGGTTGCGCGAACCGTTCCCGGAACTCGGCGAACGCGAGGGTCGCATGCGCATGGGGCCACGCGAGTTCCGCTGGCATCGTGTCGTGCAGAACACGCCGGAACCGGCGCTGCGTCGGGTCGACGTGCATGTCTATGCCGCCGATGCGGCGGAATCCGATGCACCGATCCACAGCCTTGTCGGCTTCGCGGGGCGACGCTGATGCGACACGACACCCGCGGCTTCACCCTGGTCGAAGTCCTGGTCGCGGTCTTCATCTTCGCGCTGCTGATGAGTGTGGCCTACGGCAGCGTCAACGCCCTGTTGCGCACCCGCGATGGCCTCGCCGAACAGAACGGTCGCCTGCGCGAATTGCAGTTCGCGATGGGTGTGATCGAACGCGATCTGCGTTCGGTGATCGCGCGACCGGCGCGGGAAGGTTATGGCGATCGCGAACCGGCCCTGCTCGGCACCCGCGACGCGGTCGCGTTCACGCACGCCGGTCATGCCAACCCGCTCGGACAGGAGCGTGCACGCATCGAACGGGTCGGCTACGCCTGGCGCGACCATCGGCTGAGCCGCGCCGCGTTCACCGTGCTCGACCGCACGCCCGCAACCGCGCCGCTGGCGCGCGACCTGCTCGGCGACGTTGAGCGCATCGGCTTCCGTTATTTCGATGGCCAGCAATGGCGCGAGCAATGGCCGCCCGGCGGCGCATCGCCGCGGCCGCTGCGGGCCTTGCCGCGTGCGGTCGAGTTCAGCATCGAGACCGAAGACTTCGGCACGTTCACGCGCCTGGTCGACCTGCCGGAAGTCGACGAAGCGCCGCCCGAACCTGCACCGGTGCTGCCATGAAACGCGAGCGCGGCGTGGCCCTGATCGTGGCGGTGTTGCTGGTCGCACTCGCGACCCTGATTGTCGCCAGCCTGATCGACACCATCGATCTCGCCTTCGCACGCACCCGCAACCTGATGCGCGAGCAGCAAGCGTTCGCCTACGCACGCGGCCTCGAAACCTGGGCGATCGACGGCCTGCGCCGCGACCAGAACGAAGAGCCCGGCATCGACTCGAACGGCGACGTGTGGGCGCGACCGTTGCCGCCGCTGGACGTGCCCGGCGGCAAGTTGAGTGGTCGGCTCCGCGAGTTGAACGGCTGCTTCAATCTCAATCATCTGGTCGTGAACGGGGCCGAGGATGCGCTGGCGCGACGTCGTTTCGAGCGCCTGTTGCGCGCGTTGAAGCTGCCGCCGGAACTCGCCGATGCGGTGATCGATTACGCCGATGCCGACAGCGACCCGGGGCGTCGCGGTGCCGAGGACATGGCCTACCTGCTCGCGAATCCGCCGCGTCGCGCCGCGAACCAGGCGTTTGCACACGTGTCGGAATTGCGCCTCGTGCGCGGTGTCGACGACGAGGCCTATCGCGTGCTTGAACGACATGTCTGCGCGAATCCCGAGGCGAGCGGCATCAACGTCAACACCGCGACACCGGCCGTGTTGATGAGCCTGATCGAGAACCTCGACGAAGCGCGCGCGCGTCAGCTCAACGACGAAGGCAAGGCGCGCATGACCACACTCGATGCCTTCAACAGCCGGGTGACACAACTCGGCCTCATGCTCGACGGCGGACCGGTCAAGATCGGCGTCGCCAGCGACCAGTTCCAGGCCGAAGCGGTGGTCCAACTCGACGGCATCCCGTTCCGCTACTACAGCCGCATCGCCCGCGAAGAACGCGGGCATCGCGTCGTCTACCGCAGCCGCGGCGTCGATTGATCGACCTCAACGCAGCAGCGCGGCGACCAGTCCGGCA
>JAKJFE010000142.1 GCA_022705045.1 Pseudomonadota bacterium | reverse complement strand
CATGTTGATCCTTCCGCTGCACAAGAAGCCGACGCTGGCGAACTTCCCGTGGGTCACGCTCCTGCTGGTGCTCGTCAATGTCTTCATCTACGTCGCGCTGCAGGCGCCCGACAACGACCGTCACGCCAGCGCGGTCGAGTCGTATGCGAACAGCCGGCTGGCGCAGATCGAACTGCCGGCGTATCGCGATTACGTTGAACGTACGCCATCGATCTCCTGGCGTGAACGCTGGCGGCAAATGCCCGAACCGATGCGCACCCGGGTGCTGGCGATGCAGGTGCAGGGCGATGACCGCTTCCTGGCCGAATTGCGTGCCGAGCGCGTGATCACGCCGACCCATGCCGACTACGCCGAATGGCGACCGTTGCGCGCGCAGCTCGACGCGACCTGGCGCGCGTCGCTCACCGAACGGCATCTGATGCGCCAATCGGAGATCGCCCCGGGACGGATGTTCACTGCCATGTTCCTGCACGGCGACAGCGGACACCTGATCGGCAACATGGTCTTCCTGGTGATCCTCGGTCTCGCAGTCGAACCGGTAATGGGCTCGGTCGGCTTTCTCGTGCTCTATCTGCTGGCCGGTCTTGGCGGTGGACTGTTTTCGCTCGGATGGCGCTGGGGCGAGGTCGGCGGCATGTTGGGCGCATCCGGTGCCATCGCCGGTCTGATGGGCGCCTTCGCGGTGTTGTGGGGACAGCGCCGAGTGCGCCTGTTCTACTGGTTCTTCGTGATCTTCGACTACACCCGGGTGCGCGCGTTATGGCTGCTGCCGGTGTGGTTCGGCTGGGAATTCGTCCAGCTGCTGATGGCGCCCGACGCCGGCGTCGGCTTCGACGCGCATGCGGGTGGCATCCTGTCCGGTGCCGCACTCGCATTCGCGGCGACGAAACTCGGTCGGGTCAATCGCGCCTATCTCGACGAGGAAGACATTCGCGACCAGCGCGTCGATGAGCTCGCAGCCGGTCTCGCCGAGCTCGGCAAGCTGCAACTGGGCGCCGCACGCACACGCTTCGATGCACTGGTGCAGCGCTATCCGGACGACCCCGACGTGATCGAACCTTGGCTGCGCAGTTGGCTGTTCGCGAAGGATCGCCAGGAGGCGGCGACTGCAGTCACGCATGCACTCGCCTGGCGTGCCCGCACGCGTGCCGACGCCCAACGCCAGCAGCGCTGGCTCGGCGAGGCGATCAAGGCGTATGCGCCGAAACTGCCGGCACCGGCAGCGACAATGATCGCGCTCGCGGCGCGCTGGCCGTCGCTTGGCCTGCTTGCGGAATCCCATGCCTTGCTTGCCGCCGTCGAAGCCGCCGAACCCGCCCACCCCGGGCTCGCGGCGGCATGGTTCAAACTCGCACTCGCCCACCAGGAGCAGCGCGACGACAGCGCCACCCGCAGGATCCTGCAGCACTTGCGCCAACGCCACCCGCAATCGCCCGAGGCGGGCAAGGCGACGTTGTTGCTGGGTTAGACGAACCCGCTATGACCCGTGTCGCGCCCAGAATTCCGACGGTGTGATGATCGGGTAGGAAGCGGCCAGCGCGAGCAGGTCCTTGTCGCCGGTGATGAGGTATTGCGCGTTCGCCGATTGCAGTGTGGCCAGAACCGGCTGATCGTTCGGATCGCGCAGGGTGGAATCTTGCGCGGGACCGGGTTCGACCAGATCGGCCATGAACATCAGGCTGTCGACCAGGTCGCGAATCTCGGTGGGTGCCAGTTGCACACGCGGCAATCGCGGCAGCACCCGGACCAGTTCATCGAGGATGTAGTGCGAGAGCACAACCTCGAGCCCGCCTTGACGCCAGCGGTCGACGATGCGTCCCGGGATGCTTCCTGGATAGGCCAGTCCGGACACGAGCACGTTCGTGTCCAGAACGACGCGCAGACCCGGCATCAGCGACGCCGTTCGGTGGCGACAAGGGCGTCGATTTCGGCCAGGCCCTCGGTCATCGGCACCTGGGCGTAAGCGCTGGCGATACGTTCGCTCAGGGCATCGAAGCGTTCGCGCATGCGACGGATGCGGGCGAACAACTCGGCGTCGACCAGAGCGGCCACCGGCTTGCCGTCCTTATTGATGACGATGCTGTCGTTGCGGTACTGCACCTGGTTGAGCATGTCGCCCAGGTTCTGACGGAAGCTGACCGCGCTGACTTCGGTGATCACGGCGATTTCTCCATAATGATCGATATGGTCATTATGATCGAGATCGTGCGCCCAAGCCAACAGAACGATCTATCAGCCGTCCATGCGGGTCAGCGCGGCGTCGGTTTGGCCGCACTGGCCAACGATTGCAGGAACTGGATCTGCGCGTCGATCTCGGGCATCAGGGCGTCATCCGGACGGAAGGCCTTGAGCTGGGTCAGCAGTTGCAGCGCCTGTTCCTCGCGGTTGAGCTTGTCGGTCATCAGCTTCGCGGCGAACAGGTAGTTGCGGGCGATGTCCTTGTGTTTCGGCCAGCGCTTGTGGAAACCGGCGATCAGCTTCAGCGCCAGCGGATGTTGCCCGGTCTGCGAGGCGCGTTGTGCGAGGCGATGGATGTCGTCGGCGATGTCCGGCGCGAAGGCCGGATCGAGGGCATACCCTTCCTGCATCAGCTCGAGCGCAC
Source organism: Pseudomonadota bacterium (assembly GCA_022705045.1). Classification (GTDB taxonomy): domain Bacteria; phylum Pseudomonadota; class Gammaproteobacteria; order Xanthomonadales; family Ahniellaceae; genus JADKHK01. Next base: position 5,109 of record JAKJFE010000142.1, on the reverse strand, counting down.
GCTTCAGGTTGTCCTGCGCCAGCAGTACCTGGACGTAACCGAGCGTATGCCGGATCAGCGCGCCGTTATCCTGCGTCGCCTTCAGCAGCTTGCGATAGTGGTCGTGCACGAGCACGGTGCCGCCGCGCGAGGCGATGTGTCCGTCCAGCAGCTTCACCGCGTCGTCGGCGCGGCCGTCCTGCACCAGCGCTTCGGCTTCGTCGACCAGGCCCTGGTCGGGGTCCTGATGCAGCTTGCGCAGCTTGGCCGGGGCTTCGTCGCGCTTCACTTCGTGGCCGATGCGGTCGGCGTACTGATAGACCAGATATCCCATCAGATGGAAGGTCGCGACCAGCACGTAGTGGGTGATGAACCAGGTGAACAGATAGGTCACGAAGGACGGCATGAACGGGAGCGCTTCGGCGAAGGCCTGCGCGTTGGCACCGCCGAGCTGATACAGCGCACACATCGCCGCGACCACGAAATAGGGCCAGCCGAAGGCCGACATCAGCTCGATCCAGCCGGCCGGATTCAGTGCCGCCCACAGGTTGTTGGTCATCGCCAGCGTGATCGTCGCGCCCGGAATCGCGATCGCGACGAACAGCACCCAGAGCTGGGCCGGACCGGGACCGACGAAGGCGGCGAGTACCAGCATGCCGACGAACATCATCAGCCACAGCAGGATCTGCAGCTTGATCTGGTCCCAGGCCTGCGACTCGCCGACCTGCATGCTGTATTCCGGCGCGTCGAGACGACCGTGCGCCGTCTGCACCAGCACTTCCGCCGCATATTTCAGAATGCCGGCCCACAGTACTGCCGATACGACCAGGCCGGCGATGCCGAGCGGCAACAGGTCGGCGATGCGCAGCACGGTGAACAGGATCACATTGGTGATCGCGCCCGATTGCAGCGGGTATTTCGAGATCTCACCGAGGCGATGCCAGAACGGGACGACGGTGTGTGCTGCGGGCGTGCTCATGGTTCAGGCGATTCCGTTCGATGGCGGGTGGCGGATTGTGCAAGCAAGGCTGCGGCTTCGGGAGACAGGCTGCGCAGATGCAGGTCCTGTTGCGGATAGGGAATGCCGATGCCGGCTTCGCGCAGCGCGGCCAGCACGGAGAGACCCATGCGGCTGCGGATCGCGACCCAGTCGGATTCCTCGCGCGTCCACGCGCGCAGCGTGAAGTCGAGCGAACTCGCACCGAAGCCGACGAACAGCGCGGCTGGTGCAGGTTCCGGCAGCAGGCCCTCGGTCTTCGCGGCGACGCCGCGCAGCAACGCCAGCACCTGCTCCGGATCGCTGTTGTAGGCGACACCGACATTCACCTCGATGCGGCGGCTGCTGTTGCTCAAGGTCCAGTTGGTCAGGCGCTCGGCGACCAGCATGCCGTTCGGGACGACGACGTCGGCGCCTTCGAAGGTGACCAGTCGCGTCGCGCGCAGGCCGATCTCGCGCACGCGCCCGGTGACACCATTCAGTTCGACCACGTCGCCGGGCTGGATCGGTCGTTCCACCATCAGGATCAGGCCGCTGACGAAGTTCTTGACGACATCCTGCAACCCCAGGCCGATACCGACGCCAAGTGCACCGAACACGATCGCGAGCTGGCTGAGCTGGAAACCCGAGATCGCGAGTGCAACCAGCAGGCCGATGCAGATCAGTGCGTAGTAACTCAGGGTTGACACGCTGTGCGCCACGCCGCGTGGCAGCGCCATGTTCGGCAACACGTCCTCGGCCAGCAGGTCGCGCAGCGTGCGCGACAGCCACCAGGCGATCCAGACGCTGACGCCGAACACCGCGACATTGCCGAACGAGAACGCGACATCGCCGAACGCGACGCGATAGCCGAGCAAGACCTGCACGGCGTCGTAGGCCGGACGCAGGATGCGGAACGCGTTCAAGGTGGCGAGCAGCCAGACTGCCGCCATGGCGATGCCGCCGAGCGTCACGGCCGCGCGCTTGAGCGAGCCGGCACGGGCGCTGACGCGCGCCGGCATCACTTCGACGCCGCGCCGGAACACGCTGTCCGAGAGCGCCGCGACCACGGCCGCGACCGCCGCCAGTGCCACCGCGATATAGGTCGCATCGAGCAGGCCGTCGAGCAGCACGGTCGCGAGCGACATGTTGCCGACGACGTTTGCGAGCAACGAACCCGCCGCGAGCAGCGCCGATCCGTGCAGCAGCCACAGGGTGCGCGTGCGTGCCGACGACGGTTCGATGCGGCGGCGATGGCGTCGCGCCAGCCATACCAGCGTCGCGATCAACACGCCGGCGAGTGTGGCCAGCGCGTAGCGATACGCGAGCGGATCGATGGCGAACAGCGAGGCCGCGAAATTCAGCGCGTAGAACACGGCGCTGATCCACGCCCAAGGCCCGAGTGCGCGGCGCACGACGCCGGGCAACAGACGCAACACCGGCAACCATGCGATCAGCAGCGTCGCCTGATGGCGGATCACCGGGCCGTCCCAGTTGAAGATCAGCGAAGCGATCGCGTACAGCACGATCCAGGCCGCGAACGGTCGTGACAACACCGCCAGCGTCGCCTCGGCCACCTGTTCGCGTCGCGCTCGCGCCCGCGTGCGCCGCGACACCCACATCAGCACCGGCAGCAGCGCGACCATGGCCAGTGTCATCGCATTGCGGGTGCGGGTGAAGCGGTCGTCGTAATCCTTGGCGAACGCGATCTCGATGGCCAGGCCCTGTCGCGCCACGTCCTCCGCTGCGCGTTTCGCCCGCGGCGTGCCGGCTTCGGTCCACAGCGGGGGTGCATCCAGCCTCAGCAAGTCGCGATCGCGCCGACGAATCTGCTGCTGCGCCTGTTCCAGACCGGCCGCGATGTCGTCATCGACCGCGACCGCGGACTGGCTCAGTTTCAGCAGCGCGGCACCGGGTTTGGCGAGCGTGCGTTCGGCGGCGTCGAGTTTCGCGACGACCTGTCGCGCGCGCGCCGTCCACGGCGTTTCGTCGCCCGCTTGCGCAGCCAAGGTCGCGTCCCAGATGCGACGCCGCGCGGCGAGTTGTTCGGCATCGGCCGACAAGGGCTTGATCGCCGCCTGCAGTTCCTTGTGCCAGCGATCAAGGTCGCGCGACAGGAAGCGCCAATGCCGTTCCAGCGACTCCAGGCGGCGGATCGGCAGCGCGTCGACCTGCACCGCGCGCAAGGCCTTGCGCAGCCGATCGTGCGAGGCGATCAGGGTCTTCAGGCGCTGATCGAAGGCATCGGCGCTGATCGTCGCCTGCGCGCGGCGTTGCACGGCATCGGCGAACTGTTCGTCGTTCCCGGCGCGCACGGCGATGTCGCCGACGGCGACGGCCAGTTCGGGCGTCGTCGCGGGCGCTGCGTCATTCGTCTGCGCGACCGCGATGGTGCAGGCCGCGATCAGCAGGATCGACGACAGCGCACGCAGCAAGCTCGGGATTCGGATCATGGTCATTCCCTTGTTCAGCGCTTCGCCTTGCTGGCCAGGGCTTCGCGCAGTTCGCTCTTCTCGGCCGCCGACAGCGGGAAGCCGGACTCCTGCTTGGCCAGCAGCTCGTCGATGCGTTGCTGCAGTGTCTGGCGATTCAGCTGCTCACAGGCGTCGACGAATTCGGTGCGCCAATGTTCGGGTGCGGACGGGAAATCCATCTGCGCGAGTTTCGCCAGCGGTTCGTAGTCGTCGCGACCTTCGAACTGCTGCAGCAGGGTCGCGGTATTCATCTCCGGGCGTGATCGACACAGCGCGATCAGTTCCATCAACAAGGGGATGCCGGGCTGGCGCAAGGTGCCGAACAGGTACGGCGGTTCGAGCGCCGTCGCGATTTCGGGTTTCTGCACCAGCAGTGCCACCGCGGCGCGCACGACACTGCGTTGCTGCGGCGGCTTGCTGACCGGCGGACGCGCCTGCGTCATCGCATGCACTTGCGCGGCCGCGGTCGGTGCCGCCGGTCCGACGCGTTGCATGCCGGTGCGTTCGGACAAGGCTTGCTGCATCAGGTCGCGAAAGGCGCCATCGGGGATCTGGGCGAGCAGCGGCCTCGCGCGTTCGGCGAGGCGCGCCTTGCCTTCGAGGCCGCGCAGATCCACGTCCTTGGCGAGTTCGGCGAAGAAGAATTCGGACAGCGGCGTCGCTTCCTTCAGCCTCGCCTCGACGCCTTCGGCGCCTTCCTTTCGAACCAGCGTGTCTGGATCTTCGCCGTCGGGCAGGAACAGGAAAAAGGCCTGGCGGCCGTCCTTCATGCGCGGCAGCACCGATTCGACCGCGCGCCACGCGGCGCTGCGTCCAGCCTTGTCGCCATCGAAGCAGAAGTACACGTCGGCCGAATTGCGGAACAGCAGTTCGGCATGATCCTTCGTCGTAGCGGTGCCGAGCGTGGCCACCGCCTGCGTGATCCCGAACTGGAACAGCGAGATCACGTCCATGTAGCCCTCGACCACGATCAGCCGCGGGATCTTGCTGTGCGATTGCCGCACCTGATGCAGTGCGAACAGTTCGCGACCCTTGTGGAACAGCGGGGTCTCGGGCGAGTTCAGGTATTTCGGACCATCGGCCTCGCCCATGACGCGGCCACCGAACGCGATGATGCGCCCGCGCCGGTCCTGGATCGGGAACATCAGCCGGTCACGGAACTTGTCGTAGCTGCGGCCCTGCTCGTTGCTCGACAACATGCCGGACTTGTCGAGCGCCTTCAGGCGTGATTCGCTGCTGCCGATCGCGTTCTTCACGCCGTCCCAGCCGTCCGGCGCGTAACCGAGGCCGAAGCGCTGGATCATCGCCGTGTCGAGGCCGCGTTTCTCCAGATACTTGCGGCACTTCTCGCTGCCCGGCAGCTGCTTCTGGAACCAGCGTGCCGAGGCGTCGAGCACGTCGTACAGTTCGGCGAACTGGTCCTGCGGACCGCGTGCCATGCCGCCCTCGTAGGGCACGGTCATGCCGACGCGCGCCGCGAGGTCTTCGACCGCATCGACGAACTCGAGGCGGTCGTACTCCATCAGGAACTTGATCGCCGAGCCGTGCGCGCCGCAGCCGAAGCAGTGATAGAACTGCTTGTTCGGGCTGACCGAGAACGAGGGCGAACGCTCGTCGTGGAACGGGCAACGCGCGGTGTAGTCGCGCCCGGCGCGCTTCAGCGGCACGCGCGACTCGATC
>JAKJFE010000023.1 GCA_022705045.1 Pseudomonadota bacterium | reverse complement strand
CCGCCGTAGTAGAGATGGTCGCCGACGACGACCGAAGTTCTGGTGTAGGTGAGGTTGGCCACATTGAGCATCCAGGCGGGATCCGTGGCGCGCGCTTCGGGCAAATATCTAAATGCAGTTCGGTACGGCAGGGTTTGTCCGCCGTAAGCCTGAACCAGATAGAAAGCTCCGTCGGTTGGGTTGTAGGTCGGAACTGTCCTAAAGCCGAACATAGACGGCTGGTTGTCGTAGGACCCTGGCGCCCACTCCTGGCCGGTCAAAGAGGAAATATGGTGGTCGAAGATCCAATAAGGTTCTTCAGGGTCGTCACTGCTCTCGAAGGTCGGCAATGAGCCGAGCGCGTAGAGATGACCACCGCCGACGGCGAATTTTCTGATGGCCGGAGGATCAAAAAAGTGGCCGACAAGCTGTGCCGAGAAAGACTCGTCGATCGTGAGTGTGCGGTCCAGTTTGAGAACGCCATCGGTCGAAAAGCCTGCGGTACGTGTCATCTGTCCGCCGACAAACACATCTCCGGAATCTCCCAGAATTTGCCTGATCGATGCGTCCTTCGAAAGCACGCTGCCGGCAGGTACTGGCGGCAAGTTCGCTCCATCTTGGATCCTCGCGAACTGAACGGTGCAGGCGCCTCCGTCGATCGGCTTTTCGCCGATCAGGAACAGGCCATTTCCGAGTGCGTGCAGGAACTCGGACTTCACGCTTGCGTGGGTGTTTCCCCAATGGGGCCGCACGGTTCCGTCTTCGTCGATTCGTGCGATTCCTTCGGGTGTGGGCGTGTCATTGATCTGCGTGAAGCCGCCGGTGACGATTGCGCCGCCGTCTGGAAGCGCGAGGACGCCGCCGAAAGCAGCGTCCGGATCATCGCTATGGAATGTCCAGGTCGGATCGACTTGCCCGGTTGACCCGTCGACTCTGATCAGGTTTGCCGGACCTGTGGTTTCCATCACATGAAAATCGCCAGAGATCAGCAGGTCGCCGTCGGACGCGAAATCGAACTGCAGTCCGAAGTTCCAGTCAGGGGTGGGAACGGGTGCTTCGAAGAGAAAACCGCCCGTACTTCCGGAGTAGACGAGGATCCTCATGGCCACCGTCAAGACACCGATGTTCCCCTCTGGTGAAATCTTGAGCGCGGTTGTGCCGTAGGTCCCTTGCGGCAATTGGATGTCGTTCCATTGGGTAAGCGATCCGTCGTTATCCAGATCGAACCGGGAAATCCAGCTGCCGGCGGCCACCAACAGGTCTCCGTCGATGTCCCTGATGGCGTCGATCTGCGCTGAGGCACCGATCGAGTTGGGGGTGAGTGAGAGCTCAGGCAGTTGGAATCGCGCGATTTCAATCGTCTCGACCCCGTCCACCAAATTGAATGCTCCGGAGACATACAAATCGTCGCCCACAAGCGCGACCCCATTGGGGTGTGCAGGTCCGATGTCTTGCATTTCCAGTGACGGCTTGAACGACAGGTCGACGCTACCGTCGGGAAAGAGCTTGACGATGCCATCCACGCGTACGCCAGCGTATTCGTCGAAGTCACCGACGAGGACGACCCCGCCATCCGGCAAATTGGCCGCTTGGGTCACTCCGGCGCTGTCATAGAGCCTGAGCGCCGGGTCGACGTGGACCTTGGGTTGGTTGAAGGCTTCGGCGTGCGCGAGCTGCGCGATGTGCGGAAGCAACAGGGAGGCAGAAGCCAGAAGAAATCGCATCGGCGATGGACCACGGAGACAAGGGTGCAGTATCGCACTCACGGTCTTTGCCGGTGTCCGGGCGGGGCGGGCCGCTCGGAGATCATGAAGACGGTGGGCGAGCTTCGCCGGAGGTGCGAGCAGTCGGCTCCGGCCGCAACCACAGCCAGGTGCCGGTGAGGGTCATGATGGCGGTGCCGATGGCGGCCATCCACCATTTCGGGGCGGTGAGGAACATGATCGCGGCGCAGGCGAGCATGGTGATCGTGGCGGCCCACTTGGCGCGGCGGCTGACGGCGCCGCTGGCTTCCCAGTCGCGGATCATCGGGCCGAAGGTGGCATTGGCGTGCATCCAGTCGTGCAGGCGTTTCGAGCCGCGGGCGGCGGCCCAGGCGGCGAGCAGGACGAAGGGCGTGGTCGGCAGGCCGGGCAAGACGATGCCGATGACGCCGAGCGCGAGCATGGCCCAGGCGAACACGACATAGGCCCAGCGCGGGATCAGCGGGTGCGGTTTCACAGCGCGCTAGCTTAGTGCGTCGCCCGCGACCTGCGCAGTCCTTCGCCGTGGGGACATCACCCACATCGCCGCAGGCACATCGTTCGTGTGGCTTCGGCCCGACCGGATCAGGCCGGGGGTCCTGGGATCCGGTACGGGCCGTCGACACACCGGGAATTCGCCGTCCTGGCGGGGATCCCGGAACCCCGATGCCGTCCTGCATCGTGTTCCTTCCGGGCCGGAGCCCGGCTTCCATGCAAAACGGATCAGGCGGCTTCGCGTGCGGCGTCGGCTTCGAGCCAGCCCCAGAGCGCGATTTCGGCGGCGTCGTCCATCGGGATGCGCAGCGCCACGGTGCGCACGTCGCCGATCTGCAGCGCCGGTCCGAAGCGTTCGGTCTTCAGGCCGAGATTGCGGATCAGGCGCTCCACGCCGACGCTGGTGACCGTGACGATTTCGCGGATGCCGTTGCGGCGCACGAAGCGCAACATCTCGCGGATCATCGCCACCGGGGTTTCATTCATGCCGAAGTGCGCGCCCTGATCGTGGCGGGCGACGGCGAAGCGGCTCGCCTCCCAGACCTCGGGGTCGCTCGGCGCCGCCTGGCCGTGCAGCAGTTCCGGAAACACGTCCTTCAGCATGTACGGGCCGGTGGTCGGCAGCAGCCGCCAGCTGCCGGTGGCGCGACGGGCATCTTCGGGGTGGCGGGCGACGATATAGGTCGGCTCGAGGCGGTCGAACCAGTCCTTTTCCTTGCCGTTGTGGCTCTGCACCTGCCACTGCAGGCGCTCGGCGAACATCTCGTGGCGCAACGCGTACATGCTGTCCAGCAGGGGGGCGGAGATGTTCTTCCAGCTGGGCCGACCGATCAGGATCTCTTGCATGGCAATCACTCCGTGGCGGGGAAAGGCGCGGAGTGATCACAGCGTCAAGCTGTCGGATTGGGCAGCTGTCAGTTTTGACAGGTTGACGGATTTTGGTGACGAAAATCCCTGCTTCGGCGCGGTCGGCGTGCTTGCGGAATTCGGTCGAATTTCAGTCCAGCAGACCGAGCACCATGGCCTTGGCGACCGCCTGCTGGCGGGTGGCGACGCCGAGTTTGGAACAGGCGTTTCGCAGGTGGAAGACGACAGTGCGCTCGCTGATGGCGAGCAGGTGCGCGATGTCCCAGCCGCTCTTGCCTTCGGCCGCCCATTTCAGGCATTCGCGCTCGCGGCTGCTGAGCGCGCGGATGTCGCGCATGCGGCTGCCGAACATCAGGTTCGAGGCCGCCTGGTGGACATAGGTCGCGAGCAGCATCGCTTCGGCGCAGACGGTCGATTCGGTGATCGGATGGTTCGGATCGGTGGCGGCGTAGGACATCATGCCGAACTGGCAGCCGAGCCCGTGCAGCGGCACGCTGAGGCCTTTGGCGAGGCCGAATTCGCGGGCTTCGTCGACGATGCGCTGACCGACCGGATCGGGGCGCGCGAGTTCGTCCGGCGAGCGCGCCAGTTCGTCCCACAGCGTCGGCACGACATGGGTGCGCGAGTAGTTCACGGTCGGATCGCGGAAGGTGTAACCGGCGTCGAGGTAGTGGTTGCGCCAGTCATCCGGATAGCCGCTGAGCACGAACTGCTCGCTGCGGGTCGGCGTGACCGCCACCAGGGCGCCGTAGATCCAGTGTTCGAAGCCGAGCTCGCGCGCGATGACATTCACCGAACGCGTCAAGGCCTCGACGCTGTCGGCCGAGGCAATGCGCACGAGCGTGTCGATGTTGACCAGCGGTCGTACCGGGGGCGGGGCGCGCAGGTTCATGGCCAGCCGATGCTAGCGCGGAGGTTTGACACGACAATAGCCCTCCCCCGGCCGGCGGTAGCCATGCTGCGCAAGATCATCCACGTCGACATGGACGCCTTCTACGCATCGGTCGAACAGCGCGATGACCCGGCCCTGCGCGGCCGACCGGTGGTCGTGGCCTGGAAAGGCGCGCGTTCGGTGGTCTGCGCCGCGAGTTATGAGGCACGCCGGTTCGGGGTGCGCTCGGCGATGCCGGCACTGCGCGCCGAAGCCCTGTGTCCGCACGCGGTGTTCGTGCCGCCCGACTTCCCTCGCTACCGCGAGGCGTCGCGGCAGGTGCGGGCGATCTTCGCGCGGCATACCGATCTGATCGAGCCGCTGTCGCTGGACGAGGCCTATCTCGACGTGACCGCGAACAAGCAGAACTTGCCCAGTGCCACCGCGATCGCGACGTCGATCCGCGCCGACATCCGTGCCGAAACCGGACTGACCGCCTCCGCAGGCGTGGCGCCGAACAAGTTCATCGCCAAGATCGCTTCGGACTGGCACAAGCCGGACGGCCTGTTCGTCGTGCGACCGGAGCAGGTGCTGGATTTCCTGGCGCCACTCGCGGTCGGGCGCATCCCGGGCGTCGGCAAGGTCATGGAAGCCAAGCTCGCCGCGCTCGGCATCCACACGGTGGCCGAATTGCGTGCGTTCGAATTGCCGGCGCTGGAGGCACGTTTCGGGCGCTACGGGCGACGCCTGCACGAACTGTCACTCGGCATCGACGAGCATGCGGTCGTATCGGAACGCCCGACCCAGCAGATTTCGGCCGAAGACACCTTCGCCGACGACGTGCCGCTGGCGGCGACCGGGCCGATGATCGAGGCACTGGCGCAGAAGGTCTGGCGCGCCGCGGAACGCGAATCCGTGCGTGTCGCGCGCACGGTGGTGCTGAAGCTGAAGACGCGCGAATTCCGCATCCTCACGCGCAGCCTGACGCCGCCCTTGCCGCCGGCCGATGCGGCCACGCTGACCCGCATCGCGCTGTCCTTGCGCGAGCGCGTCGACTTGCCCGAGCGCACGCGTTACCGACTCGTCGGCGTCGGCCTCGGTGGCTTCGTCGACCGCCACGACGCGCTGGTGCAGCCGGAACTGTTCGCGCCGGACTGATACGCTCTGCGGCCATCCGGAGCGTCTCATGTCAAATCCCGTCGCCATTCCCCTCAGCGCGGCCGAACTGCGCGACTACTTCGCCGGCCAGGCGCTGGTCGGCATGTTGCCCATGCCCAGTCGTCCCGGCGTATTGCCGCTCAGCATCGACCAGATGGCCGATCGCGCCTACGAATACGCCGACGCGTTGCTGCGTGCGCGCGGCAAGCGCCCCGCCTGAACTTTCCCGACCCGTAGGCGTCACTGCTACGCTTGCGCATCGCACGTAGCAGCCCATGTCCACCGTCCTCGCGTCCTACGCCCGACATCCGATCTCCAAACCGCTGGCCGCCGTGATCAATGCGCTGCTGGCGGCGTCGATCGTCTTTGTGTTGACGCGGTTCCTCTGGCTGGCGCTGGACTGGAACGCGCCCTTGCCCAGCGCCGGGCCGGTGGCTGCGCTCGAATCCGTGCAGCCGCCTCCGCCGTCGCTGTCGAACTGGCATCTGTTCGGCAATGCGACCCTGCCGGTCGACAACCGCGCGCTCGCCAACGCACCCGAAACGCAGTTGCCGATCGACCTGCGCGGCGTGCTTGCCGGTGAAGATCCGAAACGCGGTCGCGCCTTCATCGCGGACGCGAACGGCGAACGCGGCTACAACGTCGGCCAGGAAGTGGCGCCCGGCGTCGTGCTCGATGCCGTCTATGCGGATCGGGTCGCGCTGTCGCGTGGCGGTGCCATCGAGATCCTGAAGTTGCGGGCGCCCACAGGCGCAGCCACACAAACACCGTCGACCGCGAGTGGTTCGAGTGCGAGACCGGCTGTGGCGATCACGCCCTTCACGGCCCCGGGCACGACGGCCCCGGCCGCGACCTCGAGCGCGCCGATCGACCGCACGCTGTTCGGACAGGTCACGGCGCCGAACCTGCCGATGCAGGGCGTCGACATGGACAAGGTCAAGCAGCAACTGGGCGTCGACCCGGCCGTGCTGGCGAACCAGATCACGCCGCTTCCGGTGATGGAGAACGGCAAGTTCGTCGGCGTGCGTCTGAATGCCGGCCAGCACGCGGCCGTGCTCGGCAAGCTCGGCCTGCAGCCTGAAGACGTGGTCACCGCCATCAATGGTGTGCCGGTCACCGATCCGTCGCGCATCGGTGCCGCCGTCGCCGGTCTGTCGCAGGCCTCGCGCATCGAAGTGCAGGTGCGCCGCAACGGCCAATCGCAAACCCTGACCGTCGATATTCCCCGCTGAGTTTTCGTTCCGGAGCATTCATGAGCCCACGTCCGCTGGCCCTGCTGATCGCCCTCGTCCTTGCCGCGCCGCTGGCCGCCCAGGAAGCGCCGGGTGCGCCGCTGCTGAATGGCAAGAACACGCTGAATCTCAAGGACGCCGACGTGCGCACCTTCATCAGCACGGTCAGCGAGATCACCGGCAAGAACTTCATCGTCGACCCGCGCGTCGAGGGCAAGGTCAACATCATCTCGACCCAGCCGATGGACAAGGACGAGGTCTATCGCGTCTTCGAATCGGTGTTGCGCGTGCACGGCTTCGCGCTGGTGCCGGCGGGCGACGTGATCAAGGTGCTGCCGGAAGCGGTGGCGGTGCAGGACGGTGCGGCGCAATCGCCGGTGGTCGGGCCGGATTCGCTGACGACGCGCGTGATCCCGCTCAAGTACGTGTCGCCGAATGCGCTGCTGACGGTGTTGCGCCCGCTGATTCCGCAGAGTGGCCAGATCGTCGCCAGCCCGTCCGGCAACGCCATCATCGTCACCGATCGCGCCGGCAATGTCGGCCGCATCGAGAGCATCATCGGCCGCATCGACACGGTCAGCGACAGTGCCGTCGAAGCCATTCCGCTGCAGCACGCGAACGCGCAGGAAGTGGCCAGCACGCTGAACAAGCTCAGCGGCGGCGAGAGCAATGGCGCCAAGCCGGCGATGGTGGTGGCGGATGCACGCACCAACTCGATCCTGCTGTCGGGTGAAAGCAGCGCGCGATTGAAAGCGCGCGCGATGATCACCCACCTCGACACGCCGCTCGATGCCGGCGAGAGCACGCAGGTGGTGTACCTGCGCTACGCCGACGCCGAACAGCTGGTGGCGGTGCTGGACAGCGTCGCGTCCACGCTCACCGGTGCGAGCTCGGCCAAGGACGCCGCACGTCCGGCCACGATCCAGGCCGACAAGGAAACCAATGCACTGGTGATCACGGCGGCGCCGGCGGTGTTCCGCTCGCTGCAGGGCGTGATCCGCAATCTCGACGTGCGCCGCGCCCAGGTGCTGATCGAAGCGGTGATCGCCGAAGTCAGCGACGAGACCGCGCGCGAAATCGGCGTGCAATGGCAGGGCACGGACGGGCTGACCCAGGAAGGCCTGGTCGGCGGCACCAACTTTCCGAGCACGGGCAACGGCGGCATCGTCGGTGCCGTGACCAATCCGCTCGGCGCGCTCGGTGCCGGTCTCAACCTCGGCTACATCACCGGCACCACCACCATTCCGAATCCGAACGGCACCGGCACGATCAACGTGTACGAAGTCGGCGCGCTCGCGAAACTGCTGCGCGGTGACAGTCGCACCAACATCCTCAGCGAACCGAGCATCGTCACCCTCGACAACAAGGAAGCGACGATCAAGGTCGGCCAGGAAGTGCCGTTCCTGACCGGGCAATACACCAACACCGGCGGCAATGGCGGTGGCAGCAGCCAGCCGACCAATCCGTTCCAGACCATCGAACGCAAGGATGTCGGTCTGATGCTCAAGGTCACGCCGCACATCAACGAAGGCGACGAGGTCGCGCTCGACCTGCATCAGGAAGTGTCGTCGCTGGCGCCGTCGGTCGATGGTGCGTCCGATCTCGTCACCAACAAGCGCGAGATCAGCACCTCGGTGCTGGTGAAGGACGGCGGCATGCTCGTGCTCGGCGGCCTGACCACGCATGAGACCAGCGAAAGCATCTCGAAGGTGCCGGCGCTCGGTGACATCCCGCTGCTCGGCAACCTGTTCAAGTACCGCAAGACCAACATGATCAAGCGCAACCTGATGATCTTCCTGCGCCCGCGCATCCTCCGCGATGCCCATCAGGAAGCGGTGATCTCGCAGGAGAAATACAACTTCCTGCGCGCCGAGCAACTGCGCGTCAATGCACTGCCCGGCAACATGACCCCGGACCGCGAGCAACCGCTGATGCCCGCCGCACCGACCGCGCCGCTGGACGAGTCGCAGTGATGCAAGCGGTCGCGCGCCCGCCCTTCGCGTTCGCGAAACGCCATGGCGTGACGATTCTGGAGTGGCGCGGCGATGCGGCGGTGATCGCGCATCGTCCGGACGTGCGCGTCGAGGCGCTGGCCGAGATGCGGCGTTATTGCGATGCGCCGATCGCATTGCAGGAAATGGACGCGACCGCGTTCGAGCGTCTGTTGCGCGACCTGTACGAGCAGGGCGGTGATGACGCGCGGCAGATGGTCGCGGACATGGACGGGCGCGTCGATCTCGGTTCGCTGGCCGAGGAACTGCCCGAGCCCGAAGACCTGATGGAGAGCGACGACGACGCCATCGTCATCCGCCTGATCAATGCGCTGCTGACGCAGGCGGTGAAGGAAAACGCCTCCGACATCCACATCGAGCCGTTCGAGAATCGACTGGTCGTGCGCTTCCGCGTCGACGGCGTGTTGCGCGAAGTGCTGGCGCCGCAACGCGCGGCCGCGGCGCCGATCGTGTCGCGCATCAAGGTCATGGCCAAGCTCGACATCGCCGAGAAACGCCTGCCGCAGGACGGCCGCATCGCGCTGCGCATTGCCGGGCGTCCGGTCGACGTGCGCGTGTCGACGATTCCCGCGGGTTACGGCGAACGCGTGGTGCTGCGCCTGCTCGACAAGCAGGCCGGTCGCCTCGATCTCGAAAAGCTCGGCATGCAGCCGCAGATGCTGGGGCAGTTGAACGAGTTGATCGCGCGCCCGCACGGCATCCTGCTGGTGACCGGCCCGACCGGTTCCGGCAAGACCACGACGCTGTACGCAGGGCTGTCGCGATTGAACGACGCCACGCGCAACATTCTCACCGTCGAAGATCCGATCGAGTATTACCTCGACGGCATCGGCCAGACCCAGGTCAACACCAAGGTCGACATGAGTTTCGCGCGCGGCCTGCGCGCCATCCTGCGTCAGGACCCGGACGTGGTGATGGTCGGCGAAATCCGCGACCTCGAAACCGCGCAGATCGCAGTCCAGGCCTCGCTGACCGGGCATCTGGTGCTGTCGACGTTGCACACGAATTCCGCGGTCGGCGCAGTCACGCGTCTGCGCGACATGGGCGTCGAACCGTTCCTGCTGTCGAGCTCGATGATCGGCGTGCTGGCGCAACGTCTCGTGCGCGTGCTCGATCCGGACACGCGCGAAGCCTATGCCGCGACGCCGACCGAACTCGCTGCCTTCGGCCTGCCGCCAAGCACACAGGCGACGCTGTATCGCCCGCGCGCCGGCTTGCCCGGCAAATACGCGGGCTACAAGGGCCGCACCGGTGTGTACGAACTGGTGATGGTCGACGACGCGATGCGCAAGCTCATCCACGAAGGCGCATCGGAAGCCGCACTCGACGCCGAAGCGCGCAAGCGCACGCCGTCGATGTCGGCGGACGGCTGGGCCAAGTGCGTGGCCGGCATCACCTCGGTCGACGAAGTCTTGCGTGTGACCCGCGAGGACTGAACGTGTCCACGCCCACCACGCGTGCACTGACGGTCAATGCCACGGCGTGGTCGCTGATCGTGCTCGGCGTGTTGTGTGTGCTGTTCGCACCGCTGATCGGATTGTTCGCGTGGATGCTGGATGCGCTGGGCACCGACCTGGTCCTGGCCGACGTGCCGAATTTCGCGCTGTTGCCGCCGGCCATGCAGTGGACGATGCGCCATCTCGGTCTGGTCGCGGGCGTCGTGCTGGGTATCGGCATCGTCGCGATTCCGCTTGGCTTCGCGATGAAGCAGCGCCGCGAATGGGCGCGTGCGGCCAGCGTCTGGATCTGCTGGGCACTTGCAGTTCTGCATGCCGCCGCGGTGCCGTGGCAGTGGCTGCAGATTGCGGCCTGGCGCGACAACGTCTTGTCGGGCCCCGCGGATTTCATCGCGCAGAGCCTGCAGTCGATGTACTGGCCGATCCAGATCACCAGTGTCGTCACCACGCTGGCACTCGCTGCCGCCTTCGGCTGGACGGCCTGGAAGCTGGCGCGGCCCGAGATCCGTGACGAGTTCCGGTCGGCGTCGCCGGTTGGCTATTGACGGTCGCGCCATTAACGGCACTCCTACAATGCACCGCGCCCTGTAGGAGCGCCGTTAATGGCGCGACCGACCGATCGACCACCAGCCACATAGGTCGTCAGTCATAGTGTTATGGTGTTCCAATACACCTATTAAACCATTACAGTTCCTCCCGCATCTCAAACGCGGCCCATCCCGGGCGCGATCAACGGAGAACTGACGTGAAGCACCGCCTGACTGCCCTCGCTCTCGCCGCCGCCAGCCTGCTGCCCTTCGGCGCAGCCCACGCCGGCAATTTCCATCACGACTGCGATGTGCGCGTGAACAGCGCCTACGACCTGCGCATCGATGGCGACGGCCTCAGCTTCGCACCGGAATCTGGCAGCGGCGCCAAGATCCGCGTCGACGCCGGTCACCTGTATGTCGACGGTCGCGAAGTGCCGGTCAATGCCGCCGACCGCACCCGCCTGATGCGCTTTGAAGACGAAGTGCTCGGCATCCGCGAGGAAGCCATCGGCATCGCGCTCGAAGGCATCGAACTCGGCCTGATGGCGGTGCGCGAAGTGAATGCCGCGTTCGAGGAAGACGCCGACCGCGTCGCCGAATTCAACCAGCGCCTCGACAAGCTGCGCGTCGACATGGTCAAAGCCGTGCGCACCGATCTGTCGCACGGTCGCCCGACCGACGAAGAGATCGATCGCGTCGTCGACCGAGTGGTCGAGCCGCTGGTGAAGGAACTGGTGTCCTCGATTGCTGCGAACGTGGCCGGCGACGCCATCGCGATGGCGCTCTCGGGCGACGAATCGCGCGCCAAGGAGATCGAAGCCAAGGCCAAGCGCCTCGAACGCACCATCGAAGACAAGGTCGAAGGCGCCGCGAAGAAACTCGAAGCCCGCGCCCAGGACCTCTGCCCGCGCGTGCAAGCGCTCGCGGAGCTGAACGCCGGTTTCGAAGTCGAAGTCGCGAACGGCAGCAAGCTCGACCTGATGTAATCCTGATCACGCCGGCCGGCGAAACCGGCCGGCGGATCCGGTCGCGCGATAAACCGCGCTCCTACAAGGTGCCCCTGTCCTGTAGGAGCGCGGTTTATCGCGCGACCAACGCTCGACCCACCGCACGCCCCAAGTTGCGACATCTCCCACGCCCCGTTCAGACCGTGCCCATCGCTCCCAATGTGCTGTGACGTCACGCTGGTCGCATGTCCTCTCGCGATCTTCCATCCGGTCATCGGGCACTACGCATCGGTCGCGTCAGCGAGCCTGATCGCACCTACCTCGTCACCACCGTCACGCTCGGGCGAACGCCATGGTTTTCGGACCCGGTTGTCGCCAAGGCCTTGGCGATGCGCCACGCCGAGCCAGCGACGTTCGCAGGCGCACGAATTCTGTCTTGGGTGCTGATGCCCGACCACTGGCATGGCCTGATCGAGTTGGATGTGCCCGTATCACTGTCCCTGGCCATGAATCGTTTCAAGAACATCAGCGCCTACACCGTGAATCGCTGTCTCGGAAGAACGGGGCCAATTTGGGCGCGAGCATTTCACGATCGTGCGATTCGGAGCGTTGGCGACATCGACAAGGCGCGTCGTTACATCGCTGAAAATCCGGTTCGTGCAGGTTTGTGTGCGCGTTGCGAGGACTATGCGTTTACGGGAGATGGACTGTTTCGGGTCGTGCGATAAACCGCGCTCCTACAGACACATTGCCGGTGACGTGAGTGCATGGCATGGTCCGGACTCTTTGCGGAATACACCCATGACGACGGAAGACACGACGGAACACACGACGCAAGTACCGGCGGAAGCAGAAGTCGCAGCGGCGCCGCTGCCGCAGGATGAGGTCGCAGTGCCGCCGGTAGTGCCGCGCTGGCGACGTATCGCCTGTAACCCGATCCTGCGCATCCTGATCTTCGTTGCATTGGCGGCCGTATTCAGTCTGCTGGCGCGCTGGATCACGGGCGGGCAGCGCGTGGGTCTGCGCGAGATGGCGACCGCATCGCCGCTGGCCATGCTCGGACAGACCCTGCGGGCCTGCGTGCCGATCGTGCTCGCCTATGTGCTGCTGGTGCGTGTCATCGAGGGGCGACGCATCGACGAACTGGCGTGGCCCAAGCTGTTGCCGCATTCGGCGTTCGGTCTGCTGGCCGGCGCCGGCCTGATGGGATTGGCCGCTGCCCTGATGGCCGCGACCGGCAGTTATCGCATCGAGGGCGTCGACGCTTCGGCGAATCTGTGGTTTCCGCTGCTGATGGTCGGCATCGTGCCCGGCATCACCGAAGAACTGATCTTCCGCGGCGTGTTGTTCCGTGTCGTCGAGGACTCGCTCGGCACCTGGATCGCCATCGCGATTTCCGGTGCGTTCTTCGGGCTGGTCCATCTCGGCAACCCGAATGCGACCTGGTGGAGCAGCGCCGCGATCGCGCTCGAGGCCGGCATCCTGCTCGGCATGCTCTACGCGTGGACGCGCTCGCTGTACTTCGTGATGGGCCTGCACGCCGCCTGGAACTTCACACAGGGCGGTGTGCTCGACATCGCCGTCTCCGGCTTCGAACTGCCCAGCCTGTTCAAGGCGACAACGCATGGTCCGGAATGGTTGTCGGGCGGCGAGTTCGGTGCCGAGGCCTCGGTGCTGACCGTGTTGCTCTGCCTTGCGCTGTCGATCTATGCGACCCGGCGCGCGCTGCTCGCCGGGCGCATCCGCAAACCGTTCTGGTCGAGGCTCAAGCCCACTCCGTCAGACCTTCCCGCGCATACAGCGTCTTGAACGACGGCCGCGCCTTCATCGACGCGATGAACATCGCCAGATACGGCCATTCGGTCGCCGGCTTCGGCATGTTGCGCGACCAGCGGCAGAGCATGAACAGGAAGAAGTCGACCGCGGTCAGCTGTGCGCCGCAGACATAGGGTCCGTTCTGTTCGAGATGCGCGTTGATGCGGTCCCACATCGCTTCGATGCGCACGCGTGCGTTCGCCTTCACGGCATCGATGGCCGCTTCGCCCGCCGGTTCGGCGGGATAGAACCAGGCGCGGAATGGCGGCTGCAGGCCATTGGCGAGAAGGAGGAACCATTGCAGGTAGTCGCGACGTCCGCGGCTGCCTTCACCCGGCACGAAGCGCGCCTGCGGATCCTGTTCGGCCAGCCACATCAGCATCGCGCTCGATTCGACCATCGGTGCGCCGTCGACGATCAGGGTCGGCACCACGCCGGCGGGATTGAGCTTCAGGTACTCCGGCGACTTCTGCTGCTTCGCATCGGTGTCGACTTTCTCCAGGCGATGTTCGATTCCGAGTTCGATCAGGAACTGGTGCACGCAGAGGCTGGCGGTGCCAGGGGCGTAATAGAGGGTGAGCATGGGCGACTCCGGTGGGCGGGTCGCCATCGAAGCAGAAGCGCGCCGCGCTGAAAACGCCCGGAAGCGCTGTTAGTCTGCCCGCCCGCGAAACGACACGGAGCGTCGGCATGATTGTCGGCATCGACCTCGGCACCACGAACTCGCTGATCGACGACGCCAGTGCGCTCCACGACGGGTGACGTTCGCCGTGACCACGTCCGAAGAAGCCGACATCGTCCAGACGGTCGACGAAATCCTCGATGCCTGCGCACGGCTCGAGCATTCGGATGCGTTGATGGCCTTCCTCGACGCGTTGCCGGCCTTGCAGAGACTGGAAGATGTCGATCGGGTCGGGCGGGTGCTGGCGAAGTCTGTGCAGGACCACGAGGACATGCGCTGGCCGATGCTGGCGGCCCTGGTCGAGCGATTCGATTGGGCGGCGGTTTCGGCGACGCCCGGCATGACGCGCGAGGAAGTTTCCACGCTGCAGGCCTTCATCCGGCGCCGCCACCTGCGCGAGCTGATCGCCCACCACGCGCTGCCGCGCGATCTGCAGATGCACTACGACGATCTGGCCAGGCATCTGAAGCCGCCGTTCGGCTTCTGGCGGGCGCTACGCATCGCGTCACTGCTGTTGCGCGACCTGCGTCAGAGCATCGCGGTGGTGCGGGCCGGTTTCGGTGCGGACAGCGCGCTGGTGGTCAGCCGGGAGGCTGAGGCCTTTGTCGATGCCGTCTACGGTCGCGACGCACCCTGGTCGATCGCGCTGGCGAGTGTCATCGGTCGTGCGTATGGATTGTCGGTCGCACTGATCCTGCTGCTCGGTGCGATTGCCGTGGTCGGCAAAGGCTGGACGTGGGCATTCGCGCACGTCCTGCCGCTGTGGCTGTCGGTGTTCGTCGGCTGCGCCATCGGCGTGGCGCTGGTGCGTGGCGCGCGACGCCTGTTCGCGTCGGGCGCCTGATTCCTGCCGACCTCAGTCTTCCAGCGAGACGCGCTTGCGGTTGTCGCTGGAGACCCGGTCGATCAGCTTGTTGAGCGGGTCGATGCCGGCGTCGTAGGGCAGTTCGTCGACGACGACCGTGATCTTGCCTTCCGGCTGATCGATCCGGTGCTTCTTCAGGTACAGCACCTTCTCGTCGTTCTCGTCGCCGCCTTTCGCGCGCGCGAACACGCCGATGTCGATGTCGTCGCCGAGTGCGAGCTCGCTCTCCTTGCCGATGCCGTCCGACAGCTTCTTCGCAGCCTTCCACGCAATCGTGACGTCGTACTTGCCGTCAGCACGCTTCTTCGCGCTGATCTCGTCGGCGCGGTTGTCGTAGAAGGTGATGCGTTCGAACAGATCGGTGATCAGCTGTTGCTGCTCGGGCGGCGCGACCGCGCGGAATTCCGCGACCAGTTCCGTCGAGACCGTGTACGGCGGTTCCTGGTACTTCACCTTGGCGATGTAGTTGCGCAGCGCGAGATTGATGGCGTCGGCGCCGAGTGCTTCCTTCAGGCGGTACATCACCAGCGAACCTTTGCGGTAATGCACGTAACCCTGGCTGTCCTCGACGTGGTCGAGCGGCAGTTCCTCGATGATTTCGCCGCCGCGACCGCGCAGGTAGGCATCGAGTTCGTGCTTGAGGAACTTGCGCATCTTCTCGGGGCCGTATTCCTGCTCCATCACCATCAGCGCCGAATACTGCGCCATGGTCTCGCTCATCAGCGTCGAGCCCTGTGCGTCCGCACCCATGACCTGGTGCGCCCACCACTGGTGCGCGAGTTCGTGCGCGGTGACGTAGAACACGTAGTCCACCGCGTCCTCGCCCTCGAGGTTGGTGATGAAGCCGATCGCCTCGGAATACGGAATCGTGTTCGGGAAGGCCTGGGCGAACTGCGCGTAGCCCGGGAATTCCAGGATGCGGAACTGGCGATGCTGGTAGGGACCGAAGTTCGCGGTGAAGTAGTCGAGCGACTTCTTCGTGGCCGCGATCATGCGGTCGACGTTGTACGGATGTTTCTTGTCGTAATAGACCTCGATCGCGACATCGTTCCAGCGGTCGCGCTTCACTTCCCAATCGGCGCTGAGGTAGGCCCAGAAACCGAGGATGGGCGAGTCCATTTCGTAACGGAAGCAGCGGCGACCGTTCTCTTCCCATTCGCGCTGCAGATAGCCCGGTGCCATCGCGATCTGGTCGGGCGAGGTGCAGACGGTGCTCTTGAAGTCGATCCAGTCGGAGTCGTCGCTCAGATAGGTTTCGGTACGTGGCGCGGTCTCGAGCTTGGGCATGCGTCGCGGTTCGCCAAGGCCGCGGTCGCGGCGTTCGTTGCGGTCCTTGATCTCGCCGCCGGGCTGATAGCCGAACTGCGGGAAGTAGTCGATGTTGTTGAAGAAGGTGCCGTTGTAATACACCTTGCCTGGCGCACCGCTGTTGGTGAAGCCGTGATTCTGCACATCGATGTGGTAACCGAAGTCGAACTCGGCCGCGGGTGCGAGCGGCGCGGCCAGCGCATAGACGCGCATGCCGCTGACCTCATCATGTTCTTTTAGCGTGGCGCCCGGAATGTCGAAACGCACCGTCGCGAAGTCCGGATCGAGATAAACCAGCAGCTCCATGATCGGCTGCGTGGTCTTGTTCTTCATGCGGTAGTGACCGTCGATGACGACGCGGCGTTCGGCCGGGTAGATCTGCACCTCGTTGTCGGTGGCGAGAATGCGCGGCTGCGGAAGGTCGTCGAACTTGCGCCAGCGTTTTTCGTACTCTGCCTGCTGGTCGAGTTGCGTGTCGGACGCGGCGTAGTGGTTCAACACGGTCGTGTTGTAGAAGATCCACGCGCCGGTCGCGAGCGTGGCGACGACGAGGCTGGCCAACAGCACGCCACCACGGCCGGCGAGACGAGACTTGGCCACCGCGACGCGCGTACGCAGCACTTCCGGGGTGCCGCGCACCCAGAACGCGGCGGCCACGAGCAGGGCCGCGAGCGTGAACAGCGTCCAGTAGCCGGTGAACCAGGCCCAGCCGGTGATGAAGTGGCCGTAGCCGTTCATGTCCGAATACGGCGTCGCCGGTGCGCTGCCGAACGCGACCAGGTTGTGATCGAAGTCGAGCGTGCCGAGCACGATCCACGACATCATGATGCCGATGGTCAGGAGATAACCCACGAACTTGTGGTTGCTGATCACCTGGAACACGATCGCCAGCCAGCCGGTCAGGACATACAGCGCGGCCGAGAGCGCCAGACCCTTGAGGTACAGCAGCGGTTCCAGCTGCGTGTAGCCCTGCATCAACTGGTAGCCCATGCACCACAACGCGGCCGCGGTCATGAACACCGCGACGACCGCGACCAGGGCCGTGGCCTTCGCGGCCAGCGGCACCCAGTTCGGCACCGGGAAGGCGTCGATCACGCCATCGAGTTTGGCGGTGCGCTCGCGCCAGACCAGTTCGCCGCCGTAGAACATCACGATGATCATCAGGATCCAGGTGTACGAGCCCTGGATCGCGCCGAGCATCTGCGAGGTGGTCGGATACAGCGGCGTGTCGTACATGCCGGTCTGTTCCAGCGAGCCGACCAGGTTCAGCACGCCGAACGCCAGCATCACCAGGAAGGGCACCGACAGCAGCACGTGGCGGGTGTCGAAGAGCGTCTGCTTGAAATACTGGCGCACGGCACCGCCGAAGCTGCTGGGCGCGGGTGCGGCGATGGCGCGATGCGTGACCGGTGCGAGTGTGTTGTCGGCCGCCGCCGGCGCGGGCTTGGCGCGCTTCGCGAACCAGGGCTTGCGCGCGCTGGTGCCGGCGCGTTGTGCCTTGAACAGCGCCAGGGTGGCCGCGATCAGCACCGCTGCCATCGACAGCCACAAGGCGCGGTTCGCGAGGATGTAGCCGCTGACCGCCGGCAACAGCGTGTTGCGGTCCTCGGTGGTCCAGTAGCGCGTGGTGATGCTCAACGCGCGTGCACCGAACGGATCGACCAGCGCGGCGACCCAGAGGTTGTCGATGTCGCGCGTGTAGGAGCCGGCCACCGCCCACATCACCAGGAAAGCCATGATCGCCAGATAGACGCCGAGCATCGAACGCATCGTCGCCGCGAACAGCAGCATCAGCGCACTGGTGAAGATCAGGTTCGGAATGACGAACACCGCGAGCGCGTAGAGGTAGGGCGAAAACGAGAACGGACCGAGGCGGGCGGCATCGATGCCGGGCACGAGAATGGCGAGGATCAGCGCCAGCGCGATCGCGACATAGATCGTCAGCGAGACGATGACGCCGGCGGTGTAGCGGCCGAGCAGATAGGACTTCGCGCCAATGGGTTTGGAGAAGAACAGCTCCGATGTGCCCATCTCGAAATCGCGCAGCAGCGTGCCGCCGACGAAGGCACCGGCGATGAACAGGCCGAGCACGGTGAAGATCGTCATCCATTGCACGATCACGAAGGGCGCGTTGCGGTGAACGTTGCCGATGGCACCGCCGAGCTGGGCGCCGTCCGAACGCGTGATCGCGAACGCGACCAGGGCGAACACGGCGATGCCGATCCACAACAAGGGCGTGCGCCACTGGAAGCGCAGGTCGAACTTCAGGAATTCAGTGAACATGGGGCGTCGTCCTTCAGGCCGCGAGCGTCGCGCGATGGCGCGAGAGCTGGCCGAAGTAGACGTCTTCGAGGCCGGCAGCGATCGGTTCGAAGCCGGCTTCCGGCTGCGCATCCGACAACACATGCACGACCGGGCGACCGCCGACGAGACGCGTCGACAACACCGTCAGTCGATTCTGCACATCGGGCAACTCGATCTTGTCGACCACCTTCTTCCAGACGCGGCCTTCGAGCGAACGGATCGCTTCCAGCGGCTCGCCGGTCAGCAGCACCTGGCCCTTGTTGATGATGGCCATGCGTGGGCACAGATCGGTCACGTCCTCGACGATGTGCGTCGACAGGATCACGACCACGTTCTCGCCGATCTCGG
Source organism: Pseudomonadota bacterium (assembly GCA_022705045.1). Taxonomy (GTDB): domain Bacteria; phylum Pseudomonadota; class Gammaproteobacteria; order Xanthomonadales; family Ahniellaceae; genus JADKHK01. The sequence goes on along the minus strand of JAKJFE010000023.1, from coordinate 13,989 downwards.
CGAGCAGGTTCAGGAAGCGGTTGCGTTCCTCGGGATCGAGGCCGGCGGTCGGTTCGTCGACGATGACGAGGCGCGGCGACCCGAGCAGGGCCTGAGCGATGCCGAAGCGCTGGCGCATGCCGCCGGAGAAGCCGCCGAGTTTCTGCTTGCGTACCGCCCACAGGTTCACCTGCTGCAGCAGCGAGGCGACAACGTCGGCGCGCTCCTTGCGGTTCACGTAACCCTTGAGCGCGGCGAAATGGTCGAGCAGGTCTTCGGCCGACACCTTCGGGTAGACGCCGAAATCCTGCGGCAGGTAACCGAGCACGCGACGTACCGCGTCCTTGTTCTGCAGCACGTCGATCTCGTCGAGATTCGCCTCGCCGCTGTCCGCTTCCTGCAAGGTGGCCAACGTCCGCATCAGGCTGGATTTGCCGGCGCCGTTCGGGCCAAGCAGGCCGAACATGCCCTTGGGAATGTCGAGCGTGACCGACTTCAGCGCCTGGACGCCGTTCGGATAGGTCTTGGACAGGTTGCGGATCGAAAGCATCGTGGTTCCCCCGGGGACATAGGTGTGCTGGTTGGATATAACACCTGCATCATCCCGGGTCGAATCACAACCGGCCTGTGCCCAAGGTCACGAATCGTGATCGGGCGCGGTCGGGTAACGCGGTCGTGCGACAAACCGCGCTCCTGCAACGTACCTCTGTTCTGTAGGAGCGCGGTTTATCGCGCGACCGACGTGCCGAATTCCCGCGCCAGCAGCCCGTAATAGACGACGTCCTGGATCTCGCCGTTGTAGATGTAGCGCTCGCGCAGCACGCCTTCGCGCTGGAAGCCGGCTTTCTCGATGACCTGGATCGAAGCGTGGTTGCGCGGGTCGATGTCGGCCTCGATGCGCCGCAGGCCGAGTGCTTCGAAACCGAACTGGCAGGTACGGTGCACGGCTTCGGCGGCGTAGCCGTTGCCCCAGTGGGCAGAGCCGAGTGCGTAGCCGATCTCGCCGGTGTTGTGCGGACCGTCGAGTCGGAACAGCGAGGTCGTGCCGATCAGGCGGTCGCCGCCGCGGCGCGTGATCGCCCACTTGAATCCGGTGCGTTCGGCGAAGTTGCGTTCGATGCCGGCGAGGTAGGCGCGGGCCTCGTCCATGTCGCGCATCGGCGGCGTGCTCCAGTAACGCATCACATCCGGATCGGCGAACACGGCGTAGAGGTCGGGCAGGTCGTCCTCGTGGATGGGGCGCAGCGTCAGGCGCTCGGATTCGAGCACGGGCAGGGTGGCGAGGTCGGGCAACAGGCGATGGGCAGTGGTCACGGATAGGGTCGTTTCGTTCGTTGGACCGGCCAGTGTAGCGGCTTGCCGCCATCGTCAGCTTTTGTGTCCGGGACCGTTGTGGCTAGGATCGGGTTCCACAACGAGGAGGCGCGACCATGAAAGTGCTCTATACCGCCCATGCCACGGCCGATGGTGGCCGCGATGGTTCGGTGAAGTCGTCGGACGGCATGATCGACGTGAAGCTCAACAAGCCGAAGGCCCTCGGCGGCAACGAAGCGCCCGGTACCACCAACCCGGAGCAACTGTTCGCGAGCGGCTATTCCGCCTGCTTCGCCGGTGCCATCGGTTTCGTCGCGGCCCAGAAGAAGATCGCGTTGAACGGCATCTTCGTCACCGCCCATGTCGATATCGGCATGCTCGACGCCGGCGGTCTCGGCGCCCAGCTCGACGTGCGCCTGCCCGGCATCGATCGCGCCGTGGCCCAGGAAATCGTCGAAGCCGCGCATCAGGTCTGCCCGTACTCCAAGGCGACGCGCAACAACATCGAGGTGAAGCTCAGCGTCGTCGATTGACTTTGCATACGTCTTCAAACGCTCGTGGCTTCCCGTTGCACCGGGAAGCCGCAACAATGTGGGTCTGTCTGCCCCACTCTGGGGCAAATGCCTGGGTGGAGGAAACATGGCCGATCTGAAGGAAGCACGCGTCCCCGATCTCGGAGGCAGCAGCGAGGTTCCCGTCATCGAGTTGCTGGTCAAGGTCGGCGACACGGTGAAGAAGGACCAGGGTCTGGTCACGCTCGAATCCGACAAGGCGACGATGGAAGTGCCGTCGGCCTTCGCCGGCATCGTGCGCGAGATCAAGGTCAAGCTCGGCGACGAGCTGTCCGAGGGGTCGCTGGTGGCGATCATCGAGGAGGCCTCCGCTTCTGTTGGAGCGGCTTCAGCCGCGATTCCAAGCATCGCGGCTGAAGCCGCTCCCACAGCGACGGCGGCGGTTGTGCCGGCGCCGACGGTGGCTGCACCTGCACCTGTCGCGCCATCGCGGCCGGAGGCCGCTCCTACAACGGCCCATACCCACGATGCCACGCAACTCGCGGGCAATGCCTTGCCGTATGCCTCGCCGTCGGTGCGCCTGTTCGCGCGCGAGCTCGGCGTCGATCTGACGAAGGTGACGGGTTCGGCGCGCGGCGGTCGCATCACCCGCGATGACGTCCAGAACTACGTCAAGAACGCGCTCGCGAAACCGGCGGCCGCTGCATCGGGCGGCGTCGGTCTCGGCCTGAGCCTGTTGCCGTGGCCGAACGTCGACTTCAGCAAGTTCGGTCCGGTCGAATCGAAGCCGCTGTCGCGCATCAAGAAGATCTCGGGTGCGAACCTCGCGCGCAACTGGGCGATGATTCCGCACGTCACCCAGTTCGACGATGCCGACATCACCGAGCTCGAGGCCTTCCGCGTGCAGCTCAACAAGGAAAACGAGAAGGCGGGGCTGAAGCTCACCATGCTCGCCTTCCTGATGAAGGCCGCGGTCGCGGCGCTGAAGAAATTCCCGGACTTCAACGCCTCGCTCGATGCGTCCGGCGAGAACCTCACGCTCAAGAATTATTTCCACATCGGCTTCGCCGCCGACACGCCGAATGGCCTCGTGGTCCCGGTGATCCGCGACGTCGACCAGAAGGGCGTGTTCGCGCTCGCCAAGGAAACCTCCGAACTCGCCGCGAAGGCGCGCGAGGGCAAGCTCGGACCGGCCGACATGCAGGGCGGCTGCTTCTCGATCAGCTCGCTCGGCGGCATTGGCGGCACCGCATTCACGCCGATCATCAACGCCCCTGAAGTCGCCATCCTCGGCGTTTCCAAATCGTCGATGAAACCGGTCTGGAACGGCACCAGCTTCGACGCGCGCCTCACGCTGCCGCTCTCGCTCAGCTACGACCACCGCGTCATCGACGGCGCCGCCGCCGCCCGCTTCACCAGCTACCTCGCGCAACTGCTCGCCGATTTCCGGCGGGCGATGTTGTGAGCGGAGGACGGACCATGTCGAACACGATCGAAGTGAAAGTCCCCGACCTTGGCGGCAGCAGCGAGGTGCCGGTGATCGAGGTGCTGGTCAAGGTTGGCGACACGATCAAGAAGGACCAGGGCCTGGTCACACTGGAGTCGGACAAGGCGACGATGGAAGTGCCATCGAGCGCGGCCGGCGTCGTGCGCGAGTTGCGGGTGAAGCTCGGCGACAAGCTCAGCGAGGGCATGGTGGTGGCGGTGTTGGAAACTGTTGCATCCGCGGCTGTTGGAGCGGCTTCAGCCGCGAATCCAAATGCGGCCAAGCCCGTCGCGGTGGAGAAGAGCATCGCGGCTGAAGCCGCTCCAACAGCGAAGATCGCTGTGTCGGCTCCGGCCGTGGTCGCATCGCCCGCGAGCGGCCGCAAAGCCGACATCGAGTGCCAGATCGTCGTGATCGGCGCCGGGCCGGGCGGATACAGCGCGGCGTTCCGCGCGGCGGATCTGGACCAGAACGTCGTGCTGATCGAGCGTTATGCCGAACTCGGTGGCGTCTGCCTCAACGTCGGCTGCATTCCGTCGAAGGCATTGCTGCACGCCGCGAAAGTGATCGACGAAGCCAGCCACGCCTCGGACTACGGCATCAGCTTCGGTGCGCCGAAGATCGAACTCGACAAGCTGCGCGCGTACAAGGAAAAGGTCGTGAAGACCTTGAACGGCGGCCTCGCCGGCATGTCGAAACAGCGCAAGGTCACGCGCGTGACCGGCGTCGCGAAGTTCGTTTCGGCGAACGAGGTCGAAGTCGCGACCGCGGACGGTGCCAAGCTCGTGCGCTTCGAGAAAGCCATCATCGCCGCCGGTTCGCAGCCGGTGAAACTGCCGGGCCTGCGCTGGGACGATCCGCGCGTGATGGACTCGACCGATGCCTTGGCGCTCGCCGATATCCCGAAGCGCCTGCTCGTCATCGGCGGCGGCATCATCGGCTTGGAAATGGCCTGCGTATTCGATGCGCTCGGTTCGGAAGTCACCGTCGTCGAACTCGCCGACCAGCTGATGCCGGGTGCCGACCTTGATCTCGTCAAGCCGCTGCAGACGCGACTCGCGAAGCGTTACGCCGGTATCCATCTGAAGACCAAGGTCACCGCGCTCGATGCGCAGAAGGATGGTCTGCACGCCACCTTCGAAGGCGAGTCGATGCCGAAAACGACGGTGTTCGATCGCGTGTTGTGTGCGGTCGGGCGCACGCCGAATGGCAAGAAGCTCAACGCCGAAGCGGCGGGTGTGAACGTCGATGCACGCGGCTTCATCGCCGTCGACAAGCAGATGCGCACGAACGTGCCGCACATCTTCGCGATCGGTGACATCGTCGGCCAGCCGATGCTCGCGCACAAGGCCACGCACGAAGCGAAAGTTGCTGCGGAGAATGCCAGCGGCCACAAGAGCGAATTCGTCGCGCGGGTGATCCCGAGCGTGGCCTACACCGATCCGGAAATCGCCTGGGTCGGACTCACCGAAACCGAAGCGAAGGCGAAAGGCATCGCTTACGGCAAGGGCGTGTTCCCGTGGGCGGCGTCGGGTCGTGCCATCGGCATCGGTCGCACCGAAGGCTTCACCAAGATGCTGTACGACGAGACCACGCATCGCGTCATCGGCGTCGGCATCGTCGGTCCGCATGCCGGCGACCTGATTTCCGAAGCCGCACTTGCCATCGAGATGCAGGCCGAAATCGCCGACATCGGCCTGACCATCCATCCGCATCCGACGCTCGGCGAAACCCTGGGTCTCGCCGCCGAAGTCTGCGAAGGCACGGTCACGGACCTGTACATCCCGAAGAAGAAATAGTCCGCACGTTGTGTCAGCCCCAACGGGGCGCGGGAATGGGAGCCCGGGGCAACGCCCCGGGTGGGCGTCACGTTGGGTGCGCGTTCCACCGTGTGCGTGCCACATGGTGTGGACATCGCCCCGGGTGGACGTTGCGTCGCGCGGACGTCACCGCGGACGTTCCCGGGGCGATGCCCCGGGCTCCCATTCGTACGCCCCTTCGGGGCTTTCGAGAAGAACTGCCGCAACCGTGCATGCCGGGGCTCTTGCTGTAATGGCGTGCGAATGGGAATCCGGATCGCCACCCCGAAATCCGCACATGATCCTGAACACGAGTTCATCGCAGTAACGTGCTCTTAACTCCGAGAGTGTTTCTCTGTTCCCCCATGACGCGGTCCTTGCGTGATGGTGGAACGGAGGACGACATGAGCGAGCACATCTACACCTACGGCGTCGAAGAGGAATTCTTCCTGTCGCAGGCCGACAGCGGCGCCATCGCGACACGCATGCCGCAGGCCTTTCTGCACGAAGTGCGGCGTCGCCTCGGCGAACGCGCGAGCAACGAACTGCTGCAGTCGCAGATCGAAATGGTCACGCCGATCTGCAGCGATGTCGGCGGACTCGCCGATGCGGTGATCGGCAACCGTCGCATCGTCGGCGAGATCGCCAAACGCTACGACCTCGCGCTGGTCGCCTCCGGCACACATCCGCTCGCCGAATGGCGCGAACAGAACCTGACGCAGAAGCCGCGCTACCGGCAACTGGTGTCCGACTTCCAGATCGTCGGACGACGCAACCTGCTGTGTGGCCTGCACGTGCACGTGGCGCCGCCGCCGGAACAGGACCGCGTCGACGTGATGAACCGCATCCTCGCCTACATGCCGATCTTCCTGGCGCTGTCGTGCTCGTCGCCGTTCTGGAATCGCCAGGGCACCGGGCTGATGAGTTATCGCCAGGCCGCCTACGACGAATGGCCGCGCACCGGCATTCCGGAATTCTTTGCCGGCGAGGCCGACTACAACGCCTTCGTGCATCAACTGGTGCAGGCGGGCGTGATCGAGAACGCCAGTTTCCTGTGGTGGGCGGTGCGTGTGTCGGCGAACTATCCGACCATCGAGCTGCGCATCGCCGACGCCTGCACCGACGTGCGCGACGCACTCTGCATCGCCAACCTGTTCCGCTGCGTGGTGCGCGCTGCCGTGCGCAATCCGTCGCTCGGCCGTGCACGCATGTCGACCACGCGCCTGCTGATCGAGGAAAACCGCTGGCAGGCCAAGCGCCACGGTATCGCGGCACAATTCATCGACGAATTCGGCACGGGCGAAAGGCTGTCGTTCGCCGATCGACTCGAACAACTGCTGGCACTGATCGCCGAGGACGTGGCGCATTTCGGTTGCGAGGACGCGGTTGCGCATGCGCGACGGATTCTGGCGCGTGGCACCAGTGCCGACCTCCAGGTCGCCGAGTTCAAGCGTGTCCGCGACCAGGGCGCGACGCGCGCCGAGGCCTGCCGCGAGGTCGCGCGCTGGCTGGCGGCGCATTCGTTGCCGGCGCATACTTCGGCGCGATTCCAGCCGGAATTCAAACCGCAACCGAGTGCATGAGTGACCGCGTCCCGCTGATCGCCATTTCCCCGAGACTGTTGCACCAGGTGCCGAGCGAGCTCGGCTTCCGCGGCAAGAAACTGCAGTTCCTCGAACAGTCGGTGTCGCACTGGCTGTCGCATGCTGGCGCGATCGTCGCGATGGTGCCGACCATCGAACGCGGCGGTGAATTGCGTCGTGCCGATCTCGATGTCGACGGCATCGCGGAACGCTTTGACGGCCTGTTCCTGCAGGGCGGCGCCGACCTCGACCCGCGCCTGTACGGCGAAGAACCTCGGCCGTGCACGATCGGGGTGGACCCGGTGCGCGACCGTTTCGAACTCGATCTGCTGCGCGCGTTCGATCGCGCCGGCAAGCCTGTGCTCGGCATCTGCCGCGGCATGCAGCTGATCAACATCGCCTTCGGCGGCAGCTTGCATCAGGACCTGCTGATCGACGGCGTCACCACCGAATCGCATGTCATCAGCGAACGCTACGACGAACACGGTCACGCCCTGACCATCCGCGACGGCGGTCGCTTCGCCGACTGGTACGGCGCCGGCAGCCGTTTCCGCATCAATTCGATCCATCACCAGGCCGCAAAGGTGGTCGCGCCCGGGTTTGTCGTCGAAGCCCAGGCCGACGACGGCGTCATCGAGGCGATTTCGTGCATGGACCGGTCGCGTTTCGTCGTCGGCGTGCAATGGCACCCGGAATTCCATGACGGCCGCGACCCGCAACTCATGGACCGCGCCCCGCTGATGCAATCGTTTCTCTCCGCCTGCTCGCGTTGAGCGACGCGTCGCCGCACAATCGCGGCATGAGCAAGGCACCGAAATCGCAGGCGCGCCGGGTGGCGCATCCCGCGTCACGCACACCGGCGTCGACGCCGGCGCAGGCATCGCTGGCCGTATCGCCGCCGCGCGACTGGCGCGAGCGGGCGCGCAACTACGCCTTGCTGATGCGTCTCGACAAGCCGGTCGGCTGGCTGCTGCTGCTGTGGCCGACGTATTGGGGTCTTTGGGCGGCGGCCAAGGGCATGCCGTCGTGGTCGCTGCTGGTGATCTTCTCGCTGGGCGTGATCGTGATGCGTTCGGCTGGCTGCGTGATCAACGATTACGCCGACCGCTGGCTGGACGGCCAAGTCAAACGTACGGCGCAACGACCACTGGTCGATGGTCGCGTGACGCCGCGCGAAGCGTTGATGGTGTTCGGCGCGTTGATGCTGGTCGCACTGGTGCTGGTCGCGTTCACGAACACGCTCACCATCCAACTCGCGTTTGGCGGTGCTGCGCTCGCGATCGCCTATCCGTATCTCAAGCGCCACACGCATCTGCCGCAGCTGTGGCTAGGTGCTGCGTTCGGCTGGTCGGTGCCGATGGCCTATGCCGCGCAGAAGGGCGAGGTCGATCAGGTGGCGTGGCTGCTGTTTCTCGCCAACGTGTTGTGGAGCACCGCCTACGACACCCTGTACGCGATGGTCGACCGCGACGACGATCTCAAGGCCGGTTCGAAGTCGACCGCCATCCTGTTCGGCGACATGGACCTCGTTGCCATCGGACTGATCCACGCCGGCTTCCTGTATGCGATGTGGCTGGTCGGTGCGCGCTTGCAACTGGGCGGTGCCTACACCATCGGCTGGTGCGCCGCGCTCGCGGTCATCGTCCTGCAGCATTGGCTCGCCCGCAGCCGCGACCGCGATGCCTGTTTCCGCGCCTTCCGGCTCAGCCACTGGGCTGGCGCGGCGCTGTGGGTGGGCATGGCGGTGGATTTCGCGCGCGCCACGGCCGAGGCCGTCTGATCCGCGAAGGACCATGATCCCTGGCCGGGTGCCTCGGCGCCACCCGCGATCTCGACGACCGCTGCCGATTCGATCCCGATGCCCACACCGTCGATTGCATCGCCCCCCAACTCGCACCCGGTCTGCATCAACTGACACTGGTCGCCGAAGTGCCGGATGCGATGTTCAGTGACGGGTTCGAGTAGCGCGCTCGCCGGGCGGGCATATCTCTTGCAGGCGGCGCTACCGATGAGCTGAACGATTGGGCTGGTACGGCGTCACAGCTGAGCATGGCGTTGACGTTGTTACCCATGGTCAGCTGAACTCCTCAGGGCATGGCGGGTTGTCACACCCTGTCACGGCGGCTAAGGTGCGCGCTTCGTTGCCGAAGTCTCGGGGGAGTGCTGCGGCGAATTCCCGAGTTGTGTTTTCGCACAGCAGCCTTCGGAGTCCTCGATGCTTTGCAAACTTTGCCGACTGGCGGCGCGCGCCAGTTTATTCATCGTCACGTTGAGCACGCTTTTGACGGATGATGCCTTGGCATTCACAGATCTCCCGATGCGCCTCTCTCGGGGGCAGTTCGAATCTGCCAACGATCAGCGCGCGTTTGAGAAATCGGTGAGCAATGCCCTTTCCGGAACAGTGCGGCTGGTAAATCCTGCAGACGATCCGGTCAATGGCGACGGCGAAGGTGGCGACTATTTCGGCTCTTCCGTCGCGATCTCGGGAGAGACCGCTCTGGTCGGTGCCAAGCAAAATAGGCACGCACTGAGCTCAGCCTTGGGCTCAGCTTATGTTTTCGTGCGTTCCGGAGGCCAGTGGGCGCTCCAGGCGACTCTTGTCGCACCCGACGGCGAGTTCAATGATCAATTCGGTTCCGCCGTGGCTCTGTCTGGCGATACAGCGGTGATCTCTGCACCCGGTACGCCGCAAGGCGGCGCGGCGTACGTGTTCGTGCGAAGTGCACAGACTTGGAATATGCAGGCGAAGTTGGTCGGTGCGGATACCGCTTGGGCACACCGGTTTGGTTGGGATGTCGCTGTGGACGGTGACCTCGTCGTAGTGGGCGCACCTGAGCGAAATGCTGGCAACTTGTTTTTCACCGGCACGGCTTATGTCTTCGCACGCAACGGCACGCAGTGGGCGCAGCAAGATCAGCTCTTTGCACCAACTGCAGTGGAGTTCTCGCACTTCGGCCACTCGGTGGCGATATCCGGCGGATCATTGATCGTTGGTGCTCCGAACGGAGGCGGCGTTGGTTCGGCCCATGTCTTTGTGCAGATGGGTGCCGACTGGATTTGGCAGAGCACGTTACCGGCTCCCGGTGGGGAAGCGGACGATAAATTCGGATCGTCGGTTGCCATTTCAGGAAATACTGCAGCGGTTGGCGCGAGGCTCGACGATACGGACACGTTCGCGGACATCGGCTCGGTTTCAACGTATGTCCGTAGTGGCAGCACTTGGACATGGCAAGCCAAGTTGACGCCCGGCGATGGCAGCAACTTCCACGAGTTCGGACATGACATCGCGTTGTCGGGCAATACGCTCGTGGCGGGATCGCACTATTTTTCGTCACCCTCACAAAGCACGAAGCGTGGAGCGGCCTATATTTACGTCTCGGGTGGTTCAACGTGGACACTCCAAGGCAGAGTGCAGCCCGCAGACGTCGACGGGGGTGATGAATTTGGCACGTCTGTGGCGATCTCCGGCGAATCGCTTCTGGCGGGCGCACCCTTTGACGACACCATTGCTGGAAACAGCGCCGGAACTGCCGGGGTATTCGTCCGCAATTCCGGCGTCTGGACTCAGCAAGCACAGCTCAGCGCCGGCAACGGTGCGGCTGAACATCGCTTCGGTTTGTCCGTATCGCTCAGTGGCACCACCGCCTTGGTCGGAGCGCCCAGTGCCGATGCACCCACCGCGGTCAATGCGGGCGCGGTCTATGTCTTTGTTCGTAACGGCAGCGCATGGACTCAACAGGCCAGACTGACCGCCGCCGACGCCGAAGAAGATGCCAAATTCGGTTCATCGATTGCGCTGACGGCGGACACGGCGATCATCGGGTCTCCGCTCAAGGATGGCTCGATTCCGAATTCCTTCCAGCCGGATGTCGGCGCGGTTTATGTGTACGTGCGCAACGGTAGTGTTTGGACACAGCAAGCCAAACTGACCGCCAGCGACAATCAGACCGGTGACGAGTTTGGCAACGCGGTCGCCATCAATGGCGACACGATTCTCGTGGGTGCGTGGCGGGAGGGTTCGGCAATAAGCAACAAAGAAGGTTCTGCATACGTATTCACGCGCAGTGGTGCGGCGTGGGTACAGCAAGCGAAACTTGTCGCTCCTGATGCGGCATTGAATGACTCTCTCGGAAGCGCGGTCGCGTTGTCCTCCGACACCGCGCTTGTCAGTGCAAAAAATGGCGGCTCGCCAACGAATCCGGGCGTCGGCTCGGTCTATGTATTTGCGCGATCCGGAACGGCGTGGACCTTCCAAGCCGAACTCACTGCCGAAGATGTCATGGAAGGCGGATTTGGTCGTTCGGTATCCGTGTCCGGCAATACCGCCATGGTAGGGTTCCCGTCAGCGGACAACTCGATGGCGGATGCTTCCGGTGCGGTTTACGTCTATGTGCGAAGCGGAGTGAACTGGGGCGCGCCATCTCGACTGGTGCCGAACGTACCGGTCAGCGGCGAGAATTTTGGCTACTCGGTCAGTGTGGTGGGCGATCTCGCCATCATTGGCGCCCCCGGATACACGTTCAACCCCAGCGGAGCTGCGTATCTCTTCGCGCGTCAGGGCTCAATCTGGAGCCAAGACAGTCGTATTACCGGAGCCTCATCGGCCGATGCGTTCGGAGCCGCGGTGTCGATCTCTGAAGGCATGCTGCTAATTGGTTCTCCCAACTTCAGTGAGTCCATCTCGCAGAACCCCAACGTCGGCGCGGCATACCTTGCTCGATTGGCATTGTTCGCCGACGGATTTGAGGACTGAGCTTCAACAGAAAGCCGAATCGGTGAGAATTCGCCGAGTCGTTCCCTGATTGATGGCTTGCGTCATCCGCCGATCGTGCTGTGGGCGTCATCTGGGACAGTCCTGCCTGTGTTGGCGCGCAACGTCAGACCAAACTGTCCCGCCTCAGAAAAACAACGCGGTCAGCCCTCGCGCTGTCCGTTTTTTTGGTGACGCGGCTACTTTGCAGGTGCAGGTGCAGGTGCAGGTGCTGGCGCAGGCGCAGGCGCAGGCGCAGGCGCCGCCAAGGCCACGGCCACCGCGGCCGTCGTCAGTCCGGTCACCTACAGCGTCGAATACGTGCACACCGACGCGCTCGGCAGTCCGGTGGCCTACACCAGCAGCACCGGCAGCGTGCTCGCGGGCCGTCGCACCCAGTACGAACCCTACGGCACCCCGACGACCACGCCGCGCAACGGCGAACCGAGCTACACCGGCCACCAGTACGACCAGACCACCGGCCTGATTTACGCCCAGGCCCGCTTCTACGACCCCACCCTCGGCCGCTTCCTCAGCCCCGACCCGATGGCGGTGGACACCACCTCCGCCTTCAACTTCAACCGCTACGCGTACGCCAACAACTCTCCCTACAAGTTCACGGATCCGGATGGGAGAGACGCTGACGACATTTTGGGATCAGATCTCACTGATGCAATCGCGGTCGAGTACCTTTCGCAGTTTGCTCCTCAACCGGGATCGGCCGAACACGGTGCGCTTTTCTCGCGCGATGGCGGGATGCAGCCGCTGGGCGATTGCTCGAACAGAAGGTGTTCGGCTGAGGTGAATACACGCGACGCTTCATTTGTGGCGCACACACATGAGGCGACTACAGCCGATGGTGTTGTGGGATATGTCACGAACGAACTTCGTGAACTCCCGACAGTTCCTGGCGACGATGCGGTATTGAAGAACGTCAAGGTTCCCAACTATGTCCGAACTCCGACGAATGCTGTGCGCGTTCTGGAACGCAAAGATGGGTCTCTTCGAACAAGAACGGTCCGCGGCAAAGATCATCGCTACCAGGGCGAAAAGCGGGAATCGAATAGTGACCGGAAAAAATTGATTGAAAAGCTTCGGAAAGATCACCAACGAGGACGCAAGCATGAAGCTGAGTAACGCGCTGAGCTGGCTTGGACCAGCAGTTCTTGTTATTGGCTGTCACAGCACTCGTGTCAATCCCGGCGATGCATGCTGCACGCGGATCGAGGCCGTTGATGCATCGCCAAGCACGTACTTAGGAACAACCATCACGCTGCACGGTAAGCTGGTCTACAACGGTTATCTGTACTTGAGTGCATCGACAGAGCGAGGTGATGCGGCCGCTGCACGCACCATCGAAATCTCGGTGGACGAGGTGGCACGCTTGGTATCACCCGATAAGTTCTTCGAGCTAGATGGTTCGTGTGTGATAGTTCGAGGCAAGTTTCTTGCCGCGACCGAGCACTCGTTCGAGACGATGGGACTGCTGTCAGAAATCACCCGCCTCAATGTCTTGTCGGACTGCAGCGCCAATTCACAGTGATCAAGACAAGTGTCTTTGCGAACCGCCAGCCTCGCGCTGGCGGTTTCTCTTTGGGCACGGGGTTGCGGTGGGTGATGTCGTTCGAAGCCTTTTCTGACCGCGATAGAGAAAGCCGCAGAGACGAAGAGCGCGATCGTGAAAGACAACCTGACCCAAAAAGAGAAGACAACGACCGCTTCGCCAACAGCTACTACTGACGACGACTCACCCGGGTCGGGCGCCAACCACTCCGTTCGATTCCTCGTTCGACATCCGAGTGCGGACTTGTCATTTCTCGGCGTCTTGACTGGTATGTCGCCGAATTTGAGCTGGGCCAAGGGTGCCGAACGCAGAATGCCCTCAGGAAAGCTGCTTTCGGGAACGCATCCAGATTCGCTCTGGAGTCACACCAGTCGACTCGGCCACTCAAGCCCTGCGGCTGCAATCGAACAATGGTTGGTCAATATTGAGAGGGCGGCAGAGCAATTTGAGGGCATCAAAAAAAAGAAGGCGGAACGCTCAGCCTCTATTTCGATCTGGATGGACGACAGAACATTGGAGATGTATTCAGCCCTGGTTTGCTTGGCAGATTGGCAGCGCTCGGAATCGAATTGGGAATTGAAGTATTCCCGAACCGGGAGTTCGAATGATTCTGGCCACGCGTTGGTAAGTTTCGAATCTCAATCTTCCGGTGAAATGCGCTCAATCGGCTGATGTCCTTGGGCACACTCGCCGCACAAGACCCCACGGCCAGCCCTCGCGCTGGCCGTTTTTCTTGGTGGCGCGATTACTTTGCAGGCGCCGGTGCGCGGGCGATGACGAGGGTGGTGACGGTGTGGGCGCCGGCGGCTTTGAGGGCTTGGGCGCAGGCGTTGGCGGTGGCGGCGGTGGTGGCGACGTCGTCGACGAGGATGATGTGGCGGTCGTGGACGCGGGTCGGGTCGGCGGTGAAGGCGTCGCGCACGTTGCGGTGGCGGTCGGCGGCGTCGAGATCGGACTGGGCCGCGGTGGCGCGGTGGCGGTGCAGTGCGGCGGGGTCGATGC
>JAKJFE010000141.1 GCA_022705045.1 Pseudomonadota bacterium | reverse complement strand
TTCGGCTCAGTATGAGCCTTGCTAGGGGTGTCCGTGAAATCGGGGTAGAACCCCCCCAAGCCTCTGGCCAATCCCGGTCGCAGACCCTGCAGAACATCGGCCTGGGCGACGGGCGAGAACTCAACCTCGCCGGGCTGCTGCTGTTCGGCAAAAGGCCGCAGCGCTTCCGGCCCGCTTTCATGGTCAAGGCGGTGGCCTTCCCTGGCACGTCATTGGCCAGCCATCACTATCTGGACAGCGAAGACATCGACGGCACCTTGCTGGAGCAGTACCAGCGCAGCCTCGCCTTTATCAAGCGCAACCTGCACCACGTCCAGGCGGGCCAGAACTTCAATTCCCTGGGTGTGCTCGAAGTACCCGAGCAGGCCATCGTCGAGTTGCTGGTCAACGCGCTGATCCATCGCGACTACTTCACCAGCGCCTCGATCCGGCTGCTGATCTTCGCCGACCGCATCGAGATCATCAGCCCCGGCCACCTGCCCGACAACCTGAGCACCGAGCAGATCCGGCAAGGCAAGTCGAACCGCCGCAATCCGACCCTGACCGATCACGCCGTGACGATCCTGCCCTACCGCGGCATCGGCACCGGCATCCCACGGGTCTTGGAGGAGTGGCCGGAGACCCGGCTACTCGACGACGTGGACGGAAACGAATTCAGGGCAGTAATCCCGCGGCCTGTGACCGGGGAAGTTACCGGGGAAGTTACCGGGGAAGTTGTGCGCCTGCTACGCGTTCTGGATGGAGAGATGTCCCGTCAACAGATTCAAAGCGCCTTTGCACTCAAGCACGAAGATCACTTCCGGAATGCCTACCTGAAGCCCGCCTTGGCCACGGGAGCAATCGAGATGACCCTTCCCGACAAGCCTCGCAGCGGCAACCAGCGTTACCGCCTGACGGCCCTCGGGCGACAGTGGTTGAAGACGCATTCCCCTGGCGGTTCGACCTGATCTCCGCACGATTTCCGCGCCGTTGCGCGGCCGATTGTCGCAAGACTTTTAACGGACTATATTCAGTCCTGCGTCAACTCGGGAGCACGGTCATGCGCTACTCAACCCAGGTCAAGCCGATCAGCTATCTCAAGGCCAATGCCGCGGAAGTGCTGGCGCACCTGGCCGAGAAGCGCGAACCCCTGGTCATCACCCAGAACGGAGAGGCCAAGGCAGTGCTGCAGGACGTTGCGTCCTTCGAGGAAACGCAGGAAACGCTGGCGCTGCTCAAGATCCTGGCACTCGGGCAGCAGGATGTTGAAGCCGGACGGGTCAAGCCGGTTGCTGATGTCGTGGCACGCCTGCGCGCAAAGCGCGCTGTGGCCTGATGACCGTTCGCAAGACGGTGTACGAGGTTCTCCTCACGTCGGGTGCGGAGCAGGATCTCGAATCGATTCACGACTACATCGCCGAGTTCGACAGCCCGGCGAACGCGGAGCATGTGCTCGACGAGCTGATGAAGGTCGTGCAGCGGCTGGCCGAATTCCCGGAACGCGGCAGTCACCCGAAAGAACTCGCCGCGCTGGGCATCAAGGACTACCGCCAGACCGCGTTCAAGCCGTACCGGGTGGTCTATCGGGTCCTCGGTAGCCGGGTCGTCATCTACCTGATCGTCGATGGCCGCCGCGACCTGCAATCGGTGCTCGCACGGCGACTGCTGGGCGGTTGATCCGCGGCGGCCTTCGCCAATCCGCTGACTTGCCATCTGAGGAAGAAAGCCGGAATTGAACCCTCAACCATCCGCCACCCATCCAGAACCCAGCCGCGACCCGGCTGGGTTTTTTCTTTTCGGCGATCACACCTTCTTCAAGAACTCGGCCTTGAGCAGCATCGGGCCGAGGTCGGTCTTGCAGTCGATTTCGTGGTCGCCGTCGACGATGCGGATGTGCTTGATACGCGTGCCCATCTTCAGCGGCGTGGAGCTGCCTTTCACCTTCAGGTCCTTGACCAGCACGACGCTGTCGCCGTCGGCCAGCACGGTGCCGTTCGAATCGCGGACGATGCGGACGCTGTCGGCTTCGGCGGGTGCGGCGGCGGCCGGGTTCCATTCGTGGCCGCAGTCGGCGCAGACCAGCAGGTCGCCATCGGGATAGGTGTTGTCCTGGCCGCATTGCGGGCAGTTGGGCAAGCTCGTCATGGTGTGTTTCCAAGGGATCGCAATCGCCCATCATAGCGTTACGATCCGGATTCGCATCGCGGGAAACGGGGCATGATCGCGGATTGGGTGTTGCTGCTGGTGTCGCTGGGCTACGCGGGCGCGTTGTTCGCGGTCGCGTGGGCCGGCGACCGGCGGCCGCTGTATCCGACCCACACCTGGCTGCGCCCCATCGTCTACAGCCTGGCGCTGGCCGTGTACTGCTCGTCGTGGACGTTCTACGGCGCCGTCGGCAGCGCCGCGACACGCGGCTATCACTACCTGCCGATCTATCTCGGACCGGTGTTGCTGTTCGCGTTCGGCTACGCCTTCTTCCGACGGCTCGTGCTCGCCGGCAAGGAGCACAACATCACCTCGATCGCCGACTTCGTCGCCGCGCGTTATGGCAAGGCGCAGGGTCTCGGCGCTTTGGTCACGGTCATCGCGGTCACCGCCGCGGTGCCCTACATCGCGCTGCAGTTCAAGGCGGTGGCGATGAGCGTGAACGTGCTCGGCGGTGCCGCTGCCGACGCATCCCGCGTGCCCGTGCCCGGCGATACCGCGCTCTACGTGGCCCTGCTGCTGGCGGTGTTCTCGATCCTGTTCGGCACGCGCCGCATCGACGCCACCGAACACCACCACGGCATGATGCTGGCGATCGCGCTCGAATCACTGGTGAAGCTGGTCGCCTTCGTCATCGTCGGCCTGTTCGCGTGGCAGGCGATGGACGGCGACTGGCAGTTCGACTTGCCGACGGCACCGGCCACGTCCGATCCCGGTGCGGCCGGTTTCCTTGCGCAAACCCTGCTCGCCGCCTGCGCGATGTTCTGCCTGCCGCGCCAGTTCCAGGTCGGCGTGGTCGAATGCGAACAGCCCGACGACCTGCGCACCGCGCGCTGGCTGTTCCCGCTGTATCTCGTCGTCGTCAGCCTGCTGGTGATTCCGATCGCGCAGGCTGGACTCGCCGCATCGCAGGGCCAGAATGTGCCGCCCGACACCTACGTGTTGTGGTTGCCAATGTCGCTCGATGCCGAAGCGGTGGCGCTGATCGCCTACATCGGCGGGTTCTCGGCCGCGACCGGCATGGTCATCGTCGCCGCGGTCGCGCTCGCGACCATGGTCAGCAACGACCTGGTCGTGCCCATGCTGCTGCGCTGGCGGGCGTTGAAGTTCGCACAGCGCACGGACATCAGTGCCATCGTGCTCGGCATCCGTCGCATCACCATCGTCGTGTTGTCGCTGATGGCGTATGCCTATTACCGGTTGACCGAATCGAGCCAGGCGCTGGCCTCGATCGGCATTCTCGCCTTCGCGGCGGTGTCGCAGTTCGCACCAGCCATCGTCGGCGGACTGTTCTGGCGCGGGGCCAGTCGCCGTGGTGTCGCCGCCGGACTCGGCGTCGGCTTCGCGTTGTGGTGCTACACGCTGTTGCTGCCGAGCCTGGCCGGCGCCGGCTGGTTGCCGGATTCGTTCCGGACCAGCGGACCATTCGGCCTGCACTGGCTGCATCCGCAACATCTGTTCGGGCTCGGCGGGCTCGATCCGGTCACGCATGGCACGGTGTGGTCGCTCGGTACGAACCTGCTGCTGTTCGTCGTGATGTCGCTGCGCCGCGGCCCGAGCGTCGACGAGCGGCTGCGTGCGGAATCCTTCCTCGGCGCACCGCAGCCGACGCTGCCGACCCTGGTCGAACGCTGGGGCACGCGCCTCACCCTGGACGACCTGCGCGCGCTGGCCGCGCGCATCATCGGCGCCAACAGTGCACGCCGCGCCTTCGACGACTACTTCGCCGCGCATGGCGACCGCCGCGGCCGCGACCTCGCGCACAGCGACGACGTACAGTTCGCCGAACGCCTGCTCGCCGGCGCGCTTGGTGCGGCATCGGCGCGACGCGTGCTGACCAGTGCGCTCAGCGGCACCGGCATGCCGATCGAGGAAGTGGTCGCGGTGCTCGACCGCACCTCGCAGGAATTGCGCTTCAACCGCGCCCTGCTGTCGGCGACGCTCGACAACATCACCCAGGCGATCAGCGTGGTCGACGAGGACATGCGCCTGGTCGCGTGGAATCGGCCCTACCTCGAACTGTTCGGATATCCCGAAGGCATGGTCTACGTCGGCTGCCCGGTCGCCGACCTGATCCGCTACAACGCCGAACGCGGCGAATGCGGCCTGGGCGAAGTCGAGGAACACGTGCGCAAGCGCATCACCCACATGCGCAAGGGCAGCCCGCATGTGTTCGAACGCGTGCGCACCGACGGTCGCGTCATCGAGATGCGCGGCACGCCCCTGCCCGACGGCGGCTTCGCGACCACGTTCTCCGATGTCACCGCCTACAAGCGCGCCGAAGAAGCCCTGCGCGACGCCAACGAGACGCTGGAGGCACGCGTCATCCAGCGCACCGACGAACTGGCACGCGCGCTCGATGCACAACGCGCGGCCAAGCAGGAGGCCGAAGACGCCAACCTGAGCAAGACACGCTTTCTCGCCGCTGCCAGTCACGATCTGCTGCAGCCGCTGAATGCGGTGCGCCTGTTCACGTCGGCGCTGCGCGAAGGCGGCGGTGCCTCGCCAGCGGAACTCGCGGAACGCGTCGATCGTTCGCTGCGCTCGGCCGAGGAACTGCTCGACGGTCTGCTCGACATCTCGCGTCTCGACGCTGGCGCGTTACGCCCGGAGCTGCGTCGTTTCGCGCTCGATGAAGTGCTGCGCGGCATCGTCGAGCAATTCACCCCGCTGGCCGAAGCACGCGGTTTGTCATTGCGTCTAGTGCCGACACAACTGGTCGTCGAAAGCGACCGCCGCATGTTGCGTCGCATCCTGCAGAACTTCGTGTCGAACGCGCTGCGCTACACCCATCGCGGCGGCGTGCTGATCGGCGCGCGGCGCAGCGGTGCGGCGGTGCGCATCGAAGTCTGGGACAGCGGCCCCGGAATCGCGCCGCAACACCTCGACACCATCTTCCGCGAGTTCGCGCGCCTCGACCACGATTCCCCCTGGGGCGAACGCGGTCTCGGCCTCGGCCTGTCCATCTGCGAACGCATCGCGCGCATGCTCGGTCATCCGCTGACCGTGCGCTCGCGTGTCGGTCGCGGCAGCATGTTCGCGCTCAGCCTGCCGCGCGCGCACGCCGACAGCATCAATGCCGCACCGCCTTCACCGGCGCCGGTCGCGGACGACCTCGCCGGACTGCACGTGCTCTGCGTCGACAACGACCACGACATCCTCGACGGCATGCGCGCCCTGCTGACGCGCTGGTCGGTGCGCGTCACCGCCGTCGCGCGCGTCGACGACGCCCTGGCCGCGGTCGAACACGCGCGTCCCGACGTGCTGCTGGTCGACTACCACCTCAACGACCGCCTCGACGGTCTTCAGACCCTGCGCGCACTGCGCGACGCGCTCGGCCACGACGTGCCCGGCGCCCTGCTCACCGCCGACGGCAGCGACGCCCTCAAGCGCGCCGCCCGCGCACAGCACTGCCTGCTGCTGACGAAACCGGTCAAGCCCGCATCGTTGCGCGCGTTCCTGGCCGCGAATCGTCGACCGGCGAGCTGATCAGCCTTTTTCCACCACAAGGCATCTTCGAGCCTGGAAAGCCTCTGGCTCAGAGACGATGCGCGACGCTGGCGCTCGCCAAAGCCGCTAGCGTGGCGAGCCCATCATCCCAATCGACGCTGGTGCCGTACACCATCTGCCTCTGGAAGTCTTCGTAACAACGACGATAGGCAGGATCGGAACGCAAGGCGTCGATGGCCGACAGACTTGTCGCCATCGGGTCAGAGAAATACGCGGGGAATCGTTTGCCATACCCCTCTCGCTCGGTCGCCATCACCTCGACCGTCAGCGCAGCGAACTCGGCTAGTGGAATCGACGCCGTCAGTCTGTGCAAATCATGCACATGACGAACCAGTGTCGAATCAAAGTCCAACTTCATCGATCGGTGTTCAGCGACTCGGCGCGTCAGCGCAACAAACTTTTCGGCAGCGCTTTCGGGCACGCTGATGCAGCGAATCGATTCGACCTCGGGCGGCCTGCCATGCGCTTCGGCGACAAAGGATCGCACGGGCAACGAGACGGTCTCGCGGAAAATGGGCCACGACGACAATTCGATCTTGATCTGCGAACGCAAACTCGACACCGCCGGCATCAGCGTCGGATACGGAAGATTGAACACCAACATCCGGTAGTCGTCATGGACAGGACATTGCTTCAAATCATCTGGATCGAACTCGAATCCAGACTCCTGCAGACGGTCCGCGACCACCTTCCGGAACGCCTTGCGCTCCCCTTTGGTCACCCCGCCGGGGCGATCGATCTTGAGATCAATGTCTTCCGACATCCGACGAATGAGCCCGTGCGCCCGGCAGAGGGCTGTTCCACCCCCGAATGCCAAGCTCACACCTTCGACATGGATCGATGCGAGCGCCGCCAGCGCACGCACCATATGGAAATCCTTTTCGACCAATGACACATCCGGCAGGTTCAGGAACTCCTGAACCTCCAGCATCACTTCAAGACTCGGATCAGCGGGCGACGACAAGCTTGCGCCCTTGGTACTGAAGCGTGCGCGAGAACCGACCTTTGATGCGCACGGCGGGATTGGCGGGTACCTGCGTCGAGCGACCTTCGCTGAAAGCCAGCTGCGCCTCCGTCGGCTGCCATTTCACGCCGAGCTTGGTCAGTGCCTGCTGCGCAACGCCCTGGAATCCTATTGGACTATCCAGCATTGGACGCCCGGAAAGACTGGATGCCTTGGCGCGGGCGTAAACGCCATAACCCAGTTTCACCAGTCGCTTTTCGCCGACCAAGGTCCGCAATGCACGGATCACCTGATCCTCGCCGCCGAGATCCGCGAAGTCCCGGGTCAAGAAGACATCGGCTCGATTTCTCGCGATACGCGCCTCGACGCGCCCGCGCAACGTCTGTTTGGCTGCCATGCGATCACCTTGCAAAAACCCGACAACATGCTATGCAAAAACCCGACAACAGGCAACTGCGTGAATTGAATGCAGTCAGCCTTCCTCGACCACCGCGCTGGCGTCGACGTCGTTCGGGTCGAGGGCGAGTTTGCCGGCGAGCAGGACGGCCTGGGTGCGGTTGTTGGCGCCGAGCTTGCGCAGGATGGCGGTCATGTGCGCCTTGATCGTGGCCTCGCTGACGCCGAGGTCGTAGGCGATCTGCTTGTTGAGCAAGCCACGCGCGAGCATGCCGAGCACGCGGAACTGTTGCGGGGTGAGTTCGGCGACGCGGTGGGCGATATCGGCCTCGTCGCTGGCCAGCACGCTCGGGCGAGCCGGCACCGGCGACCAGCGTTCGCCATCGAGCACGGTGCGCAAGGCGGTCGCGATGGTCGCGGCATCGGCCGACTTCGGAATGAAGCCGCTGGCGCCATGCGCGAGTGCGCGCTGCACCACACCCGATTCTTCGCGCGCCGACACCACCACCACCGGCAACTGCGGATGCGCGGCACGCACCTGCACCAGGGCGCTGAAGCCTTGCGCCCCGGGCATGTTCAGGTCCATCAGCAGCAGGTCGGCCTCGCCTTCAGTGTCGATCATCGCGAACATCGCGGCGACATCGGCGGCTTCGACGATGCGCGCTTGCGGCAAGGCGCGCCCGACTGCGCCGCGCAAGGCGTCGCGGAACAGCGGGTGGTCGTCGGCGATCAGGATCGTGGTCACGCGGGGCGCCTCCGGTTGCGCCCTGCGCGAGTCGATCAACGGTTCATGCGCTCGCTGACCAGCGAGTTCACGACGGTCGGATCCGCCAGCG
>JAKJFE010000140.1 GCA_022705045.1 Pseudomonadota bacterium | reverse complement strand
CGAAACCCTCGCTGCCCTGCCGGCGCGCGGCATCCGCGCCGTCGACGTGATCTGTCCGGGCTTTTCGGTCGATTGTCTGGAAACGCTCGAAGAAATCGCCGTCGAGAACCGCGACCGTTTCCTCGCCGCTGGTGGCGAGCACTACGGCTACATCCCGTGCCTGAACGAGAGCGACGAACACGTGTCGCTGATCGCGCAGCTGGTGCGTGAACGCTGCACGCACTGGCCGGAATTCTCGGCCACGGCGATGCAGGAGGAAATCACGACGCGACCCTTGGTGGTCGAACGCCAGCGCAAGCTCGCGCGCAAGGAATGATGATGTTCGAAGAGCTGACGATCGACACACCGCCACTGCGCATCGCCGTCCGTCGCGCCGGCAATGCGGACGGACCGAAGTTGCTGGCCTTGCACGGCTGGCTCGACAACGTCGCCAGTTTCACGCCGATCGCGCCGCACTTCGCCGACCATGATCTGGTGATGATCGACCTGCCCGGCCATGGTCGCAGTTCGCATCGCGCGCCCGGCGCCTGGTACCACTTCATCGACTACTGCACCGATGTGCTGGCCGTGGTCGAAGCCCTCGGCTGGTCGCGTTTCTCGTTGCTCGGGCATTCGCTCGGCGGCGCCATCGCCAGCGTGCTGGCGGCCGCATTGGCCGATCGCGTCGAACACCTGTACCTGATCGAATCGCTCGGCCCGATCAGCACCCGCGAGGACAAATTGCCCGGACTGCTGGCGCAAGCCCTGCGCGATCGCCAGGCCATCGCCGGCAAGCAATTGCGCCGCTTCGACTCGATCGACGTCGCCGTGGCCGCACGACGCAGCAACCGCGAGATGCCGCTGAGCGACGCGAGCGCACGCCTGCTGGTCGAACGCGGCGTGCGCGAGGTCGATGGTGGATACGAGTGGTCGAGCGACCCGCGCCTCACGCTGACCAGCGCGATGCGACTGTCGGAAGCGCAGGTGTGCGGCTATCTCGCCGGCATCCGCTGCCCGGTGCGCCTGGTCGTGGCTGATCCGCCGATGCCCTTCGTCGATGTCGAACACATGCTGGAACGCACCCGCATCGTGCCCGACCTGCGCCTGACGCGCATGACCGGCAGCCATCATCTGCACATGGAAACACCGGGGGAAGTCGCGGCGGCATTGCGCCGCGACTGAGGTTCAGTCCTCGACGCGGTGCTCGCTGGCGATGACCTCGCCGAGGTCGACGCCAGCGCTATCGTCAACCAGCCAGGTGTAGTCGCCGTAGCCGGCACCACTGACGAATTGCGTCTTCGCCGCCATCAGGCGCACGCTGCGCGTGCACAATTCACGCGCACCTTCGAACTGCTCGCGCATGCGGAACCAGACCTGGACTTCCTTGCCAAGCTTGATCGCGTAGCAGTCGAGCAGCAGCGAGGTTTCGCCCGGATAACTCATCTGATCGACCCATACGGCGCGGTCGTACGACGCGTCATATTTCGGCGCCTCCAGAAACTTCACGAACGAGAAGCTGGGTGCTCCGGCCGCAAAGGCCTTGGCGTTGATCTTCGCCGTGGCCTCGCCCTTGCGCTTCTCGAGGTCGCCGTCGTCGACACCGTCGGCGTTCACGTGACCACGTTGCTCGGCATACACCTCGACGTACCAGAGCGTGTCGAGCTGGGCGAGATCGACACGCTCGTGCACCAGCCAGCCGATCACGCCGAGACCGGGATAGTGCTTGGTGCCGGACAAGGCATCGCGCAGCGGCGCCGCTTCGATGAACCGCCAATGCTCGGGCACGGCGAGTTCGGCACCGGTATCGGCGAGCTGAAGCTTGCCACGCTGCAGCTTCAGCTTTGCGACCCGATTCGGCCACTGCGCCAAGGTTTGCGCCGCGTTCGCGGCGTTGGCTTCGCTTTGTTTGCGGAATTCGGCGACTTGCGCCTCGTACGCGGCGGCCGACGCGAGCCGTGCCTTGTCGGACGCAAAGGTCCAGAACCAGGTGGCGAGAACCAGCCCGATCACGGGAATCAGGATGTCGTATTCCGAACCGCGATTCTTGTAGGCGAAGTAGCCAAGCGGCAGCAGCGCCACGTAGGCGGCGAGCGGTTGCCCGATCGCACTGGCGACGCCGATGCCGATCAGCGGCAGGGCCGCGACCAGCAGCCCGAGCGGCAGCGACAGTTTGGCGTAGATGATGCCGGCCCAACCGGCCAGCGCGAGCAAGACGAGCGTAGCGATCAGCAGCATGGGGCGACCTCAGATCCGTTCCAGCGAAGCAATCGCGTTCTTCTTCAGCGTCATCAGCGCGGCACCGCTGCGCTGGGTCACGGTCAGCTGCACCTCGTTGCCCTTGACCGCCTTGACCTGTCCTTGCCAGGTCCGGCCGTTGTAGGTCTTGAGCTTGACCCACTGACCCACGAGTTTGGACAAGTCTTCAAACTGGATCGGACCGACGGGCGGCAGGTCCGGTGGCGGCGGTTCGGCCGCAGGTGCCGCGGTCGTACCCGGCGGGACCGGCGCCGGTTCGGTGGTCGGTGTCAGCACCATGTCCGGACCCGGCACCACCGGCAAACCCGTGGCGGGGTCGATCAGGGGCTGACCATCCGGACCGAGCCCTTGCAGCGCCAGTGCGTCGATCTCGGCCTGGGTCGGACCGTAACGCTCACGCACGATCTCCTCGATGCGCTGCTCGTCCTCTTCCGGGCTCTGCGCCCAGGCGCCTGTGGGCAAGCCGGCCATGAGCACGCCGAACAATGGCAAATACACCCTGACACGCATGGACTTTCCCCGTTCGATGCCCCGATGCCGGCAAGGCTAGCGCAGGACAGAGACATCGCGCACGCGGCCTGCGTCTCAGTCGATGTCTTCGCCGATCCAACGCGAGAGTTCGTGCTTCACCGCATGGCCATAGCGATTCAGCCAGTCGCGCTGCGTCTCGAAATCCGGGTCGACCGCGGCGACGCGCGCCCAGAAGCGCGGCCCGTGATTGCGCACCCAAAGATGCGACATCTCGTGCACGACCACGTATTCCAGCGCTTCAGGCGGGGCCAGCATCAGGGCCAGGTCAAGGTTCATGCGCCCGTCGGCGCTGAGGCTGCCCCACAGCGTGCGCATCGGCTGGAAGCGCAGCGCGCTCGGCTGCTTGCCAACCTTCAGCGCGAAATACGCCGACAACCGCGCTACTTCGCGACGCATTTCGCGCAGCAGGAAAGCGCGCATGGTGCGTTGGACGATGCGCAACGCTTCGGCATGTTCGAGGTCAAGGGCGAAGTCGAGCCGCCCCGGCGCGACCGCGATGCGCGGGAAGCGGTCGTGTTGCCAGATCACCGGCAACTGCACGCCGCGGAAGGTGAAGGTCTCGGCGCGACCCGGCACCGGCGGGGCCAGCTTGCGCCCGGTCAGTTCCAGTTCGCGCAGCTTCTTCTGCAACCAGCCGGCGTGTTCGCGCAGGAAGGCGCGCACGGTGGCCGGATGGGTGCCTTCGGGCGCCGACACGCGCGGACCGCCGGCACCAATCGTCAGCGACAGACGCCGTGCGCGCGGATGCGTGACCGCGCGCACCCGCACGGTGCGCCCGTTCGGCGTTTCCAGTTCAACGATGTCCGACAACGACTGCGGCATGCCGACCTCGCGGTGTCGGCGGCGCCGGCCTCAGAGCGACTGCGGCCGATGCACGCCGAACGTGGTTTCGATCGCGGCGAGCAGGCGCGCCACCTCGCCCGACAGCAACACGAAACGCGCGTCGAGTTCGGCCTTGGCGGAATCGCGGTCACCCTTGTCGAGTTGTTCCACCGCGATGTCGAGCAGCTTGAACTTGCGCACAGTCAGCGTTTCGTCGAGCACGAAGCGCATCCGCTCCTCGAATGTGAGTGCGAGCTGGGTGACCTGCTTGCCGCTCGTCAGATGCTCGCGCATCTCGTCGGCGCCCAGGTCCTGGCGACGGCAGCGCACGATGGCGCCGTTGTCGGCCGGGTCTTTCAGCTCGCATTCGTCGCCGAGTGCGAATCCTGCAGGGAGCTTACCCTCGATCATCCACTCCGTCATGAGCGCCCGCGGTGATTCCTCGGGCTCCAGACTGGTCGCTGGAAAGCTGCCCAAGGCGTTGCGCAGCGCCGAAACGAAGCCTTCCGCAGCCTTGCGCGAGCTGGTGTCGACGACGACCCAGCCATTGGCGATATCGACATAACCGGCCAGCCGGCTCGGGCGCGCCAGGGCACGCGGCAGCAGTTCCGTCAGCGCATCGTCCTTGAGCTTGCGGCGTTCGCGCGCGCCGACCGGGCGACCGCGCTGCTTTTCCAGTTCCTCGACCTTCTCGGCGATGTGCTGGTTGATCACGGCCGTGGGCAGCAATTTGTCCTCGCCGCCCAACGCCATCAGGGCTGCGCCGCCGTGCTCGATCGAGAACAGTTCCTCGCCGCGGCCGTAGGGCGACACCCAGCCGCGGGTCTGCAGTTCCAGCGGACCGCAGGGGCGAAGCTCATGTTCGGCGAGCTGCTCGTCGAGCTTCTTGAAGCGCTGATCGATGCCTTCGGGAAAACGGAACAGGGTCAGATTGCGGAAGAACATGCAGCGATACTCCGGAAAAACGGGTTCATCGTCGCCAAATGGCGGCGATCAGGATTCGATATCACCAGATTCAGGCTTCGAGGATGTCGAGCCCGCTCAATGCGTTGCGCACGCGTTCGCGCGAAGCGGTCGGCCCGGCATCGACCGCTTCGCCGGCCAGCCAGCCGTGCGCATCGCTGCGTTCGCCGCGGGCGCCGAGCGCCGCGAAGTCGAACAGGGTGCGATCCGCGAGTTGCGAGGGGCGCACGTCGGTGAGGGCACGGAAGGTGTTCTCGATACGACCCGGCGTCTTGCGCTCCCAGTCCGCCAGCATCGCCTTGATCGCCTGGCGCTGCAGGTTGTCCTGCGAGCCGCAGAGGTTGCAGGGCATGATCGGGAACTGCTTGATCGCCGCGTATTCGGCGATGTCGTCTTCGGCGCAGTAGGCGAGCGGACGGATGACGATGTGCTTGCCGTCGTCGGACTGCAGCTTCGGCGGCATCGACGCCAGTTTCGAATGGTGGAACAGGTTCAGGAACAGGGTCTCGACCATGTCGTCGCGGTGGTGGCCGAGTGCGATCTTGGTGAAGCCGTGCAGGGTGGCGTGTGTGTACAACGCACCGCGGCGCAGGCGCGAGCACAGCCCGCACATGGTCTTGCCTTCCGGCACCACGCGCTTCACGACCGAATAGGTGTCCTGCTCGAGGATCGTGAACGGCACGCCGATGCTGCGCAGGTGGTTCGGCAGGATTTCCGGCGAGTAACCGGGCTGCTTCTGATCCAGATGCACCGCCACCAGCTCGAACCGCACCGGTGCCTTGGCCTGCAGCTGCATCAGGAGATCGAGCAGGGTGTAGCTGTCCTTGCCACCGGACAGGCAGACCATGACCTTGTCGCCGTCCTCGATCATCGCGTAGTCGGCAATGGCCTGGCCGACCTGGCGACGCAGGCGTTTGTGCAGCTTGTTGAATTCGAGTTCGGCTTTGCGATTCGGTTCGAGGCCCATGGCGCGCCTCCGGTGGGCCGCACAGTTTAGCGGACGCTTCCCCGTCGGCGCATGGGGCGAGCCGAGCATCGCGCCGCACGCGGCGCTCCCACTACACTCGGGCGTCCTCCGCGCGTGTCGCCATGTCCGAATCGCTCGATCCCGCCTTCATCGCCCGCCGTCTGGTGGAACTGCGCACCGAACATCGCGATCTCGATGTCGCCATCGCCAGTCTCGCCGGGAACCTCGAGGCCGACGAAATCCAGCTCAAGCGCCTGAAGAAGCGCAAGCTGCGTATCAAGGACATGATCACCTACTACAGCGACAAGCTGATTCCGGACGAACCGGCCTGAGCGCTGCCCGTCAGCGGGATCATTCGAAGCCGTTCCTGAAGATAACGCCCTCCAACCCGGAAACCTGACATGGCCCTCAGGGCAGGCGTGTCAGGACCTGCCGCGCCAGCGTTTCAAACCGGGCACGCACGGCCGCGTCGCTCAGATCGGCCCGGTCGGCACTGAAGCGCAACACGTAGTCGCCACGCCGCACCAGCAGGCTGGCGGGCAGGTCGACCCACATCGCGCTGTCGCCCAGGCCGTCCACAGCCCGCCCGCTACGCCCCCATTCCTCGGCATAGGCGACGGCCGTCGACCACGGACTGCCGGCCTTCTGCAGCAACTCGGTGGTGACGATCTGGATCGACAGGCTGTTGTAGATGTTGGCCGGATCGACATACACGCAGTCGACGCTCTGCATCTCCTCGCCGGCGATCACGTCGACCTGGCCGATCTGCGCACCGGTGACCGCGCCGACTTCGGCGAACGTCGCGGCCTCGCAGTAGGGATGCGAGGCCGCTGTCGCCTCGGCCGCATCGACCACGGCGGTCGCCGCATCCGCGACACCCGCGGCGGGTGGTTCGGACGACGTGCAGGCAGCAAGCAGGGTCACGGCAGCGAGAACGAGGGCGTGGGGGGCGATGCGATGCATGGGATGGCTCCAAGGTCGGCCTGGCGGCCGGTCAGCAGGTGAGACGCCGTTTCGAGCCGCGCCCTGACATCGACGATGGGTTCATCGCGGATGTCAGGGTTGGCATGGCGATGACGTTTCCCCGGCTACCCACGCATCGGAACGATCTCCATGAGCAGACCCGGCGGCACCCTTTTCGCTTCGCTCGCCTTCGGCGCCGCGACACTCTTCCCGATGCTCAGCCTGGCCGGAACGGTATTCGACCGCGACGCGGCGTTCGGCAACCAGGGCACGGCGGATGTCTGGTTCGATGCCGGACAGCAGAACAAGGACGCGGGTCGCGCACTGCTGCGCCGCGCCGACGGCGACATCGACGTGATCGCACAGGTACAGATCGCGACCACCGATCGCTACGGCGTCGGCCTGCAGCGCATGACGCCGGGCGGCACCCGTGTCGGCATCACGCAGGTCATCGCCACGCCGCAGTTGTCGGCCGTGGTCGACGCGGTCCGCACCCAGGACGGCAAGATCGTGGTGCTGGGGCGGCGCCCGTCCGACGCGAATCCCAGCAACCAGTCGGTAGTGGTCATGCGCCTGGACGCCGGCTACGTCCTGGATCCGACCTTCGACGGCATCGGCTGGCGCAGCTACGACATCGTCGACAGCGGCATTCCGCGCAGCGCCTTCCCGCGAGCGCTGGTGTCGCTGGCCTCCGGGGACATCGTCGTGATCGGCGATGCCTACGCCAACTCGACGACCTGGTCCTTGAAACTGGTCCTGGCCCAGAACGGCTCCGTGCGCCGCAGTTGCAGCGCCGACACCAGCCTCGAGTACACCTCGCTCGCCACGGCCGCATCGACCGTCGCGGGCAGCGCCGACGACGTGCTGCTGGCCCTGCGTCAGCGATCGACCGGCGCGCTCAAGCTGAGCGTCGAAAGCGCCGACAGCGGATCATGCGGCGCGAGCAATGGGCAGATCACGATCGATGTGCCGACCTTGTGTCCACACTCGGGCGCGCCGACGAGCGCGTCCGTCAACGGCACCCTGCTGCGCACGGACGACGCCAGCACTGCCAGCGCGTCCTACCTGCTCGCGACCGGCACCGACCCGCCGTTCGACGAGGTGCGGGCCGCCGTGATCGACATCAACCTCAGTGGGCGTCCTGCGGACTCGGCGACATCAGCACCACGCGCCTGGCGCAATCCGACAATCGCCAGCAGGTCTTCCTCACCGGCTGGCGTTGCGCGGGATGCGTCAATGGCATCACCGACACGGCCGCCGCCGTGCTCAAGCGCAGCGGCAGCAGTTTCCTCGCGTATCCCGTACCGCTGCCGTTTCAGGGCGTGCCGGGCTTCCAGCGCCAGATCTCGTACTTCGACGCCGGAACGTACCGGACAGCAGTGATCGCGACACCCGGGCTGGCGGACTCCTTCGTGCTGGCCGGCACGCGCACCCTCGGCAGCGGCCCCGACGACGACGTGGTGACCACGCGGCATGGGCTGGTCCCCGCGATGTTC
>JAKJFE010000139.1 GCA_022705045.1 Pseudomonadota bacterium | reverse complement strand
ACGAGATCGAGAAAGGCCTGGCCACCTCGGACAGCGATGACGGCGTGTCGCGGCGCGTGCTCGGCGCCCTGCTCACCTGGATGGCCGAACGCAAGCATCCGGTGTTCCTGGTCGCGACCGCGAACGATGTGTCGCGGCTGCCGCCGGAGCTGCTGCGCAAGGGCCGCTTCGACGAGATCTTCTTCATCGATCTGCCGGCGCCGGACGCGCGCGAAGCCATCTTTCGGGTGCATTTCGACAAGCGCAAGCTCGACCGCAACGACTTCGAGCTCGATGCCCTGGTCGCGGCCAGCGACGGTTTCTCGGGTGCGGAAATCGAACAGGCCATCGTCGCCGCGCTCTATGCCGCCCATGCCGACGGCGTGCCGCTGCAACAGCGTCACGTGGTCTCGGAATTGAAAGCGACGCGTCCGCTCTCGGTGCTGATGGCCGAACCGGTACAGCAACTGCGTGACTGGGCGAAGACCCGCACCGTAAGCGCCGACTGATCAGTTGGCGTTCGCGGAGAGCCCGTG
Organism: Pseudomonadota bacterium; assembly: GCA_022705045.1. Taxonomy (GTDB): domain Bacteria; phylum Pseudomonadota; class Gammaproteobacteria; order Xanthomonadales; family Ahniellaceae; genus JADKHK01. Next base: position 7,489 of record JAKJFE010000139.1, on the reverse strand, counting down.
TGCCGACAGGATCGCGGTCGCCTGGCGAAAGGCGGGCGACGCCGCATCACCACGCACGGACAAGCGCCCGGCGCGATAGTCGAGGTGCACGCCACCGTCGAGATCGACCGCTTCGTCGCGACCCGGCGACAGCAGTGCGCATTCGATAATCGACCACAACGCGGCAAAACCAGCGTGTTCGTATTGCATCGCCATCAGTGCGCAGAGGTCGTGCCGGGTCAGGTAACGCGCATGTTCGGTGCGGATCGAGAAGGCCTCGTTGAGGAACAGCGAGGTCGCCGAATCGGCCAGGCCCTTTTCCTCGAAGTCGCGCTCCATCGCGGCGCTGACCTGTTCGGCGTCGTGCGCGTGACCGACCAGCACGAAAGGCACGAGCAGCAACGGGCTGCCGATCAGGCGCGCGTCGGGCTCCAGCACCGGCGCGGCCATGCGCCCGGCCGATGCGCCGAAGCTGGTGATGGCCGGCATCCAACCGCCGCGTTGCGCCTGCTGGTGCATGAGTGCGAGCTCGGCGTGGATCGGCCAACCCGGGCGCAACACCTGGGCGACGTCGTAGAGCGCAGCCGAGACCGCGAGCCCCATCGTCTCGACGCCGGGCAGCAATCGCGCCAGATCGTTGGCGATCTTCTCGCCGAGCAGGTGCGCCGATTCGAGCGGCAGGCTCAGCGATGTCGGCCCGCCTTCGGGCACCAGCTCGACGGCGAGCACGGCGGGACTGGAGATCAAGGCGGACATGGCGACTCCGGAAGATGCAGCCGGGCATTCTATCGAATGCGAGAGGCTGCCTTGTGGGAGCGGGCTCTGTCCCGCGATGTCCGAACCGATCGCGGGACGGAGCCCGCTCCCACAAAAGATTCGGGCCGGGTCGCGCTGATACGATTTGCCGATGATGGATTCCCGCAAAAACCGCCTGCGCCGCGAGCTGCGCGTGCTGGTGGAACGCTGGCTGGTGCCGGCCCTGATCGCGTTGTTGCCCTGGTCGATCGGCTTCCGCATCGCCCGGCGCCTGGCGCGCTGGCCCTGGTTCTTCCGCGAGCGCGTCGATGCCACGGTGGCGATCGCGCAACGCTACGGGATGGTCGACGATGCCGGACGCTTCGCGGCCGAGCAGCGGCTGTATCACCTCGTCGATCACATCGACCTGTTCCTGCTGAAGTGGCGCAGCGACCGCTATCTCGATCGGCATTTCGACATCGAGGGCGATTGGCCCGCAGGCGAAGGCGCGTTGATCACGCTGTCGTTCCACTGGGGCGCGGGCTTCTGGGCGCTGCGCTCGCTGCGCCGGTCCGGACGGCGCTTCGCCGGACTGTCGGTGCGTACCGACCCGCAGAGTTTTGCCGGCCACACCCTGCTGCACCGGTACGCGCTGTTGCGCAATGCCGAGGTGATCCGCACCGGGGCGCACGATCTGGTCTATATCGGCGACGGCCCGAGGCCGATGTTGCGCGCCCTGCAGGCCGGCACCTGCCTGCTGACCTCGATCGATGTGCCCGGCGTCGGCGGCGAAATGCCGGTGCGCCTGCTCGATCGCGATGCGCAGTTGCCGAGCGGCATGATCAAGCTGGCCGAGAAGGCCCAGGTGCCGATCGTGTTCTTCGCGGTCTGGCTCGATCCGGCGACCGGTCGGCGCAAACTGCGCATCCGCGAGCCGCTGCAGGTAACCGACCGCGAGGCCGCCATGCGGTTCGCGGCGTCGCACCTCGACTGGATGCTGCGCAGCGCCCCGGCGGCCTGGCATTTCTGGGCCTATGCCGACGCGTTCTTCCGCCGTGCGGAGTCGCCCGAAACAACGCTTGACCTGGAAGACCAGCAACCGGCGTGACCGCTCCACGGGCATTTGCTAGGGTCGGGACTCCCTGAGTTGGAGCCCGTCATGAGCCAAGCCCGCCGCGTTGCGATCCTCGGTGGTTCGCGCATTCCGTTCTGCCGCAACAACACCGCGTACTTCGATCTCGGCAATGTCGGCATGTCGATCAAGGCGGTCGGGTCGCTGGTCGAGAAGTTCAACCTCAGCGGCGTGCAACTGGGCGAAGTCGCGCTCGGCGCGGTGCTCAAGCATTCGTCGGACTGGAACATCGGCCGCGAAGTCGCGCTGTCGTCCGGCCTCTCGCCGCTGACGCCCGGCATCACCATGCAGCGCGCCTGCGGCACCAGCCTCGACACCAGCATCCACATCGGCAACAAGATCGCACTCGGCCAGATCGAGGCCGGCATCGCCGGCGGTTCCGACACGACGTCGGACGTGCCGATCGTGGTCGGCGACAAGCTGCGTCGGCGCCTGCTCAACATCAATCGCGCCAAGACCTTCGGTCAACGCGTCAGCGCGGCGCTGAAAGGTTTCTCGCCCGCCGAACTGAAGCCGGGCTTCCCGGGTGTGGCCGAGCCGCGCACCGGCAAGGCCATGGGCGACCACTGCGAAATGATGGCCAAGGAATGGGGCATCACCCGCGAGTCGCAGGACCAGCTCGCCTACGAATCGCATCGCAAGGCGGCGGCCGCGTATGAGCGCGGCTTCTTCAAGGATCTGGTGGTGCCGTTCCGCGGCCTCGAGCGTGACAACATCCTGCGCGCCGACACCACGGTCGAGAAGCTCGCGACGCTGAAGCCGGCCTTCGACCGCACTTCGGGCAAGGGCACGCTGACCGCCGGCAACTCGACGCCACTGACCGATGGCGCCAGCGCGGTGCTGCTCGGCTCGGAAGCCTGGGCACAGGAACGTGGCCTGAAGCCGCTCGCCTACCTCACCCATTCGCGTGTCGCCGCGGTCGATTTCGTCGCCGGCGAAGGCCTGCTGATGGCACCGACCGTGGCCGTCGCGGACATGCTCAAGGCGACGGGTCTGACGCTGCAGGACTTCGACTTCTACGAAATCCACGAAGCCTTCGCGGCCCAGGTGTTGTGCACGCTGAAGGCCTGGGAATCGCCCGAATACTGCAGCAAGCGCCTCGGCTTGGCGAAGCCGTTGGGCGAAATCGATCGGGCGAAGTTGAACGTGGTCGGATCCAGCCTCGCCTTCGGCCATCCGTTCGCGGCCACCGGCGCGCGCATCGTCGCGACCGCGGCCAAGCTGCTCGACGAGAAGGGCGGCGGTCGCGCCCTGATCTCGGTCTGCACCGCCGGTGGCATGGGTGTCGTCGCCATCGTCGAACGCTGAGTACCGTGACCCGGTTTGCAGAATGAGGCATCGACCCCTAGACTCCTTCGTTCATGTGGCACGGGTCGAACCGCGTTTGCGGCTCTCCGGTGTTTTTTCTTTGAGTCTTGGGGAGGGGTTCTCGTGAAATTGATTCCATTGTTCCTGCTTGCTGCCGTGGTCGTGTCCGGTTCGGCGCTGGCGCAGTCTGCCAACGATGCCGGCCTTCCGGCGGCGTCGCGCGGTCCGTTCCTGGTCGACGGTCGCGCCCCCAGCGGCGCCGTGTGCCCGTCCGGCGTCACCACCGCGTCGTTCACCGGCGCCAATACCCAGGATGGTCGCATCTTCCGCGACGCCATCCCGAGCGCCTGTCCGAACAAGACCTATCCGGGCATTTTCAACGTCGGTACGACGTTCAACTACGAAGCCTTCACTTATCCGAACACCAGCAACGCTGCCGCCTGCGTGACGGTGAACTTCGATCCCGATACCGCCGGCACCACGCCCTGCGCCACCAACGCGCATGCGTCCGCGTACATCGGTGCCTATGATCCGGCCAACCAGGCCGCGAACTACGTTGGCGACGTCGGCTCCTCGCTCGCGCAGCCGTTCTCTTTCGAAGTCCCCGCGAACACGGACATGGTGCTGGTCGTGACCAATACGTCGTCGGCAGCGGTCTGCGACTTCGCCTTCGAAGTCGTCAACCTGCCCTGTACCGCGGTTGCGCCGATCGAGCCGCATCAGCCGGTGCCGGCCGATGACCGTCGCGCACTGACGCTGCTGGCCGCGCTGGTCGTGCTGGTCGGCAGCCTGGCGGTCGCGCGCACGCGCAACTGAGCCGGACCCGAAGGAACATGAAAGGCCGGCCTTTGCGCCGGCCTTTTTCTTGGCCGCGTATCATCGACGCATGGCCGTCCCTGCCGACATCGTCTTCCACGCCCGCGGCCTGACCAAGGTCTATCGCATGGGCGAGGTCGAGGTGCAGGCGCTGCGCGGCGTCGACCTGCAACTGCGGCGCGGTGAGTTCGTGGTCCTGCTCGGACCATCGGGTTCGGGCAAGTCGACCCTGCTGAACATTCTCGGCGGGCTCGACGTGCCGAGCGCGGGCGAGGTGTACTACGAGGACCATGACCTGATGCGTGCCGACGACCGCGGATTGACCGCATTCCGGCGCGACCACGTCGGCTTCGTGTTCCAGTTCTACAACCTGATCCCGAGCCTCACCGCGCGCGAGAACGTCGCCATCGTCACCGAGATCGCACGCGATCCGATGACGCCCGAGCAAGCGCTCGATCTGGTCGGACTGACGCCGCGCAGGGACCACTTCCCGGCGCAGTTGTCGGGCGGCGAACAGCAACGCATCGCGATCGCACGCGCCATCGCGAAACGGCCTTCGGTGTTGCTCTGCGACGAACCGACCGGTGCACTCGACTCGGCCACCGGCGTGAAGGTGCTGGAAGCGCTCGAACGCATCAACGCCGAAACCGGCACGACCACCGTGGTCATCACCCACAACGCCGACATCGCCTCGATGGCGCATCGCGTGTTGTATCTCGCCGACGGCCGCATCGTGCGCGAGCACGTCAACGCGATGCGCAAACGCGCCGCCGACCTGCGCTGGTGATCGCGATGCGCGCGCTGCACATCAAGGCGCTGCGCGATCTCTGGCATCTGCGCAGCCAGGCGCTGGCGATCGCACTCGTCATTGCCGCCGGGCTCGCGAACCTGGTGATGTCGCGGGCGACGCTGGAGTCGCTGTCGGAGACACGCCAGCGGTTCTACGACGACCACGCCTTCGCCGACGTGTTCGCGCAGGCGCGACGCGTGCCCGAGCCGGTCGCGGAACGTTTGCGCGAAATCGATGGCGTGCAAGCTGTGGAGACGCGTCTGGTCGCGGGCGCGAACCTGTCGGTGCCCGGCTTCGATGAACCGGTGCGGGCGCTGATGGTGTCGTTGCCGGACAGCGGCGAGCCGTTGCTGAATCGGCCCTACCTGCGCGCCGGTCGTCTGCTCGCGCCGGGCAGCGAAGACGAGGCGGTGATCAGCGAAGCCTTCGCGGAAGCGCATGGCTTCGCGCCCGGCGACACGCTGTCGGCAACGATTTATGGTCGCCAGCGCGAGCTGCACATCGTCGGCATCGCCTTGTCGCCCGAATACGTCTATCAGATCCAGCCGGGCACGGTGTTCCCGGACTTCCGCCGTTTCGCCATCGTCTGGATGAACCGGCGTGCGCTTGAAGCCGCGCTCGACATGGACGGCGCCTTCAACAACGTGACCCTGAAGCTGGCCGCACGCGCGCGCGGCGATGCCGCGATCGCGGCGGTGGACGACGTGCTCGCACCGTATGGCGGGCTCGGCGCCTACGATCGCGAGGACCAGGTCTCGAACCGCTTCCTGAGCGAGGAACTGCGCCAGCTCGACACGATGGCACGGATCTTCCCGACCATCTTCCTTGGCGTCGCCGCCTTCCTGTTGAACGTGGTCGTGTCGCGCCTTGTCGGCATGCAGCGCGACCAGATCGCCATCCTCAAGGCCTTTGGTTATTCGAACGTCGCCATCGGCCTGCATTACGCGCTGCTGGTGGCGCTGATCGTCGGTGTCGGTGTCGTGGTCGGCTTGCTCGGCGGCATTCGCCTCGGACAGTGGATGGCCGGCGTCTACCAGGACTTCTACCGTTTTCCCTTCCTCGAATTCCGGATGAGCGGCGGCGTGTTCCTGTTGGGTGTGGGCGTCAGCCTGCTCGCCGCCTTCGTCGGCACCGCGCACGCCGTCATCGCCGCGGCGCGCCTGCCGCCCGCGGAAGCGATGCGGCCGCCAGCGCCTGAGCGGTATCGGCCGGCCCTGTTTGAACGCATCGGCCTCGCGCGCTGGCTGAGCCAGTCGACGCGCATGCTGCTGCGGAACCTCGAACGGCGACCGTGGAAATCACTGCTGTCCGTGGTCGGGCTGGCGTTCGCCTGCGCCATCATGATGGTCGGCCGTTTCCAGACCGATGCCATCGACTACATGATCGACGCGCAGTTCCGCATCGGCCAGCGCAACGATCTGTCGGCCGACTTCACCGAAGCCACGGGCCCGGCCGCGGCGCACGAACTGCGCGCGCTGCCTGGCGTGCGCCAGGTCGAGGGCTATCGCAACGTGCCGGTGATCCTGCGCCATGGCGTGCGCAGCGAACGCAACGCGCTGCAGGGACTCGCGCAGGACAGCGTGCTGAAGCGCCCGGTCGACCGCGACCTGCGGCGCGTGCCGATTCCGGCCGAAGGCCTGCTGCTGACCGATTACCTCGCCGGGCAATTGGGCGTCGGCGTCGGCGATGTCGTCGAGATCGATGTGCTCGAAGGGCGTCGCCGCAGCGTCCAGGCGTTGGTGGCCGGCGTCGTCAACGAATATCTCGGCGTGAACGCCTACATGGATCTCGATGCACTGAATCGCCTGCTCGGCGACGGCGAACGCCTCTCCGGCGTGTTGATCGCTGCCGATGTGGAGGCGGAGGCGGACCTGTTCCGCGAACTCGAACGCCGACCACGCGTGGCGGGTGTCGGCGTGCGCCGGCTCGCGATCCAGAATTTCTACGAGACCCTAGGCGAGAGCATGGGCGTGTTCACGTATGTCGCCCTGATCCTCGGCGGCGTGATCAATTTCGGCGTCGTCTACAACGCCGCGCGGGTATCGCTATCCGAGCGCGGTCGCGACCTCGCCAGTCTGCGCGTGCTCGGTTTCACCCGTGCCGAAGTGTCCTATGTGCTGGTCGGCGAACTGGTGCTGCTGGTGCTGCTGTCGATTCCGCTCGGCTTCGTCACCGGTTATATGCTCAGTCTGTACATGGCGGTGAGCATGCAATCGGAGCTGTTCCGCATCCCGGTGCTGGTGACGGCGCCGACCTATGGGTTCGCCGGACTGGCGATGCTGGCCTCGACCCTGGTGTCGGCGCTGATCGTGCAGCGGCGCATCGGTCGGCTGGATCTGATCGGCGTGCTCAAGACGAGGGAATGAGGCGATGAAACCCAGGCAGTGGCTCGGTGTCGGCATCGGTGGGGCGGCGATCGCGGGATTGTTCGCCCTGGCCCTGCACGATCCCGGGATCGATGTCGAACTCGCGGAAGTGCGCGCGGCGCCGCTGCGCGTCAGCCTGCAGGAGGAAGGCAAGACGCGGCTGAAGCAGCGTTACCTGATCAGTGCCCCGGTGGCCGGCACGGTGCGACGCATCGAACGCGAACCCGGCGACACGGTGAAGCAGGGCGAGGTCGTCGCCGAACTGGAACCGCTGGCCGGCGCGCTGATGGATCCGCAGACCCGGGCACGCGCCAAGGCCGAAGCCGCTTCGGCCGAAGCCTCGGTGCGCGCCGCGCGCGAACG
>JAKJFE010000138.1 GCA_022705045.1 Pseudomonadota bacterium | reverse complement strand
CCGCTGGTCAGCGCGGAGACGCGCAAGAAGATCCAGGCGATTGCCAAGCAATTGAATTACAAGGTCGACAAGAACGCGTCGAACCTGCGGCGCCAGCATTCGGTGACGCTGGCGCTGCTGCTGTTCGAGGACCCGACCTCGGACGATTCGCTGATCAATCCCTTCTTCGTCACCATGCTGGCGTCGATCACCCGCGCCTGCGCGCGCCAGGGCTATGACCTGCTGGTCTCCTTCCAGCAGCTCTCGGACGACTGGCATGCGGACTACCAGGACAGCCACAAGGCCGATGGACTGATCCTGCTGGGCTATGGCGACTACCAGCAGGCGCACCCGCGGCTGACGAGCCTGGTCGAGCAGGGCACCCACTTCGTGCGCTGGGGCGCGGTGGTCGAAGGCCAGCCGGGCGTGTCGATCGGCTGCGACAACTACGCCGGCGGCCGCGCCGCGGTCGAACACCTGCTTCAGCTCGGACGCCGCAACATCGCCTTCGTCGGTTCCGCGTCGGCGGCCTGCCCGGAATTCTTCGACCGCTATCGTGGTTATGTCGCCGCACTCGAAGCCGCCGGGCTCGACGTGTGGCCTGACCTGCAGGTCGACGCCACCGATTCGATCGAACACGTCGGTTTCGACGCCACCCGACACATGATCGACACCGGCGTGAAGTTCGACGCCATCTTCGCCGCCAGCGACCTGCTCGCCATCGGCGCCATCCGCGCCCTGGTCGAATCGGGCCGGCGCGTGCCCGAGGATGTCGCGGTGGTCGGCTTCGACGACATCCCGATCGCGAACTACGTGAACCCACCGCTGACCACGGTGCTGCAGGACACCAAACTCGCCGGCGAACGCCTGGTCGACACCCTGATCAAACTCGTGCACGGCGAAGCCATCGGCAACCAGCTGCTGCCCGCAAAACTCGTCGTGCGGCGGTCCTGCGGGGCGAGGTAACCCCGGCGAATGTAGGTCGGCTCAAGCGCAGCGGAGGCGACGTGGCCCAACGATTCCGGCACGCCCATGCCATCGTCGGATCCGGCGCTTCGCGCCTTGATCCGACCTACATTCGCCCAACGACGTTCGTGGGTTCAGGGTTTCAATGTCGGGATCGGCGCATCCAGGAGCAGAACCTCGACGCTGTGGGCGCCGACCGTGATGCTCGCCTCGCCCGTTGCATCGACGCGGCGTCGATGTCCATCGAAGGCCGAGGTCCATTCGCCCGCCTGTATGCCGGTGATCTCGAAACGCGTCGGCGCATCACCCTTGTTCAGCAGCACCAGCGCGGTCTGGTGCACGTCGCCTTGCTGGTAGACACGCCAGAACGCCGCACGATCACCGGCCATCTCGATCGGCACCTGCACGCCGCGCTGCAACGCGATCGACGTGCGTCGCGCCTCGGCGACCTCCATCAAGCCCGTGCGGATCGGACTCTGTCGCGCCGCCGCGATGCCCTCGACACCGAAGTAGTTGCGATTGCCGGCGTGTTCGACGGTGCCGCGCATGAAGCCGGATTCCGAGCCGTAGTAGACGACCGGAATGCCGCGCGCCGTGAACAGGAAGTTGTGCGCGTCGATGAAGCCTTCGTCGGAGGCATCGAGCCGGGCCATGTCGTGGTTGTCGTAGAAGGTCATCAGCTCGTAGACGTTGCGATACGGACCGTCTTTCAGGAACAGCGCCGGCGCGATCTCGGCGTAGTCGGCCCGCTCGCGCCCGAACACCTTGACCATCGCCGCCTTGAGCGGAAAGTCGAGCACCGAGACCGCACCGTTCTCGGGCAGCGTGAACGGCGCGATGTTTTTCGCCTCGTGGTCGAAGGCTTCGCCGAACATGAAGAAGCCCGGACGTTTGGCGCGGATGCGGTCGCTGAACGCCTTCCAGAACGGCAGGCCGACATGGCGAATGGTGTCGATGCGGAAGGCGTCGGCGCCTTCGTCGATCCAGTGGCTGTAGGCATCGACGAAATAGTCGCGCACGCGCGGACTGGTGTCGTCGACATTCGACAACTGCGCCAGATCCTTCTTCGCGAAGAAGAAGGCATGCAAGGGGTTGTGTGCCGGGTCGAGCTGTTCGGGCTCGAGGTTCTGGTGGTCGGCGATCAGGCGACCGTCGCGGTCGTAGATCTCGCCGAACTTGGGCTGGTCTTTGGGCATCGAGAACGAGGGCGAGCCGTGGTTGGCGACGATGTCGAGCACGGTCTTCAGACCCTTCGCGCGCAGGCCGTCGGTGAGCTCGCGGAAGTGCAGACCTGCGCTTGGCAGATGTTCGTCCTCGACGAAGAAATTGACGCCCCAGTAGCCATGGAAACCGGACTTGCCGCGGTCGGTGAAGAAACCCTTCCAGGCCACCGGATCGCCGCCGCTGAACTGCTCGTCCGGGTTGTCGACGATGGGGGTGATCCAGACGGCGCCGAAGCCCATCTCGCGGATGTAGTCGGCGTGATCGAGCAGGCCGCGGAAGTCGCCACCGAGGTAGCCGACGTTGTCCGATTCGCCCGGCGGCCCGCCCGGCGTCGGCAGGTCGAAGGTGCGCAGCGCGCCGCCCTGGTCGCGATGATCGTTGGACGAATCGCCGTTGACGAAACGGTCGGTCAGCACGAAGTAGACCGCGTGTTCGGCGAAGGGCTCGTTCGTGCCGACGATGTCGGGCGCCGGTGCGGGCGTGGATGGCGCCATCGATGCACAGGCACCCAGCATCGCGATCGACAGCAGCAGGAAGAGATGTCGCGAGTTCATCGACACCGCCTCAGTGCGCTGCTGCAGTCGCGGTGAAACTCGCGTCGGGCTCGCGCACACGCACCAGGCACAGCGCGCCGACGATCAGGCTGCTGCCACTGATCACCAACGCGTAGATCGGCTGGTTGTCGAAAAAGCTGCGCAGGACCGGTCCGAGCAGCGTGGCCGCGACGATCTGCGGGATCACGATGAACATGTTGAACAGGCCCATGGCGATGCCCATGCGGCGCGGATCGACCGACGAGGACAACAGCGCATACGGCATCGACAGGATGCTGGCCCAGGCCACACCTACGAGCGCGAACGAACCGATCAGCCAGACCGGGGACGGCACCGCGGCCATCGACAGGAACCCGAGACCACCCAGCACCAGCGACACGAAATGCACCAGACGCCGGTTCAACACGAAACGCGACGCGTACAGGCTGAGCAGCAGGGCCACGGCCATCGACGACAGCCCGTAGTAGCCCATGTAGGCACCGACCAGATCGGCCGCATGCTGGAAGGCCGAATTCGCCGCCGCGAAGGCTGCAGCCTGTGCGGGCACCGCCATGTCGAACGCATGCGGATCGGGTGCGGGCGCATGGAAGACGTGTTCGGTCAGTCCCGGCGTGGCCATGCTCCACATGCTGAAGAAGGCCAGCCAGCTGAAGAACTGCACGACCCCGATGGCCAGCATCTGCGCCGGCATCGCACGGATGCCCGCCAACACGTCGGCGACCATGCTGCCCGGCGCCTGCTGTTCGCGACGGAAGGCCTCGAGGTCTTCGGGCGGGTACTCGCGCGTCGTGAAGATCGTCACGAGGATGCTGCCGAGAAAGACGCAGGCGCCGATCGCGAACGCGACCTGCACCGAGGGCGGCACCACGCCCGGTGCCGCTTCGTTCGATACACCGAGCCGATTGACGAACCATGGCAGGTTGCTCGCGACCCAGGTGCCGACGCCGATGATCAGGGTCTGCAGCACGAAGCCGTACGAGCGCTGGCGCTCCGGCAACTTGTCCGCAACCAGAGCCCGGAACGGTTCCATGCTGATGTTGATCGAGGCATCCAGGACCCACAGCAGTCCGGCCGCCATCCACAAGGCCGACGAATGCGGCATCAGCACCAGGGCAGCGGAACTGAGGATGGCGCCGAGCAGGAAATAGGGCCGGCGCCGGCCGAGGATGGGATGCCAGGTGCGGTCGCTGAACCAGCCGATGATCGGCTGCACCAGCAGACCGGTCAGCGGTGCGGCGATCCACAGCAGCGGCAACGCGTCCTTCTCCGCGCCGAGCGTCTGGAAGATGCGCGACATGAAGCCGCCTTGCAGCGCGAATCCGAACTGGATGCCGAGGAAGCCGAACGACATGTTCCAGATCTGCCAGAACGACAGGTCGGGACGCGGGTTCGACGCGACGTGGGATGCGGACATGCAACGACTCCGGAGCGACGGCCCGTCGATGCTACTGCGCCGGCGCCGCCACGCGGCGCGACTGCATCAGCTTCGACAGCAGCAGGATGAACAGGATGCTCGACACCAGGGTGATGAACATCAGGTGGATGTAGTGCAGCGGCGACCAGACGAAGGTGAAGACCGCATACAGGGCCGCGCCGAAGACGAGGCCGGCGCGCGCGGCGCGGCCATCGACATGCTTGAACAGCACGGCGACGATGAAGATCGCCAGCACCGGCATCGAATACAGGCCGTTCAGTCGCTGCAGCAGGTCGATGATGCTTTGCGCGTGCTGGTACAGCGGCACCATTGCGAGCGACACGACGGTGAACACGATCGCGACGACATTGCCGATGCGCACCGGATCGGCCTTCGGGTTCACGTATTTCACGTGCAGGTCACAGGTGTACAAGGCCGCGGCCGAATTGAGGCAGGAATTGAAGCTCGACAACACGGCGCCGAAGATCATCGCCGCGAACGCACCCGACAGCCACGAAGGCAGCACATCGGCCACCAGTCGACCGTAACTCTGGTCGCCGATGTCGCCGTAGAGCTTGAAGGCGATGAGGCCCGGGAACACCACGATCAGCGGCATGATCAGCTTGAATCCCGCCGCCGCGTAGATGCCCTTCTGCGCCTCGCGCACCGACTTCGCCGCTAGCGCGCGTTGGGCGATGACGTGGTTGGTGCCCCAGTAGAACAGGTGGATGAAGATCATGCCGGTCAGCAGCGTGTGCCACGGGATGTCGCTGTCGTCGGCACCGACCAGGGACCAGCGTTCGGCGGGAATGCCGCCGAGGTCGAAATTCACCGCGGCGAGCGCGAACCCGGTGACGGTGAGGCCCATCACCAGCAGGCCGATGCCGTTGTAGGTGTCGGATATGGCGATGGCGCGCAGGCCACCGAAGGCCGCGTAAGCCAGCCCGGCCAATGCGTAGGCTGCGGCGATCGCGATGATCGGCAGGTCGAGCGCGAACATCGATTTCATGAACACCGAGCCGGTGTACAGCACCACCGGCAGCAGGATGAACATGTAGCCAAGCAGGAACAACACCGACACCGTGGCGCGCACGCCGGCGTCATTGAGTCGACGTTCGAGCAATTCGGTGGTCGTGGTGCAGTTGTAGCGGTAGTACATCGGCACCAGCACGTGTGCGAGCAGCAGCAAGCCGGCGATGGCGCCGAATTCCCACCACGCCACCAGCATCATCTGCGCGCCGTTCATGCCGACGATCTGCTCGGCGCTGATATTGGTCAGCAGCAACGAGCCGGCCACGTAGGGCCAGGCGAGGCCGCCGCCGGCGAGAAAGAAGTCCTTCGATGTGTCGCCGGAATGCACGGCGTGCCGGCATTTCCACCAGGTGGCGACGGCGACGGCCGCCGTCAGCAACAGGAACACGATGAATTGCACGCTTGCGTCGATCATGGATCCCTCCCCGGTCCCGATCCGAATCGCGGGCAAGCTAATGCGCCAGCGACCCGCGTTGCGATGAATACGTTTGCATGCAATGGTCCCGAAACCGGCACTGGGCCAGACTGCCCGAAGTCGGTCGGAACGGAAGCGGGCAAGCAGGCGATGGGCAAACTCGATGGCGCGCCATGGTGGCGCGGCGCGGTGATCTACCAGATCTATCCGCGCAGCTTTCTCGACAGCAATGGCGACGGCATCGGCGACCTGCCGGGCATTCTCGCGCGCCTCGACTACATCGCCGATCTCGGTGTCGACGCGATCTGGATTTCGCCCTTCTTCAAGTCGCCGATGGCCGATTTCGGCTACGACATCGCCGACTACCGCGATGTCGATCCGATGTTCGGCACGCTCGCCGATTTCGATGCCGTGGTCGCGAAGGCACACGCGCTCGGGCTCAAGGTGATGATCGACCAAGTGCTCAGCCACACCTCGGCCGAACACGCCTGGTTCAAGGAAAGCCGCGAGAACCGCACGAATGCGAAGGCCGACTGGTATGTCTGGGCCGATGCGAAGCCGGACGGCTCACCGCCGAACAACTGGCTGTCGCTGTTCGGCGGCGTGGCCTGGCAATGGGAGCCGCGTCGCGGCCAGTACTACCTGCACAATTTCCTGACCTCGCAGCCGGACTTGAACTTCCATCATCCGGAAGTGCAGCAGGCCGCACTCGACAACCTGCGCTTCTGGCTCGACCGCGGCGTCGACGGTTTCCGTCTCGACGCGATCAACTTCTGCTTCCACGACCGGCTGCTGCGCGACAACCCGCCGAAGCCGCCGGAACTGCGCGTCGGTCGCGGCTTCTCGCCGGACAATCCGTACGCGTTCCAGTATCACCACCACAACAACACGCAGCCCGAGAACGTCGCCTTTCTCGAACGTATCCGCGCCCTGCTCGACCAGTACCCGGATGCGGCCGCGCTCGGCGAGATCTCGTCCGAAGATTCGCTGGCGACGATGGCCGAATACACCTCGGGTCGACGCCTGCACATGGGGTACAGCTTCGAACTGCTGACCGACGACTTCAGCGCGCGCCACATCCGCGACACGGTCGCGACGCTGGAAGCGCGCATGACCGAAGGCTGGCCGTGCTGGTCGATCAGCAATCACGACGTGCAGCGCGTGGTCACGCGTTGGGGCGGCGCACAACCGGATGCGCGCCTGGCGCCGATGCTGTGCGCGCTGGCGGCGTCATTGCGCGGTTCGGTCTGCGTCTACCAGGGCGAGGAACTGGGCTTGCCCGAGGCCGAGGTGCCGTTCGAACTGCTGCAGGATCCGTACGGCATTTCGTTCTGGCCGAACTTCAAGGGCCGCGACGGGTGTCGCACGCCGATGCCGTGGCAAGACACGACGCATGCCGGATTCACCAGCGGCACGCCCTGGCTGCCGGTCGCCGACAGTCATCGCTCACGCAATGTCGCGGCGCAGTCCGCCGATCCGGATTCGACGCTGCACCAGTACCGTCATTTCCTGCGCTGGCGCGCGCAGCAATCCGCGCTGATGGACGGCGACATCCGCTTCCTCGACACCGCCGAACCCGTGCTCGCCTTCACCCGCACCTGCGACGACCAGACCCTGCTCTGCGTCTTCAACCTCGGCGCCGCGTCACAGATACTCACGCTCCCGCACGGCCACCACACCCTCGCCGACGCCCCCTTCGCAACTGCCACGCTCGATGGCGGCACACTGCGACTGCCGGCGTACGCTGCAGCGTTCCTGCGCACCACCGACTGATCCCCGATCGCGTCCGGCATCTCGTCGCAATCGCCGGACCTGCCCGCGCCGCCCGTCGCGTCCGCTGCCGAACCTTCATTCCCACGCGGCGTCTCCCAAGCAGTTCTTGACCCGCGACTTCTTGGCAGCACAGACTCAACTCCATATCCCGACGGTTGCGTCGGAGAAAAGTGGTTAGAGCACAAGAATGGCTACTCCCTCTCAAGAACTTCTCGCCTACTACGCAGCCGGCAAGCCGCTTGTCTGCGAACTCGACGCCAATCCATTCCTCTGCGAGTTCTGGCCGCAAGATGCGCTATCGAACTACAACGTTGAATACGAAGTGCCTCTATATGCTCCCGACTATTTCGGATTCGCCACGAATGGCGGCGGAGAAATGTTTGCCCTGTCACCATCAGGCGCTGTTGTGTGCATGCCATTTATCGGCATGGAACCAGCAGTTGCTTTACCAGTTGCGCCATCGTGGGCGGCATTTGAAGGCATGCTGCGAAGTGCGCTCTAACACTGCGCTCAACCTCGTTTCCTTCGGTCGCTGGACGCTGCGCGATAAATCCGCGCGGCGCCGGTTAGCTCTACGCTAGCAGGCTGTTGAGAATCCTCGATTTCGAACCGATCGCCGCGATGGCGGTGTCGGTACTGCATCCGGATTTCGATGATTCGTCTGGTTC
>JAKJFE010000022.1 GCA_022705045.1 Pseudomonadota bacterium | reverse complement strand
CCCGGTTGCACCAGGGAAGCCTGCGCCTTCCGCGACGCCTTGCCGAACTTCGATGCCGCCAAGGTGCGGGTCTATGGCATCAGCGCCGACGACGCGAAGTCGCACGGCAAGTTCGTCGGCAAGTACCAGCTCAACTTCCCGCTGATCGCCGACCCCGAGCGCGTCGCCATCGAAGGCTTCGGCGTCTGGGTCGAGAAGTCGATGTACGGGCGCAGCTACATGGGCATCGCCCGCGCCACCTTCGCCATCGATGCGGATGGCAAGGTCGAACAGGTCTGGGACAAGGTCAAGCCCGAAACCCATGCCGAAGAAGTGCTGGCGTGGCTGACCGGCGCGGCGCCTGCCGCTGCAAAGCCGGCTGCGAAGAAGCAGGCTGCGCCCGCGAAGAAGGCTGCGCCCGCGAAGAAAGCCGTAAGCAAGCAGCCCGCAGCCAAGAAGGCTCCGGCAAAGAAATCCGTGGCGAAGAAGGCTGTCGCAAAAAAGGCGGCGAAGAAGGCCGTCGCAAGGTAGATGGATCTGGTCAAGTCGACAGGATTGCGCGAGCAGTTCAATCCACCGAAGTGAGCTTGATCAAGGCGCCTCGAATGGCACATACCCCGGACCCCGGGGGTGTATCGCAGCAGGTTTTGATCACGCTGGCCGTGATTCGCTTCCGCTTCAACGAAGCGCAGTTCAGCCCGGCCTCCCGTTGCACGAAGTAGTAGGTCACCTGCTCGTAGTAGGCGATGTCGCGCTTGACGATGGCTTCGAAATTCGAAGCTGGCGGCTCACTCCACGGTTGCTCGGCGCTTGCTGCGTCGCACATCCGGTGCGCGACCGATCGTTCCTTGAGTTCGAGGCGCAGTAACTCGGCTCTGTCCTGCGCCATCTCCTTGCATGCCTTCACCGTTCCGCCGATGTCGTAGCATGAAGTCTGCAAAGCACATGCCGCGGAAGAGAGTTCCGGCAGCACACAGAGCAAGAGAGCGAGAGATGTACTTGTGAGCGTCGACATTCGCTACCTCAAAAAGTGCTGACGAGCCAAATGTAGCGGGACATCTGGCGACGTTCTGGTCAATCACCGTTCCGAATGCCCGGACTCGAACCAGTCGCGACGCGAGAACATGCCGGGTTTGATCAGGTCGATGAAGGCGCTTGCCTGCGGACTCAGGTATTTGCCCTTGCGCATCACCACGCCGTAGCTGCGTTGCGGGAACCATGCGCGCATGTTGCGGACTTCGAGGCGGTCGCCGGGGCGCAGGCACAGCCCGGTCACGATCGAAATGCCGAGCCCCATCGACACGTATTGCTTGATGATTTCCCAGCCGCCGACCTCGATCGCGACCTGATAGGGCACGCGCGCCTGCTGGAAGATCAGGTCGACGAGGCGGTAGGTGGTCATGCGTCGCGGCGGCAGGATCAGCCCGTAGGGCGAGAGATCTTCGAGCCGGATCTCGGTCTTCTGCATCAGCGGATGGTTGGGCGGCGTGATCAGCATCGGGTCGAAGTGATACACGGCCTCGTAGGCGAGGTCGCTGGGCACGTCGATCATCGAGCCGACCGCGAAATCGGCGGTATCCGAGCGCAGCATCGCCAGACCTTCGGCCCCGGTCACGTTGACCAGGTGCAGGCGCACTTTCGGATGCCGTTCGCGGAACGCCTGCACCAGGTTTGGCAGCAGGTACTGGATGGTCGAGATGCCGGCGGCGATGGTCACTTCGCCCGCATCCATGCCGACCAGCTTGCCGCGGAAGGCGGCGTCGATGCCGTCGAAGCCTTCGACGAGGGGCAGGGCGAGGTCGTACAGGGTCTGGCCTTCGCGCGTGAGTTGCACGCGGCGGCTGGCACGATCGATCAACGGCACGCCGAGTTCGCGTTCCAGCGCGCCGATCTGCAGGCTGATGGACGGTTGGCTCAGGAACAGCGCCTCGGCCGCGCGCGAAAAGGTGCCGAGCTTGGCGCTCATGCAGAACGCGCGCAGCTGCTTGAGGCGATTGCCCTTGTAGTAGAAACGCGCTTCACCCTCGCCGCGGCGCTTGCGCGGGCGGGCCGCCTTGCCGCCTTCGACCAAGGTCGCATTCGAACGCTTGTTCGTTTTTTGGTTTGGCATATCAATGCCTTGCAAGGTCTTTGACGAATTCAATAGTTCGCATTGAAACATTCGGTTTGTCAAACCAATGGGTCGGGCGTAGCGTCTGGCTGTCGGCGGGAATGTGGAGGGCATTCCGGTCGGACCCGCGAACCGCACGAGGATTTCGTATGTCCGCAGCATCCGCATCGCCCATCGTCGTCCGCCCGGCGGCCACGTCGGCCCACGCCGCCGTGTTGACGCCCGCCGCGCTCGACCTGCTGGCCGAACTGCATCGCCGCTTCGAACCGACGCGCCAGGCCCTGCTGGCCGCGCGTCGCACACGCCAGGCGCGTTTCGATGCCGGCGAGTTGCCAGACTTCCTGCCCGAAACGCAGGCCATCCGCGACGGCGACTGGCGCGTCGCCGAGATTCCGGAAGCGATCCGCGATCGTCGCGTCGAGATCACCGGCCCGGTCGACCGCAAGATGATCATCAACGCGCTGAACTCGGGTGCGAAGGTGTTCATGGCCGACTTCGAGGACTCGTCCAGCCCGGTCTGGGAAGCGATGCTCGAAGGCCAGCAGAACCTGCGCGACGCCGTCGCCGGCCACATCGAATACACCTCGCCCGAAGGCAAGCACTACGCGCTGAAGCCCGAGTCGAAGACGGTGTTGATGGTGCGTCCGCGCGGCTGGCATCTGGATGAGAAACACGTGACCGTCGACGGACAGCGCATCAGCGGCTCGCTGTTCGACTTGGCGCTGTTCGCCTTCCACAACGCGACCACGCTGGCCGCGAAGGGCCTCGGCCCGTTCTTCTATCTGCCGAAGCTGCAAAGCCACAAGGAAGCAGCCTTGTGGGAGGAGGTGATGGCCTTCGTCGAAGTGCGCCTCGGACTGCCGATCGGCACGATGAAGGCGACGGTGCTGATCGAGACCTTGCCGGCCGTGTTCGAGATGGACGAAATCCTGCACGCGCTGCGCGGCCGCATCGTCGGCCTGAACTGCGGGCGCTGGGACTACATCTTCAGCTACCTCAAGACCTTCCGGGCGCACCGCGACCGCGTGTTGCCCGAGCGCACCCAGATCGGCATGACCGTGCCCTTTCTGAAGGCGTATTCGGAATGGCTGATCCGCGTCTGCCATCGTCGCGGCGCCTTCGCGATGGGCGGCATGGCCGCGCAGATTCCGATCAGTCGCGATCCTGAAGCGAACGAGATCGCGATGACCAAGGTGCGCGCCGACAAGCAGCGCGAAGTCGGTGCGGGTCATGACGGCACCTGGGTCGCGCATCCGGGCCTGATTCCGATCGCCCAAGGCATCTTCGATGCCGGCATGCCGACGCCGAACCAGTTGCACGTGACCCGCGACGACGTGACGGTCACGCGCGACGCGCTGATCACGCCGAGCACCGGCACGATCACGCGCGCCGGCTTCCTCAACAACATCGATGTCTGCGTGCGCTACGTCGCCGCGTGGCTCGATGGCCTCGGCTGCGTGCCGATCCATCACCTGATGGAAGATGCCGCCACCGCCGAGATTTCGCGTGCGCAGCTCTGGCAATGGCTGCACGTCGGTGGCCTGCAGTTCGACGACGGCACGCCGCTCGACTTCGCTGCGTTCGATGCCGCGATCGCATCGATCCGCGACCGCGTCGATCCGGCGGGTTTGCCGGGCGAGCAAATGTTCGACGAGGCGACGCGATTGTTGTCGGCATGGACACACGCCGACGAACTCGTCGAATTCCTGACGCTGCCTTGCTACGAGCGTCTCGCATAACACCGTTCCACCGCCGTACCTCCCCTTCGCGCACCACCCCGTCCTCCCCGACGACACAGCCCCAGAGGTAAGACCATGAAGACCACGCTCCCCACCGCCGAACAAATCAAACTGGACTGGGCCAGCAATCCGCGCTGGGCCGGCGTCAAGCGCGGCTACACCGCCGAAGACGTGGTCCGCCTGCGCGGCTCCGTGCATGTCGAGCACACGCTCGCCAAGCGCGGCGCCGAGAAGCTCTGGCACTACCTGCACACCGAGCCGTTCGTGAACGCGCTTGGCGCAATGACCGGCAACCAGGCCATGCAGCAGGTCAAGGCCGGCCTCAAGGCGATCTATCTCTCCGGCTGGCAGGTCGCGGCCGACGCGAACACGGCCGGCGCGATGTATCCGGACCAGTCGCTGTATCCGGTCGACTCGGTGCCGAACGTCGTGCGCCGCATCAACAACACCCTGCTGCGCGCCGATCAGATCCATCACGCCGAAGGCAAGGACGACATCGACTGGCTGCAGCCGATCGTGGCCGATGCCGAAGCCGGTTTCGGCGGCGTGCTGAACGCCTTCGAGCTGATGAAGCACATGATCGAAGCCGGTGCTTCGGGCGTGCATTGGGAAGACCAGTTGGCGAGCGCGAAGAAGTGCGGCCACATGGGCGGCAAGGTGCTGGTGCCGACCCAGGAAGCGGTGCAGAAGCTGATTGCTGCACGCCTCGCCGCCGACATCGCCGGCGTGCCGAGCGTGATCGTTGCGCGTACCGACGCCATGGGCGCGGCGCTGATCACCAGCGACGTCGACGACAACGACAAGCCGTTCTGCAACGGCAAGCGCACCGTCGAAGGCTTCTTCGAAACCAACATGGGCATCGAGCAGGCGATCTCGCGTGGTCTTGCCTATGCGCCGTATGCCGACCTGATCTGGTGCGAAACCTCGACGCCGAGCCTGGCCGAAGCCAAGCAGTTCGCCGAGGCCATCCATGCGAAGTTCCCGGGCAAGCTGCTCGCCTACAACTGCTCGCCGAGCTTCAACTGGAAGAAGAACCTCGACGAGAAGACGATCGCCGAGTTCCAGAAGGCCATCGCGGCGATGGGCTACAAGTTCCAGTTCATCACCCTGGCCGGCTTCCACGCGCTGAACTACTCGATGTGGAAGCTCGCGAGCGGCTACAAGGATCGCCAGATGGCGGCCTACGTCGAACTGCAGGAGCAGGAGTTCGCGGACGAGAAGCTCGGTTACACCGCGGCCAAGCATCAGCGCGAAGTCGGCGTCGGTTACTTCGACAAGATCAATGAAGTGATCGCCGGCGGCCAGAGCTCGCTCGCCGCGCTGCACGGTTCGACCGAAGAAGAGCAGTTCGAGGCGCACAAGGCGGCGTAAAGCCTCGGTGCCGGACGCGTTCATGCGTCCGGCATTCTGCAGCGGCGCACGCAAGACGTGCGCCGACGCACAAATTTGCAAATGCCCGGCATTACCATGGCGCCCTGGATGTGGACCGGGGAGCGGTGACATGCGTGTGCGCGTTTGGGCTTGCCTGCTGGCCCTGTGGTGTTCCGGCCTGGTGCGGGCCGGAGACGATGTCATCTTCGGCGGCCACACGGCCGGTTTCGAGGCGCGTTATTTCGTGCCGACGAGCGACAACGAGGCCGCGCGCTTCCTGACCCAGGCCACGTTCGGGCCCAGTCGCACCAGCATCGCGCAGTTCCGCGGCAGCAGTTACGAGGGCTGGATCGACCAGCAGATCGCGACGCCCACAACGTCCGCGCGCGCCTATCTCGACATGCTCGCGGCATTGCCGACGCCGCCTTCGCTCGGGCAAAGCCAGCGCATGGATCGCTGGTTCAACACCGCGGCGCTCGGACCGGACCAGCTGCGTCAGCGCATGGCGTTCGCGCTGTCCCAGGTACTCGTTGTTTCCGACCGAGCCGATTCGCTGAGCGGCGATCATTTTGGCGTCGCCGAATACTGGGACATCCTGGCGCGCAATGCCTTCGGCAACTACCGGACCTTGCTGGAAGAGGTGACCAAGTCACCGATGATGGGGCGTTATCTCAGCCATTGGCGCAACCGCAAGGCCAGCCTCGACGGCACCCAGCTGCCGGACGAGAACTACGCGCGCGAAATCATGCAGCTGTTCACCATTGGTCTGGTCGAACGCGCCGACGACTTCTCGCCCATCCTCGATGGCATGGGCCAGCCGGTGCCGACGTACCTGCAGCAGGACGTCAGCGAGCTGGCGCGCGTCTTCACCGGCTGGTCGTACAACTGCGGCAACTCGGGTAGCTGCAACACCTACACCGGCATCAACAGCGGACCCGCCGGCTACACGCCGATGGCCTGCTTTCCGGCCTACATGGACTACGGCGCGAAGACGCTGATCGGCGGCGTGACCATCGCCGCCGGCCCGGTCTGCGGCACCGGCAGCAACGGCACCTCGATGCCCAGCGACCCCGGCGTGCAGCAGGCCTGCAGGACCTATTGCGTCAACCAGATCGACGCTGCGCTCGACTATCTGTTCAACCATCCGAATGTCGGCCCGTTCGTGGCGCGCCAACTGATCCAGCGCTTCGTCACCAGCAATCCGTCGGGCGCCTACATCGCCCGCGTCGCCACCGTGTTCAACGACAACGGACAGGGCGTGCGTGGCGACCTCGGTGCGGTGATCCGCGCCATCCTGCTCGATCCCGAGGCACGCGAAGCACCGGTCGATCCGGCGTCGCCCTATGGCAAGTTGCGCGAACCGCTGCTGCGCCTGAGCGCCGTCTGGCGCGCTTTCGGCGTCACCGCGCCGGCTGCCGTGAACGGCGAGATTCAGATGGGCATCCGCAGTCCGCAGGACAGTTTCGCGCAACGCCCGCTCGGCGCACCGACCGTGTTCAACTTCTACGAACCCGACTATCAACCGCCCGGCGACCTGCAGAACGACGGCCTGTTCGCACCGGAATTCCAGATCGCCAACGAAACCACGGCGATGACGTCCGCAAACGAGTTGTGGAATCGCGTCTGGGCGGGGTACAGCACGTCCGGCAGCGGCACCTTCACGACGCCGACGACGAGCGCCTACCTGACGATCGCGGACTTGATCCCGCTGGTCAGCGGTGCCAACAGCAGCGGTCCGGCCGCCTATGACCTGTTCCTCGACGAGTTGAACCTGCGCCTGTTCGGCGGTGGCATGAGCGCCGAAACCCGCGCGACGCTGAAGAACTTCCTGAAGTTCGGCGTTTCCGAGACCGGCAGCAACCGCGCCACCATCCAGGTGCTGTCGACCATCCATCTGGCGCTGTTGTCGCCCGAATTCCTGATCCAGCGCTGAGGCCTGCCATGAGTCGATCCGCTGATCGTCGCGATTTCCTGAAATCCCTGACCGCCACGGTGATGGCGGGTTCGGCGCGGGCCCTGCTGCCGCAACTCGGCATGGTTGGCACGGCGCTGGCGGCCACTTCCTCGGCCAAGGCCTTCGGCAACTACCGGGCCCTGGTCTGCGTCTACCTCGATGGCGGCAACGACTCCTGGAACCTGCTCGTGCCGCGCGACAATGGCACCCTTGGATCCGGTTCGCTGTATGACCGCTATCGCACGTCGCGTGGCGGTGTGTACGACACATCCGCGAATCCGCCGGCCGGCAACAGTGCCACGGGACTGGCTCTCGACTTCAACGCATTGCGTCCGATCAGTCCCGATGGGCAAGCGGCCAACTCGTTCGGCCTGCACCCGCAATGCGCCAACTACGCCTTCACGCCGCCGGGCGGCGCATTGACCACGCACTCCGGACTGGCCAGCCTGTTTGCGGCACAACGCGTGGCGTTGTTCCCGAATCTGGGCACACTGGTCGAGCCGATCACCAAGGCCACCTACAACAGCACGCCGCGTCCACCGCAGCTGTATTCGCACAACGACCAGACCACGCAGTGGCAACTCGGCCGCACCAATGCCAACCATCCGTACGGCTGGGGCGGTGCGGTCGCTGGTCGCGTGTCGTCGGGCAACCAGTTGCAGTCGCTGGCGCCGTGCATCTCGATCTCGGGCAGTTCGCGTTTTCTGGTCGGCGACGGCGTCTTTCCGTATCAGATGTCGACGAACGGAGCGACCGCGCTCAACAACTATTCGGCGACCGCAGGCGGCACGCAGACCGCACGCCGCACCGCCCTGCTCGACCTGATGGCGCAGACCTACGCGCATCCCTTCGCCGACGAATACGCGCGCCTGACCACGCGTTCGCTGGACCTGACGAACACCGTCACGAATGCGTTGACGGCGGCGGGGACCATCACCACGCCGTACCAGATGTCGACTGCGCCGACCCAGACCAACCCGTATCCGTCCGCGCAGGTCACCGTGGCCGGCACGAACTATTCAAACTCGCTGCTCGACCAGCTGCGCATGGTCGCGCGCATGATCAAGGTGTCGCGGCCGAATTCCGGTGCCGGCATCAACCACGAGCGCCAGGTGTTCCTGGTGCGGCTTGGCGGCTTCGACACCCATGACACGCAGATGGCCAATACCGGCCAGCCCTTGCTGATGGCGCGGCTGAACCAGGCGATGGCCTGGTTCTGGCAGGCGCTGTTCGACCTCGGCATCCAGAACGAAGTCACGCTGTTCACGATGAGCGAATTCGCGCGCACATTGTCGAGCAATGGCAACGGCTCCGACCACGCCTGGGGTGGCGTGCAGCTGGCGATGGGCGGTGCCGTGTCCGGACGCAAGTTCTACGGCACCTTCCCGAACCAGACGCTCGATGGCGTGGACTGCTTCTCGCGCGGCCAATTCCTGCCGACGACGCCGGTCGACCGCTTCGCGGCCACGCTGGCGCGCTGGATGGGCGTGCCCGATGTCGAGCTGGAGACGATGTTCCCGAACCTCGTGAACTTCAGTCCGGACACGCTCGGCTTCCTGCCTTAGCGACTTGCGGCCTCCAGCCTTCGGGCAGACACTCGGGCTCCCGCACAGGAGCCCGTCATGGCCGATCCGAAGCAAGTCGCGAACAGTGCGCTGAAGACCGATGTCAGCGTCGCCAAGAACCTGTTCTTCGGCGAGATCGTCGAGGAGAACCTGTTCCCGTACCCGCAGATGCGCGAGCGTGATCGCGAAATGCTGGGCATGATGGTGACGTCGATCGACGATTTCCTGACCAGCTACAAGGACCAGTTCCGGCACTGGGACGAAGCCGCCGAACAACCGGCCGAATTCATCCAGCAGCTGCGCGACATGGGCCTGTTCGGACTGATCATTCCGGAGGCGCACGGCGGCCTCGAACTCAGCAATGCAGCCTATGCGCGCGTGTTGTCACAGACCTCGCGTTACGACTCGTCGGTGTCGCTGACCATCGGTGCACACTCCTCGATCGGCATGAAGGGCCTGTTGCTGTTCGGCAGCGACGAACAGAAGGCGCGTTATCTGCCGAAGCTGGCGAGTGGCGAGATGATCGCCGCCTTCTGCCTGACCGAAGCCGGTGCCGGTTCCGATGCAGCTTCGGTGCGCACGAAAGCGACACGTCAGCCCGACGGCTCCTGGATCCTGAGTGGCGAGAAGATCTGGATCACCAACGGCGGCATCGCGCAGTTCTACACGGTGTTCGCGCGCACCGACGACACCGACGGCAAGATGACGGCCTTCATCGTCGAAGCCGCGTGGCCTGGCGTCTCGCACGGTCCGCACGAACAGAAGATGGGCATCCGCTCGTCGAGTACGACGACGGTCGCCTTCAACGATGTGCGCGTGCCGGCCGATTGCGTGCTCGGCGAACCCGGCAAGGGCTTCAAGGTCGCGATGGCGATCTTGAACAATGGCCGCACCGGTCTCGGCGGCGGTGCCGTTGGCGGCATGAAGACGCTGATCGCGCTGTCGACGCAGCAGGCCAAGGACCGCAAGCAGTTCGGGCGTTCGATCGCCGAATTCGGCCTGATCCGCGAAAAGATCGCGCAGATGACGGTGGACTGCTTCGCCGCCGAAAGCACGGTGTGGATGGTCGCGCACTACATCGATTCCGGCAGCGCCGATTACTCCACCGAGGCCGCGATCAGCAAGGTGTTCGCTTCCGACGCCATCCAGCGCCACGCCCACGAGGCGCTGCAGATCGCCGCCGGCAACGGCTTCATGAAGGAATTCCCGTACGAAAAGGTGCAGCGCGATTCGCGCATCCTGTCGATCTTCGAAGGCACCAACGAAATCCTGCGCCTGTACATCGCGCTGTCCGGGATGAAAGATGTGGGTGCGTCGCTGGGCGAGTTGAAACACGCGATCGGCGACATCTTCAACAATCCGATCAAGGGTTTCGGCGTGCTCGGCGGCTATGGCCAGCGGCGCCTGTCGCAGGCGACCGGTTTCGGCACCGACCACATCCTGCGGCGCATGCATCCGCGCCTGCAGGCGCTGGCGAAGACCTACGAGCAATACACGGTCGAACTCGCACGCGTGTCCGACGTGTTGCTGCGCAAATACGGCAAGGGCATCGCCGACTACCAGCACCAGCAGAAGCGCGCCGCCGACATCGCCATCGACCTGTTCGTCGGCCTGTGCACCCTGTCGCGCGCCGATGCGATGGACAAGGCCGGTGACGCCGCCGCCGAGCAGGCGATGACGATCGCCGAGGTGTTCACCAAGCAGGCGCGTCGGCGCATGTTCCGCAACGTGCGCGGCGTCGAACGCAACGAGGATCGCGAAATCGAGGCCCTGGCCGGCTTCATCCTCGACCGCGGCGCCTATCCCTGGGACGTGATCTGATCGGCCGGTAAAAAATCTGCCGGTTTTCCCGGCGGACGCCGTTTTCGGGTGAAGACAACGATGCGGCAAGAGTGCAGCATCGGCACGTCGTCCCGACCCCACGGAGTCCGCCATGCACTCGCTCGCCCGCAGCATCGCCCTCGGCCTGCTTCTCGCCGCTTCCGCTACCCAGGCCGCGCCCTGGTCCTATCGCGGCACCTTGAACGACAGCGGCGTACCCGCGAACGGCCGCTACGACATCCGCTTGAGCTTGCTTGATGCGAGCGGCGCGAAGTCGCTGGCGTATCCGCTGACCTTCAGCGGCGTCGAAGTGAAGAACGGCGCCTTCGCCATCGATGTCGACTTCGGCACGGACCTCACCCGGTTCGGCGCCCTCAAGCTCAGGACCGAAGTCGCGCAAGGCGGCAGCGGTTTCGTGGCGCTCGGCGAGCCGAAGGCGTTTGATGCCAAGGCGGCGTTGGGGAGTGTGTGTTGGGATACGCAAGGCAATTCGGGCACCAATCCCTCTACGGACTTTCTCGGTACCACGGACAGTGCTGCATTGAAGTTGCGCGTCAACAACCGCGCGTTCGGAACGATTTCCGATGGGGCGAATGGCGTCAACATGCTGCTCGGTTCGCCCGCCAACGCGGCGCTCGGCGGCGCGCAGGGCGCGGTCGTGCTGGGTGGCAGCTTTGGCGACGGCAATTCCGTGACCGAGAACTTTGGCGTGGTATCCGGCGGTGTCGGTAACCGAGCGGCAGGTTCCGCCGCCGTTGCCGGTGGCGCATACAACTACGCCGAATATCGTTCTTTTGCCGTTGGTGCCTTCAACTGTGCTGGAGGATTCAACTCTTTTGCCGGCGGCGTGCTCGCCAAGGTGCGTCCAAGTAACACCGCTACCAACCTCAGTTCGACATGCACCGGGTTCGCTGCCTCGACCGATCCCCTCGGCGACGAGGGAACATTCATGTGGGCCGACTCGGAAGGCGGGAACTTTGTGTCTTCTGGCCCCAACCAATTTCTTGTGCGCGCCGATGGCGGCATGGCGATCAACACCAGCAAGCTCGGCAATCACCCGAATCTGCGCCTTGCCGACTTGACCATTCGCAACTCCACCGGCAACGCCAACGTCGATCTGAACCTGATGACGACGAATGCGCGCGGCTATTCGCTGGCGGTGATCCCGGATGGTGCAGCGGGTGCCGGCAGTTTCTACGTGCAGGAACTGAACGCGATCAGCACTGGCGAACCGACGTGGACGCCGCGGTTGATCATCACGCCGGGCGGGCAGACCCAGGTTCAAGGTGGCGCCGTCGGCACCATTTCGGATGTGCGTTTGAAGAAGAACATCGACGGCATCGCGCATCCGCTCGACACGTTTCTGGCCTTGCGTGGCCATCGCTTCGAGTACGCCGACCCTGCACGCGCTCTGGGCGCAACCGGCACGCGCATGGGCTTCGTGGCGCAGGAAGTGAAGGACGTGTTGCCGCAATGGGTTTCCGAGAACGGCGAGGGCTACTACAGCGTTGCGCCCAGCGGTTTCGAGGCGCTGGCGGTCGAAGCGGTTCGCGAGCAGCAACAACACATCAACGCGCTGCAGTCGGAAAACCGCGCGCTGCACGATGTCGTCCGCGGGCTGAGCGAACGCCTCGCCGCACTTGAAGCGGCCAAGGAGCAATGACATGCTCGCCATGACGATAGGCATCGCGCTGCTCGCCGTACCGGCCTTCGGGTCTGCGAGCGAAGCGCCGCGCTTCAGCGGCCAGGGCGGATTGGTCGAAGGCAGTGTCGAAAGCAGTGACGGTCGCTTCGCGCTCAAGGCGGAAATGGAACGAGGCGATGACACGCAGCGCGGCGGTCGGTTCAGCCTCGATGCGCGACTCGCCGTGAGCGATCTCGCCAAGTCGGCGAATGCGGTCTGCAATGCCCCCGACGATGTGTTCAAGAACGGTTTCGAGTAATCCGGAGACGACGCGATGAAACGCACTGCACTGTGGATCGCCCTGATGTTGTCCACCGCTGCCCAGGCCGCACCCTGGACCTATCGCGGCACCTTGAACGACGGCGGCGCACCCGCGAACGGTCGCTATGACATCCGCCTGAGCCTGCTCGACGCGGGTGGCGCGAAGTCGCTGGCGTATCCGCTGACGTTCAGCGGCGTCGAAGTGAAGGATGGCGCCTTCGCCCTCGATGTCGACTTCGGCACGGACCTGACGCAGTTCGGCGCCCTCAAGCTCAAGACTGAAGTGGCCCAAGGCGGCAGCGGCTTCGTCGCGCTCGGTGAGCCGAAAGCGTTCGATGCCAAGGCGGCGTTGGGCAGCGTGTGCTGGGATACGGCCGGCAATGCGGGCACAAGTTCCATGACCGACTTCGTCGGTACAACGGACAACCAAGCGTTGAATCTTCGCGCAAACAACCAGAATATCAGCCGGTTGCAGGCGTTCGCGTTGCCCGGTGCGGCAGGCGGGTACACCGCCAACGTGATTCAGGGCAGCCCGGAAAACAACGTCGTTGTTGGGGTGCGGGGCGCGACGATTGCCGGTGGTGGCGCGCGCGCGGGTGACAGCGAACCCCTGTTCTTGGGGGAGAGCCCGAATTCGATTTCCGATCACTATGGCGTGGTTGCTGGCGGATTCGCCAACCAGGCTGGCAATGGCGATGGCAACTTCTTCAATGCGGCACACGGCGCCGTCGGTGGCGGGTTCGGCAATGTTGCCAGCGGCGCGACCGCAGCGGTCGCCGGTGGTCAATCCAACACCGCAAGCAATGGTAGCAGCGCGGTCGGGGGTGGCTTTGACAACACTGCGGCGGGCGCCTCAAGTAGCGTGATCGGCGGTACATCCAATATCGCCAGCGGAACGTTTTCAGTGGCCAGTGGCGGCTTCTCGAACTGTGCGGGTGGCGACTATTCCTGGGCCGGCGGCAACAATGCTCGGGTTCGTCCCGGCAATGAAGCGTCAGATCTTCCCTGCGAGTTCGGAGGGACCTCTGGCGATTCCGATGGCGACGAGGGCACCTTTGTCTGGTCCGATTCGACCGGCAGTATCGTCTCGACCGGGCCCGACCAGTTTCTGTTCTCGGCGGCCGGTGGCGTCGCCATCAATGGCACGCCGCCCAACGCAAACGGCGGTTTCGAGTTCAGCATCTACGGCAATTCGCCCGACGGCGGTTTCGTCGAATTCAGCTTGATTCCGAAGCTGTCGCTCAACGGCAATACCGGGGAGCGGATTGAACTCGGCGTCGGACCGGGGGGTGCCGGAAATAATGATGCGAGTTTCCGGATCGCCCATCGAAACAATGCCGGCAACTATTTCGAACGCGTGCTGCTGAACCCCACCGGCAGCGTCGAGATCCGTTCCAGCACGAGCAACGCCGCACAGGGCGTGACGATGGCGGCGGGTGCCGGTTCATGGAGTTCGTTGTCGGACCGCAACGTGAAGACGGGCATCGCGCCCACCGACACGCGCGCCGTGCTCGACAAGCTTGTTGCGATGCCGGTGAGCGAATGGAGCTACAAGGCGCAAGGCGAAGGCGTCCGCCACATCGGCCCGATGGCGCAGGATTTCGCGGCGGCGTTCGGGGTCGGCGAGAACGACACGACGATCTCGACCGTCGATGCCGATGGCGTGGCGCTCGCCGCGATCCAGGGGTTGAACGCCAAGCTCGAGGCCGAACTGGCGCAGTCGCGTGCGCAGAATGCGCAGTTGCAGACGCAGCTCGAACAATTCGCGATGCGTCTCGCCGCACTCGAAGCGGCGAAGGAGCAATGACATGCGCGCCATGACGATGTGCATTGCGCTGTTCGCCGCGCCGGCGTTGGCTTGGGCGAGCGAGGCGCCGCGTTTCAGTGGCGAAGGCGGACTGGTCGAAGGCGCGGTCGAGAGCAGCGATGGCCGATTCGCGCTCAAGGCCGAACTGGCGCAGGGCGAAGGCACCCAGCGCGGCGGTCGTTTCAGCCTCGATGCGCGCCTGGCCGTGAGCGACCTCGCCAAATCGACGAATGCCGTGTGCACTGACACCGGCGTGATCTTCATGAACAGTTTCGAATGAACGGAGAACCCACGATGAAACGCACAGCCCTGTGGATCGCCCTGATGTTCTCCGCGGCCGCCAACGCGGCACCCTGGACCTATCGCGGCACCTTGAACGACGGAGGTGCACCCGCGAACGGTCGTTACGACATCCGCTTGAGCCTGCTCGATGCCGGCGGCGCGAAGTCGCTCGCGTATCCGCTGACCTTCAATGGCGTCGAAGTGAAGAACGGCAGCTTCGCCATCGATGTCGACTTCGGCATGGATCTCACCCAGTTCGGCGCACTCAAGCTCAAGACCGAAGTCGCGCAGGGCGGCAGCGGTTTCGTCGCACTCGGTGAGCCGAAGGCGTTCGATGCCAAGGCGGCGTTGGCAGGTGTCTGTTGGGATACCGAAGGCAACGCGGGAACCGATGACAGCATCAATTTCATCGGCACAACGGACAGTGAGCCGCTCGTAATCAAAACCTCAGGTGCCAGGATTGCCGCCTTCCAGTACGTCGGCAGCCTCTTCGGGGGGCCTTTGATCGTACTAGGTGATGCCGCGAACCAAGGCGCAGTTGCTGGCGGGTCAATTCTAGGCGGCGGTAACTCCTTCGATCCCAACATTGTCAGCGGTGATTACGGAACTGTATCGGGTGGGCGTGGCAACCAGGCGAAAGGCGGGGGATCGCATGTCGGGGGCGGTATTTCCAACAGGGCGAACGGTTACGCTGCGACCACCAGTGGCGGTGTGGACAACTGCGCAGGTGGAGACTACTCATGGGCCGGTGGAAGAGCCGCCCAGATTAGGTCGGGCAACGAAGGATCCGACGGACTTTGTCATTTCAACGCGACTTCGGGTGACGCAGATGGCGATCAAGGTTCGTTCGTCTGGGCTGGCGACCACGGCGGGTCCTCCTTCACTTCCACCGGCCCGAACCAGTTCCTCGTTCGAAGCGATGGCGGTGTGGGCATCAATGGCACGCCGGCAGAGGCTGGACTCGAGTTCAACGTGTTCGGCACGACGCCCTTCGACGGCTTCGTCGAGTTCGGGTTGATCCCGAAACCATCGCTCAATGGGAACACCGGCGAACGCGTTGAATTCGGCGTGGGCAAGGGCGGCACGGGTACGAATGACGCAGATCTGCGCATCGCCCATCGCAACAACGGCATCGATTTTTTCGAGCATCTGAGCATTGACGGCGATGGCAGCGTGATCGTGCGCTCGAATCCGGCGAACTTGGGGCAGGGCGTGCAATTGCTGGTCGGTGCGGGTGCGTGGTCGACACTGTCGGATCGCCATCTGAAGACCGACGTCCAGGCCGTCGACGCGCGCGCGCTGCTGGACCGACTGGTGGCGATGCCGGTGCAGCAATGGCGCTACATCGGACAACCGGGCGCCGTGCAGCACATTGGCCCGATGGCGCAGGATTTCGCGGCGGCGTTCGGGGTCGGCGAGAACGACACGACGATCTCGACCGTCGATGCCGATGGCGTGGCGCTTGCCGCGATCCAGGGATTGAACGCGAAGCTCGAGGCCGAGAACGCGACGCTGAAATCGCAGTTGTCGGCATTGGCCGATCGGCTTGCGCGGCTGGAGGCGGCGCAGGCGCCGTGATCGATCAGCGGCGGCTCGCAGTCCAGCGCGTCGCCGACCAGACACCCAGCGCGAGCAGCAGCGTCGCAAGCATGCCGAGTGCCGGAATCGGCGTACGCGGCGCCAGATGGTAGTCGATCACCAGCAGCGGGCGCGTGGCCGGGTCCGTGGCTTCGGCTGATTCGAGACGCTTCGCGGTCGGCGGCGTCTGGGTCTCGTCGCTGACCAAGGCCCACCCGAAGTTGGCCGCATCGTTGCCTTGCCAGCTCGCGAGATCGGCCAGCATCGCCGTGCTCGCCGGGATCGTGTAGCGGGTTTCGCCATCGAGCGTGAAGTCGCCGCTGGCCGTGCCGGCGAGGTCACCGCCGAGGGTCGTCCAGGGCGTGGCCGGTGCGGCGCTGAGCGACCAGGTCGGGTCATTGCTGCCGGGCGTGGTGCCCTGTCCGCCGGGCGTGCCGCCGTTGGCGCTGCCTTCGCGCCAGGGCGTGGTGATGCGATGCAGGTTCACGACGACGCTGCCGCTGATCGTTCGCGAGACGCTGAGTTCGAGGCGCGCGTCGTCGATGATCGCGCCGGGCGGCAATGCCGTCAGATCGAAGCGCAGCAAGGCGCGCCGACGCAGCCCCTGGGCGATGCGTCCGACAAACAGATGCGGCCCCTGGCTGTCGGCGGTCTCCGGATTGCTGCCGCTGGGCTGGAACAGCGTGGCATCGGCGGCCGGCTCCAGGGTCAGCGTGTCGGCCTGCGCAGCGCAGGCCGCACCGAGTATCGCGAGGGCAAACCATGTCCTTGGGGTCATGCGGTCAGCGCTCCCTGGCGCGGCAAGTCGTCGCCCAGGATGACCCAGGGCACATGGGTGTCGTGGCATACGTGCATCTCCGGGGCGCGATCGAGTTCGTCGTCAATCGATGCACGCGTCAGATGGATTTCGCCCGGCCAGCGTTCGGACCGGAAGGCGAGCGGAGACCCGCAGTGCGCGCAGAAACCACGCTGGGCACCGGGCGACGAGTCGTACCAGCGCAGGTCGGCATCAGCGAGCCAGCGGAACTGCACGGCCTCGACGCCGACCCAGGTCACAAAGGCCGCACCCTGCGCGCGCCGGCACATCGTGCAATGGCAATGCGCGACCCATTTCGTCGGCAGGTCGAAGGCGAAGCGGGTGGCCCCACACAGACACTGGCCGAGGATCGCGGTCGACATCGCGGCAACTCCGTTGGCATTCCCGGGCATGACGCGTTAGCGTGCCGACTCCGCTTCCTGCATGCAATGGAGTCCGCCATGACCGGACGTGCGCGCGATCTCACTTTCCGCTTTCTGGCCGAACCCACCGACGTGAACTTCGGCGGCAAGGTGCATGGCGGTGCGGTGATGAAATGGATCGACCAGGCCGGATACGCCTGCGCATCGGGGTGGGCCGGACGCTACTGCGTCACCGTGTACGTCGGCGGCATCCAGTTCGAGCGGCCGATCCAGGTCGGGCAGGTGGTCGAGGTGCATGCGCAGGTGGTGCACACCGGCAGCACCAGCATCCACATCGCGATTGATGTTGCCGCGCGCGACACCACCGCGCCGAGCGCCGAGCGCACCACGCATTGCCTGATGGTGTTCGTCGCGGTCGACGATGCACGCCAGCCGGTCGCGGTGCCGGCCTATGTGCCGGACAACGACGAAGAACGCGCGCTGTCCGCCTATGCGCAGCGCATGATGACGATGCGCCAGCAGATCGAAGCCGAACGCCGCGATTTCCTCGCCCGCCATCGTCCACCGGTCGCACACGCGTAGGTCGCGACGCGCCGAATCAGGCCGCGGCCGAAGTCGCCTGCCGATCCAGTCGGCGATACCCGATCGCCTCCATCAGGTGTGTCGCGCCGATGGGTTCGACCTCGGCAAGATCGGCGATCGTGCGGGCGACGCGCAGGATGCGCTGGTGCGCACGCGCCGACAGACCGAGCCGGTCGACGGCCCGCTCCAGCAGCGCGCGTTCGGCCTCGCCCAGTGCGGCGTGGTGCTTCAACGCGTTCGCGTCGAGTTGCGCGTTGCAGGTGCCGGCGCGTTCCAGCGCGCGCTGCCGCGCCTGCACCACCCGCGAACGCACCGTGGCTGACGTCTCGCGCGGCCCGTTGTCGCGCCAGTCGCTGATCGGCAGGCGCGGGACTTCCACCTGCAGATCGATGCGATCGAGCAGCGGCCCGCTGACACGACCGCGATAGCGCGCCACCTGATCGGCCGAACAACGGCAACGGTCCGACGCGTCGCCGGCATACCCGCATGGGCACGGGTTCATGGCAGCGACGAGCTGGAAGCGCGCCGGAAATTCCGCCTGTCGTGTCGCTCGCGAGATCAGGATGCGCCCGGATTCGATCGGTTCGCGCATCGATTCGAGCACCCGCCGATCAAACTCCGGGAGCTCGTCCAGGAACAAGATTCCGCCATGGGCCAGGCTGGCTTCGCCGGGGCGCGGAATCGACCCGCCACCCACGAGCGCCACCGCACTGGCCGAG
The DNA here is from genome assembly GCA_022705045.1 of Pseudomonadota bacterium. Lineage (GTDB taxonomy): Bacteria > Pseudomonadota > Gammaproteobacteria > Xanthomonadales > Ahniellaceae > JADKHK01. The sequence continues at coordinate 15,477 of JAKJFE010000022.1, read as the reverse complement.
TGATGGGGCGAACGAAACGGGCGTCGCGACAAGGCCACCGCGACATCCTGTCCGCACAGCGAGGCGATCGCCGCCGACTCCATCGCTTCCGCATGCGTGATCGGCGGCAAGATGCCCGGCAGCCGCGACGCCAGCATGGTCTTGCCGGTGCCGGGCGGGCCGATGAAGAGCAGGTTGTGGCCACCACTGGCGGCGATCTCGAGCGCACGTCGGGCATGGGCCTGGCCGATCACGTCGGCGAGGTCCGGCACGCTCGCGAGCGATGGCGGAATCGGCGTCGCCGTACAGCGCGGCAACCCGGCATCACCCCGCAGATGCGCACACACGGCGAGCAGATTGTCGGCGGCATGGACTTTCGCATCTGGGACTTGCGCGGCTTCGTCGGCATTCGCGCTCGGCACGATCACCGCCTTGCCGGCACGCGTCGCCTGGATCAGCCCACCATCAGCCTTGTGCGGTGGACGGTGGTTCGGTTCCAAGCCAAGGAGATTCAGGCCGATCTCGTTTTCGGGTGGGATATCGAGCACGCCTGCGGCAGGGCAAGCAGCGTGATCGAATCAAAAGATCCCAAGGAGCCAAGTTTGCGAACGCGCACGGGGCGCACCTACCGGCTGTTGGGCAGTGCTTGTGCCGACATGGAAGGCGAGTACGTATTCAAGCAAAAGTACGCCGAGCTCATCGCATTGTGTGCATTCACGGATGTGTCGCGCGAGTACGAAATGCTGGCAATTCCGTGCGCCATCATCTAGGCCATTCTGGGTCGCGAATCGGGCACATCAAATCCGCGCGGTAGTATCACGGCTAGGCAAGTTGCCCCTCACTGCGACAGCACGGAGACGAATCGTGGCTCATCCCGGAGTGTCGAAGGTTCAATACGAGGATTTTCTCATCCATGGCGGCCAGCTGAGATTTGAGCTCGATGCTCACGAGATTTCGGCTGGCGCTGAATTTGAGAAGTCCCCGCATATCGCGCCACTCCTGGATACTGGATTCGAGTTGCCGCCGACAACCGCGATTGAGGACCCAGAGGCAGCTGTCCAGCTCCTGATGCACGGAGACTGGTGGGTGCGCGCCGTCGTCTATACCTATCGACACGGCGGATCAGTCGTCTATCGACGCGTTTCGCCCGGGCGCTATGAGGCGACGGCGACGATGCCCTCCAGACGCTAGCTCGTCGGTGTGGCATCCATGGGCGGAAAGCAATCGCGGAATTCCAGATAGATGCCTGACGTCGCGACGAGTCGTTCCTCACCTCCCAACGATGCGCAAACGCGATAAGCCATGTGCGTAAGTGCGTTGGATACCTTGGCGATGCTGATTGCCAAGCTTTTGGGAAAACCCCCTGTTGTTCTCGACAACGGGTGAATTCCCGCATGGACGAACGAATTGAGAGATTTCCACTGCGCATCTCGAAACGCCACGAGTTGCTGACTGAGCGCCATCGGCGCTCGCTTTTGAACTTCGGCCAGCATGTCCAGCAGGCCGGCCATGTTCTTCGCACTCTGCTCAGATGACACATCAAGTGTTGCGGTCAGTCGAGCCATCTCGGCATCCGTAGCGCAGAACAGCAGCCAGACGCTTCGCACCAACGCTTCATACTGTGCTCTTACGAGCACCACGCCACTGTTCGGAGCAACCTCCACGAGAAGAAGCCGGCGCGCCGATTGTCCGTGTTCGACGGCAACCTTTGCCGCAGCCAAGACGATTCGCTGACGCAGATCAATCGGAGAAGAGTTGAGTAGATCAGGTCCGGTCATCTCAGCGAGTCTGTGCTCCAGTTCCACCGAGCGCTGAACAAGGTCGTGGTCAGACACGCGTTGCTATCCTCCAACAGGGCGCTTGGATTGATGCGGTAACCAGTCGATCCTCTATCTCGGGCCGGAACGCTGTCAATTCACTCGCGCTTCGCATCCAACTGTCCAATCTCCGAATCGAATTCCTCGATCCGCACTGCCTGCGGAGGCGTGGCCGCCCCAAGATGACAACCAGAAGACTGGCGTACAGGGTGGCTCGGCGCTGCAACCGCCGATGCCGACAGTAGACGTTCTTCCGAAAGTCATTGCGAACGAATCGCTCTGTTCCCATCTGAAGTGAACTCACACGAAAGCCAATCGCTCGCGATTCCATGCGGCATGGTTGTTGACTTGCGGGAGTATTCTGAATCAATCGAGCAAAGCTGGCCCGCTGACGTGTCTCAGCCGCTGTCAATCTTTCGCCTCAAGACGCTTCAGTGCATCTCGCTTTGCGATTCCTCGGAGCGAAGCCAGCGCCATCCGATGAGTCGCGCGAGGCACTGCCTTGCCCGCCTCCCAGTTGTAGACGGACTGTCCGCTCGCTCCGACGAGCTGCCCAATGTCTGCTGCTGATAGTCCGAGGCGCATCCGCAGCGCCTTCAGTCCTCCAGCGGAAAAACGCCGGGTTGCTTCTTGGTTCGAATCGTCGTTCATCCGTCGAATTGGCTTCGTGGACGCCTTCAGTTCACGCCGCGTCGAAGCAAATTGGCGCTTAAGTTCCGCAATTTCCCGCCGAAGCGCGGCGTTGGACTTGCGAAGTGGCTCCACTGCATTCTTGGTCTCCTTGCGGGCAAGGCGAGTGATCTCAGCCTTGAGCACAGAACTGAAGTTAGGCATTGACCGCACCGACGAAGAAGGAAGCAACAGTCTATAGGCGAAGCCCCGCCAATGTCCGCGTACAGCCAGATGTGGCCGCTGGCGCACCGATGGCTGCACGGTTCACGACGAAGCGGCGGTGGTCGTGCTCAGGCTCTTCGCGGGACATCAAGCCAGGCCGTCAGACCGATTCGCACCCCCGGCCGTAGCAAGGCGCGATCATTGCGAGCTCGACGGCTCCTGCGATTGAACAGCTAGGACGACACCCCGTTGGCCCTCGATCGCCGCTTTCAAGTACGGCACCAGTACTGAAGTCTGCAGCGTCGATGTGCCGATCCACCCGCGCTCGACCATTTCAACGAAGTGAGTATGCGTGAAATACCGACGTCCGAACGAATGTTCATGCACGACTCGGCCGTCTCTCACTCCGCGCGCTGCGTCGCTGTCTGCAAGGCGTTTCCAGTACCCCAAGGGGACGTAGAACGCTGACGTCGTGCCCGGACCATCATGCGAAAGAAGCTTCTTGCAGAACTTCATGAAGAACGGATCTGAACCAAACCGATAACCTTCGCAGCTGCCATCCTCTTCGATCTCTGACAACGTCGCCATGGCGGCGTCCATGCGCGCAATTTCGATGTCGAGCTGACCGTCGGGGCGATACCCCTCTTCACCTTGTATGCCTCGAAACATCTTGTATTGGACGAACACCACGGACTTGAGGCTTTCATTCACGTAGATCAGGTCAACGCCCAACTGGTGCTCGAGGTCAAATGTATTAGCCAGGACGATCGTCAGTGTGGTGTCGCCAGTGCGATAGGTCTTGGCGGGGTAGTGCTGCCGCCTAATGTATTGCCAGTCGGTGTCTGCTGCGTCCAAGTCGCGCAGGAGAAGGGTATTTTCAATCATGACCACGTCGGCATCGGAATCGAAAACGGACCTCACGCCTGGCGCTGCATGCGCCGGCAACTGAGGAGTGATCGCAAGATCGATTCCGTCCATTCCAGCGATCTGCAACGCGGTGGCAATCGCGTCACGTTGGTAGGCCCAATTCTCCTGTGTTCGCAGCGGCGCGTCCGGCGGTGTCGGCGACCTGCGCACGATCAAACGATCCACTGCCTCGAAAACCTCAGCATCGAGATTCCTCACGGCCTCCATGGTGGTCTGGAAGGCCGACGCAGTGAGGTGACCTCCCTTCTCGAGTACGTTCTTAGCGCGCCAAGCATGCGGGCCTCGCAAGAGGCGCTGCACGCGAGCGATGCTGATGGGCCGAGGCAATTGCCCGCCCCACGATACGTCCAGGCGATGACGGCCGGACTCCGCTAGGTAGTCCGTCTTTCAGTTTCGCCACGGCCGTGGCTAACGACATACCCGCCAGCGGGTCCGAACCCGGCTCCGTAAGATCGAGCGCGTACATGTGCCGCCCAACTTTGACGATCTCTGCACTATTCAGCTCGACGTCCACCAACCCTTGTCGCGCGAGACGCGGTCGGCCGCCAATCAACACAGCGACGATCTGGTCTTCGCGCGCCTGAATCAGTTGCGTGTAGGGATCTCCAGAAACACCCTCGACAACCAGTAGATCGGCCTTCTTTCCTGGTTCGATGGTGCCGACCAAGCCGTGCCATTGCAGCGATTCGGCAGCCACTGAAGTCGCCATGCGGACGAGGTCTTCGTCAGAGAACAGGCCTCCCAGCTCCTTGCTGACGATGCGGGCGATTTTCAGTTCACCGAGAATGTTTTTGCTGCCGCTGGGCGACCAGTCCGCTCCGAGCGCTACGCGAAGTCCCCGCTCCTTTGCAGCCCTGACGTTCGCGGTCGCTCCGTACAAGAGCAGGTTGCTGAGGGGCGACCAGACCATGCCGCCGCTCCGGTTCAACTCATAGAAATCATCAGCGCTCAATCCGACGCAGTGAATCGCGATGAGGTTTCGGTCGATTGCCCATTGGCCCGGCGAATACTGGAGATCCGTGTACCGAGCGCGCGCGTTGGCATCGGTGCCTTCGCTCAGGTGATAGAAAAACGGCTTGTTCTTCGCGAGAGCAGGCACGAGTTTGGATTGGATTTCCGCAGGACTGTAGTCCAGCGTTTGTCCGCTCGCGGTTGGGAACGCTGAATCGTTCGGCGACTCCACGTTGCGCAAGAGACCGCTGTAGTAGTTTGTCCCGTGCGAGCCTGACGAGCTGAGCCCCTGAGTGGTCGTGACGCCACCGAACAGCGACCTGCACTCCACATACCGAGCGACGCTCCGCGGAAAGTCCTTGTCGGGGTTCTGTCCGATGAGCTTTGCTGGCCAGGCAACCTTGACGTCGTAGTCCGGCACGCTCGTGCGCCACGTGTTGCGATTCTCGAATCGCCGCGGCACTTCCCACAACGGCAGATAGTTGTAGCTCAAGTGATTGTGAAGCTCGATCAGCCCCGGAAAGATCGTGCCACCGGTGTCAACAACCGGTGCACCGGAGAAATCCGGAGGCAACCCTTCGCCCGTAGCGACCACCGCACGAATCGTGTCGCCTTCGATGCACACGGCTCCATGGGCGACGATCGCCGGACCGGAGTGCGCCAGTGTGGCGATACGGCCTCGCAAGACCAACCGCGAAGCGCGTGGAGCTTCCCTGAAAAGAGGCATGCCGAACTCCCGCTTGCTGATTGACGATCCTTCCGCTGGCCCGAATATAGAGGTTTGCGGGATCGAAGACCGCATGCTCGACGCTCGCCGCACGTCACCTGGTTTAGTACGGACACCAGTCGGCCAACTGGTAATTAGGGCGTAGATGCACCGCCCGGGCACCTGTAAGTAATGACAGGTCTTGATGCAGCGACAGTGTCGATCACGAGGGTAGGCTGGTGCGGAGGTCCCGGTGGCGAGAGATGGATTCGGGCGCCGCCACCGCTCTCCATCCGTTCGTTCGCGTTCAACCCTTCCAGGAGACCAAGCCATGCGTACCAAGCTCATCGCAATCTTGCTTGCAGGGGCCACGCTCTCCGCGGCGTCAGCGGTCAGTGCCCAGTCCTTAGGCCGCATCAGTCCTTTCGGCCAGAGCGTCTCGACGCGTTCCGCTTCCGAGCGATTGCTCGAAGAACAGGAGCAGCCCGATGTCGTTTTCCTCACCTCGCGCAAGAAGGGCGCACCCGAAGACAGCGAAGAGCCGCCTCCAGCCGATCCGTGGTTTTGGCTTGCGTCGCCGCTCATCGGCAAAGGGCCGAGCGATCAACTGGGAGGCGTTACGGCGATCCTTGCCAATACAAAGAACGAGTTCGATCTCAGCTACACGCACATCGACCCCGACGGCGTGGGCAGCTTGAGCAACGTCACAGCGTTGTACAAGCGGATTCTGTTTAGTACGGACAAGTCACCGTGGGAGGTCGCTGCGGAGGTGAAGTACGACACAGTTGAGGACACGGTCGATACGACATCGTTGACCATGGCCATCTCATACGGCTTCAACGAGGTGATTAGCGCGAATGTCAACGCTGGCTACAAGAGCGCCGACATCAATGCAGCCGGCACAATCGATGACTTCACGACGTCGGCGGGACTCAAATTCGCTATCGCTCCAACGACGGTCATCGCCGTCGATCGGGAGTTTGATAGTGACCTAGGCGATGCATCCAATTCGGCGGGCATCACCTATTCGCGTGGCCAAGGCCCCAGCTGGAAGTGGGATCTCACGCTGCAAGGCTATGCTGGCGACACTTATATCGCCTACGCAGTGTTCCCGCTGTGATTGACGGAGCCGTCGAGCTGGGGCGCTGCAGACTCAGCTCGATTGGCCTCATTTTCAAGCGCGGAGAGATGCCGCTCAGTGGGAGCATGTGCGCGCTTAGGCGAGCGCGAGGCCCGCGGCGTTTGCTTCCGTCAGTACCTCTCTCGTTACGAGTATGCCGATCCCATCGCGGTGTGCGAGTTCTCAATAGTCCCGAAAGAATTGCGAAGCTTCGCAATCGCGTACACCATGGATCGAGATCTCTGGATCAGTGAGCTTCTGGTTCAAATTGGCCGCCCTCCCGGCCACGTTGGCTTGCGGCCGGCCATTGCCTCCTCTGCGATATTTCCTAGGGCAGTTTCAGATTGCACCCCGCGCCTTTGGAACGCAGCGCGAGTAGAGTCAACCAAACAGTTTCCGAGGAGCTGAAGATGATTATTCGCACTGCGCTACCGCAACTCGGCTGGGCGCTGACGGCCATCCTTCTCGGTGTCGGACGGGCGGGAGCGGCTGAATCGTGCGGGACGAACCTCACATTGATGAAGTCGAGCTTTGAAACCGGCGAGCAGCCGCAGTACGCAGAGGTGCCGCCGGACAACACGCCACTGACGTTGTCCGTGGACTACCCAACGGACGGACTCGTAACGTCTGCTCCCTACGTTCAAGTCTTTGGAAGCCACACCGGACCCGCCAACACTGGGATGACGGTGAATGATCGCGTGGTTGTGAGCAATGCGACCAAGTACACCAGCCAGCTGATACCGCTGGAGCTGGGCGCCAATGTGATCACGGTGACTGCGACGACCCAAGATGGCGCAACGCAATCGGTAGCGCGCACCGTAACGTACAACCCTGCGGCCCCGGACCCAGTTCGATTGACAGCAACAACCGCGGCAGATTTCGCGCCGGTGCGCATACCGTTTCAGTTGTCTGCAGCGCCGCCGCCTGGGCAGCCCTCCATAACGCGCGTTCGAATCGACTTTGACGGAGACGGAAATTTCGACTCGGACACTGCGAACATTCCGTCGGCAATTGCACGCGACTACGCGATTCCGGGTGTGTTCCTCGCGCGTGCGCGCATCACGTTCGATGATGGAAACGGAATGACCGCCCCTGTCGAACACGACTCGACATTCCGAATCCAGATGCACCAGATCGCTTACACGCGGGAGGTGCTGTGTACCGTCTACTACGGCATGAAGCACCGGCTCCAAGCGAACAACGTAGCGAGTGCATTGAACACCATCGCAAGCGCCAAACGTCCGCAGTACCAATCCATGTGGAATTCCGCAGGCGGCAATTTACCCACCATTGCGGGAGGGCTGGGCGACATCGTGCAAGGAAGAATTGCGGACATCAGCGCTGAGCTGGTTGCGGCGGTTCCAGATGCCGCGCATCCGGGCGACTACCTCGGATACCAAGTTCTGCTGGCCCGAGACGCCGACGGCGTCTGGCGAATCACCGGAATGTGAGGAGAGCTCTCATGCGCCTGTGGATATGGTTGTTGATCATCATGCTGCCCAGTCTCGGTGCCTGCCACTGCGAACAGGGACGGGACGGCAAGTGCCGGGACGCGCAGAGTCCGAGCAATTCGCCATTGACCGCGAAGTGGCAACTCTTTGATGCGGACACCGAAAAGCCGATCGAAGGGGCTTGGATCAATTTCCTTTGGTACGGGAAGGCGGATTCAACCGGCCACATGCCGTGCGTCCGCGGGGTGTTGGGCCGCACGAACGCCGACGGCAAGTTTCAGGACACAGCCAAGGATGGCAGTTGGCGCTTGGCTGGTCAGCCGCCGATGTTGTTTGTCCCAGGCTACGAACGCTTGGTCTTTCGTCAGGACGACCCCGAACAGAACCGAGTTACTGCTTATGTGGCAGTTCAACACTATGAGCGCGATGCATACCCAGCATGGGAGCAACGCCTTCGAGACATGGGATATGTTGCCGTGGGCGCAGAGGTTCCGAATGGCACCGTTCGGTACGAGAAGGCGTACAGCACGAAGCTCATCAAGTCTTCGATGAATCGTGCCGCGGTCGAAGACGGCGGCCGAACGGAGCTATGGGTCACTCGCCGCTCGCTGCCCATCCACGGCTCGGCACCGGGCATCGGCGCGAAATGTACCAATCCGAATGCCGAGAACATTGGTTTCGCGAACGGGACGGACAAGCAACTTGATCGTGAGCGCGCGTTGCATGCGTTTACTTACTTGTGTGATCCGCAGTGGGATTCGGTTCCTGCCGACTTCGTGCGCACACCTTCGCGTACTTTCGTGCATCAGTCGTTATGGCTATTGGACGACCCCGAGCATGCGGAAGATCTCGCCCGGGAGGTCATCCCAGACTATTACGCGCAGCCGAAGGATCAGCCCTACGCGTTGCCCAAGTCTCCGGACAGCGAGGACCGTGCGCTTCGGCCGGATGAACGTGCCACGTTCTGCAAGTGGCTGGCCCCTTACTCGAATCAAGCCGCTTCGAAGGAGCTGTGACATGCGCGTTGCGATCCTCTTTCTTGCTTCGACCGCTGTAGCGCTTGCGTACGAAGTGGACACTCATGGGCGGATCACGCAAGCCGCTTTTGAACGCTCGGTGCTGGCGACGGACACCGCCCTCTACCAACGCCTCGGGTTCGACCGTTTGGATCTCGTGAGGCCCTTTGACACCCCTTGGGAAATCGACTGCGTGCCCAATGCAATCTTCCCCCACCGCGACGCATACGCGGACCCGGAAGGCGATTGGGCGACGCTGCAACTAGATAGCGATATTCGGTTTCGATGTCCGGAGGACTACGAACGACGAGTCATGCCCCCGACGTACTCTGGACGCGTGCCGTCGGGAGCCTTGGGCAACTTGCCGCAACTGCGGTTCGAGGGCTGGCTGATGCGGGGCGCGATCCGCGAGGACGATCTGGAACAACAGTTCTACACGAACCCCTCTGATGCCCCAGCGATGGGGCCTTGGGGGGACATCACGCGGCCCACGCACCACTTCTACAGCCCGGTCACAAATACGTCCGACTCGTTGGGAACGCAAAGCGCGTTGCCCTGGGCGCTTGGAGAATCCGACCCCTTCGCAGCGAACTCTTCACCCGACGCAACGCGAGAGAACCACTTTTCCTACGCGGACGCTGTCCGAAACTACTACCTCGCGCTGACATACCAACAGCCAGATCCCGTGAATGGCACCAACGCTCGGCAAGACGCAGTAGCCCGAATGGCGCTCTGGTCGAGCGCGATGAAATCGTTGGGGCACACGGCCCATCTGTTGCAGGACATGGGCCAGCCGCAGCACGTGAGGGGCGAGCGGCACAACTACGTGTGCAGGGGCATCTACGCCATTGGCAACCAAGACACGGCCAACCGCACGTACGAGAACTTTTCCAACTTCCGTGTGACAGACAACTACAACAACGTTGTGCGCTTGGCCGGTGGTTCTGATCTTTACATTGCGACGAACGCTTGCGAGGAGACGGAATGGCTGGACTTGTTTTCCCAGTCAGGTGTGCCGACGCCGCCACCGATCACGCCTTTTTCGAGCAGCACATACCGCATTCCAACGTTCTCCCGTGCACGCAAGTACTTCACGACGCGGGTCGCCAGCGACACCACCGTGATCGCGAATCTGCCGCTGAGCACGCTCAACGCGCGTGCAGGACTCGCCGACTATACGAACCGCGGCTTCTACACACAGGACAACGGCGCCGGCCTCTATCAGAGTCCGCCGGCCATCGGTCACCCCAGCGTTGTGGAAGGCGACGCGGAAACTGTCGTGGTGCCAGGGCTCGGCACCATGCGACTGAAGGCCCTCTATTGGGACGTGCCGGATGTGGTCGACCCTGCGTACGTCGACACCAATTCAGATGGGCAGGGACGCTCTCCCATCGCATCCGCCAGCTACTGGTCGAAACTGGGCTTTCCGCCCGACATCGTCCTGACGCTGTCCAACTACACGCAGATGGGAGACATGTTGGGTCCGCGCGCGATCGCATACAGTGCCGGGCTGATCAACCATATGTTTCGCGGCCGGCTCGAAGTCACGCCGACCACGCAGAACGCTTTTGCGGTCCTCAACCAAGGCGAAGTGCACAGCGTCGATTTCGAAGGGTATCCGCGCCGTGCGAACAACAGCATCTTCGGGTTCGAAAAGGTCCGGCTGCGTGTTCGCAATATCACCGAGTCAGTTACCGATTCTGGTCCTGCCGCGCCCGCCATCCCGCAGACGTCGGGCAGCGGCACGCTGGTTGCGGTCGCGCGTTACCACAGGAATGCCTGCTACCGCTCGGACATGAGTGGCGAACGCATCCGCGGATATGCGCCGCCGCCGGGCATCGGGTCCATCGTCGAACCAACATGCTCTGCAGGCACGCCAGCGCGCACCACACACCAGGAGATCTCCGTTTCCGCGCCGCTCACGATCGCGAGTTCTGCCGACCTGCCCGGGGGCGTGGGGTCGGGCGGCGGCGCGCCGGCAGCGATAGAAAAAACGTTTGATTTCGCTGCGGACCCAATCCCGGTCAACGCGACGGATCTCTTCATCCAGGTGATCTATCGCGGCCAGTTGGGTGACGAGCCCGATGCGGTCGCAGTCGGAAACTACGACGTGCGAGAGCCGACGTTCATTGGCATTTACAACAACACGGACTACTACTGGAACGGTACGGTCATGCAATGGCTGTACCACCAAGGCTCACAATTTCCATGGCAGAACGCCGACTACGTGCGAGTGTGCACAGGTGCGTCGACCGAGAGTCGTTGGGCCTACTATGCGGAGCCCGTCGCCGGTTTCCCACCGCTTGGCATTCCGAGTCCGGACCCAGGCGTCATCAGGCTCGCCTTTTTGTTCGCCATGCCCAACGGCGCCCAACAGTTCGTCGTGCGGGTTACGCCTGTGACTGATGCTGCAATTTCTCCCTTCCAGCGCAGCTTCTTCACCAGCGGTCGCCAGAAGCAGGCCAACAAGGAGTTGGTTGATGCAGCAGTGGTCGCAGCTCCACAATTTTGTTCCAACTTGGCGCCGACGGGCACCGCATACTGGTGCGACGACCCGATCAGCAGGCGGCGCGGATTGGCGCTTGGCAATTTAGTTGCAGGGGTCTACTACGACACCGGGTTTGGCAATCCCGGTGGCGACGTCGATGCGCAACCCTTGCCTACATTTGCAGGACCGCGATTGACGTCGACCGGTACATTGAAGTGGAACGATGCCACTCTCGTGGCCTGCCCGCCGCCGCCGACGGCCCTTGCGGGAAGCCAGGAATTGACAGAACTTCTGGAAATGGCAGCGGACGAAGGCATTCTCATCGAATGACCGTTGTCGCAGCGGCTGAGACACGCATTTTCTCTAATGCGTCGAGGCCGCCGAAGCCGGCGGCCGCCGAATAGCGTCTTGCCCCAGCGGTCGCCGGGGCCTGATCCCAGTCAAAGGGGACCGATGTGGAAAAACTGTCGCTGGATCTGGAGCACTGCTATGGCATACGAAAGCTCGAGGCGAACCTCGACTTCTCGAGTGCCAACGCCATCGCAATCTACGCGCCGAACGGTTCGATGAAGAGTTCGTTGGCGCAGGTGTTCCGCGACATCGCAGACGGACAGCCATCCAAGGACCGGATTTTCCCCAGCCGCGTGTGCAAGCGGAACATACGAGACGAAGCCGGCAATGAATTGCCGCGGGAGAGCGTGCTGGTCGTCCGGCCCTACGACGAGGACATGGGGCATTCCGCCAAGACGTCGACCTTGCTGGTGAACCGCGATCTCCGCCAGGAATACGAGCAACTGCATGAAGGAATCGAACTTGCGAACGCAGCCTTCATCAAAGCACTGCGCGAGCGGTCCAAGTCTAAGCGCGACATTGCCAAGGAGATCTCCTCAGCATTCACTGCGTCTCCGGACAAGTTTCTTGTCGCGCTGAACCGAATCAAGGACGAGGTCACGGATCGGCCAGATTCACCGCTGCGCGACGTGCCGTATGACCTGATCTTCGACGACAAGGTGCTGAGCTTCCTCGAGACGCAAGATTTCAAGACGGCGATCGATGGCTTCATCAAGAAGCACAATGAGCTGCTCGCGGCATCCACTTACTTCAAGAAAGGAATCTTCAATTACTACAACGCGGCGCAAGTCGCGAAGCAGCTGGCCGACAATGGCTTCTTCAAGGCCGAGCACTCCCTAAACCTCAATGCCGGAGAGAAGCGGGAAGTCAGGACGCAGAAGGAACTCGAGGACCTGATCGCAGAAGAAAAGGCGGCCATCAGCAACGACAAAGAACTTCGCAAGAAGTTTTCCGAGATCGAGAAGCTGATCCAGAAGAACGTCACTGTGCGCGACTTCGAAGCCTACTTGCTCGACCACGAAGAGCTCTTGTCAAAGTTCGCCAACATGGCGGATTTCCGGCAAGAAGTTTGGAAGTCCTACATTGAAACCTGCCATGCCGAGTATCGCGAGTTGTTGGACCGCCACCAAGCGGCTGAGGCGCGCCGAAAAGAAATCGAAGAGCAAGCGCGCCTCGAGCGTACCCAGTGGGAAGATGTCATCGACATCTTCAATGCCCGGTTCTTTGTGCCGTTCCGGCTTGAGGCCTCGAACCGGCTCAATGTCATCCTCGGGCGCGACGAGATGCTGAGCTTGGGATTCGTTTTCAACGACGGAACCGAGCAGGTGTCCGTGGACAAGGCGTCGTTGATGCAGGCGCTCAGTACTGGGGAGAAGAAGGCCCTTTACGTGCTCAATGTCCTCTTCGAGATCGAAGCGCGGAAGAAGGCTGGCCAGAAAACCCTGATTGTCGTCGACGATATCGCTGATTCCTTCGACTACAAGAACAAGTACGGGTGTCGTCGACGGCGCTGGTGCACTTCCAGCGCAATCGCTACAGCGTGCCGACCGAGCACGTGAACGCAGTGCTGAGCCTGCGCGTCTATCCGGACACACTGGTGGTGATGGCGGATCAGGCGGAGGTCGCCCGGCACCCGCGCTGCTTTGATCGCGACCAGACGCGCTACGACTGGCGGCATTACATCGACCTGATCGGCAAGAAGCCGGGCGCGTTGCGCAATGGCGCCCCGTTCAAGACCATGCCGGAACCGCTGCAGCACTTGCAGCGGCACCTGTTGCGCCACCCCGGCGGCGACCGGGTCATGGCGCAGGTGCTCGCGGCGGTGCCGGTGCATGGACTCGAAGCCGTGCTGGTCGCGGCCGAACTGGCGCTGGAGGCCGGGCGGCCCAGTGCGGAGCACGTGCTCAACGTGCTGGCACGCCTGAAGGAATCGGTGCCTATCGCATCCGAGATCCCGCGCGCACCGCGACTGCGCGAGGAACCGCGTGCCAACGTGCAGCGTTATGACCGACTGCGCGAGGTGTTGCGATGAGCGCCGACATCGTCGCCCGGCTGAAGGGCCTGAAGCTTCATGGCATGGCGGCCAATTGGCCGGAACTTCTGGCGCACAGCCGCCACGCAGCACTGGAACCGGAAGCGCTGGTGCGGCAACTGCTCGATGCCGAGCGGGCCGAACGGACGGTAAGGTCGATCGCCTACCAGATGGGCGCGGCACGCTTCCCGACACATCGCGATCTGGCCGGGTTCGACTTTGCGGCGAGCGCCGTCGACGAGGCGCTGGTGCAGCGACTGCACACGACAGCGTTCACCGACACGGCGCAGAACGTGGTCTTCATCGGCGGGCCGGGCACGGGCAAGACGCATCTGGCGACCAGTCTCGGCATCGAAGCCGTACGCGCCCACGGCAAGCGCGTGCGCTTCCATGCCACGGTCGAACTGGTCAACGCCCTGGAGCAGGAGAAGCAGGCCGGACGTGCTGGCCAGATCGCCCATCGACTCACCTACGCCGACATGGTCATTCTCGACGAACTCGGCTATCTGCCCTTCAGCCAAGCCGGCGGCGCGCTGCTGTTCCATCTGCTCAGCAAGCTCTACGAGCACACCAGCGTCGTCATCACGACCAACCTGAGCTTCTCCGAATGGGCCAGCATCTTCGGCGATCCGAAGATGACCACCGCGCTTCTCGACCGCCTCACGCATCACTGCCACATCGTCGAAACCGGCAACGAATCCTGGCGGTTCAGGCACAGCGGCACCGCGTCAGGCGAACGGAAAACACCACCCCAATCACGTAAGCGAGGGCATCACCAAACAGACATCGAAACCGAAAGCTCAACAGCAAAGGCGCCGTGAGGTAGCCTTCCGGGGTGGGTCATTTTTGAACGAGCAGCCCGGGTCAGTTTTAAGTGAGCGTCAACAGACGTCCACCGAGCGTGGGCATCTCGGCCATCGCGAATCCGAGTGAACGACTGCTTGGGGTCGGTTGCGTCTCGCTGCAGTCGGCCACGAACGGTCATTCAACTGGTGGGTTCGCGCATGTGTACGAATTCCTGGCATCACTCTCGCTCGTGGCGAAAGCCATCCCCTCAACTCTCAACCAGTCCGAAAATCACCGGGCAGGTCAGTATTGGTCGCTGTTGCGATTCGTCCTTGACTGGAAGGTCGACGGGTTGCATGGAATTAAATGATCAGACGTCCGATCCGGGTCGAATTGGAGCGTACAAGAAAACACCGAGGGCATCCCTGCCCCCGGCGTGGTTACTTCAGACTGACCAATTGCTTCATGACGCCTTCGAGGCCGCCGAAGACGGTGAGACGGTCGATCTTCTCGGTGACCTTTTCCAAGGTCTCCAATTCCTTCAACCGCAACAGCACCGGGTTCTCCTCGAGCAACTTCGCGGTGTTCAGCAAGTTGCGCGTGGCCGCGGTCTCTTCGCGTCGCTTGATCAGGTTGGCCTGCGCCGACTTCTCGGCTTCGACGACCTGGTTCAGCAAGGTCTTCATCTCGCCCGGCAGGATGACGTCCTTCACGCCGGCATTGATCAACTCGATGCCGATCGTCGCGAGACGCGGGGCGGCGTAGCCGAGGATGGCCTCGTCCAGTTCGCCCTTGTTCGCGAGCAGGGTGTCGAGCGTGCGCGTGCCGACGGCCTGGCGCAAACCGAACTGCAGTTCGCGATAGACCGCATCCTTCCAGTCGACGACGGCCGCACGCATGCGCAGCACGTCGGCGATGCGGAACGTCGCGCCGACGTTCAGACGCAGGCTGACCTTGTCCTTGCTCAGGATCTCCTGACCCTGGACATCCATGGCCTGGACACGCGCGTCGACCGCCTC
>JAKJFE010000137.1 GCA_022705045.1 Pseudomonadota bacterium | reverse complement strand
GCGCGTGGTCGCGGCCGGTGCCGCTTCGCCGCCGATGGACAGGCCTTCGGCCGCCGCGAAATCGGCCAGGGCCTGGTCGGCGAGGGCGTTCATCTCGGCTTCCTTGATATTCACGTCGGTCATGTCGATCGCGTCCTTGGCGACACGGGCGCGGCCGGCGGCCTTGGTGCGTTCTTCCTCGACCATCTCGTGCAGACGATTCAGGGTGTCGCCGGAACCGCCGATGCTGCCGATCATGCCGGCCGCCATCTCGTTCATTTCGGCCATCGCCTTCTTCATCTTCATGTCGTTGATCGCGCCCTTCAGGCTTTCGATCTTCGCGCGCGCGGCATTCACGGCCACGTCGCGGGCCTTGATCAGATCCTTGTAGGTGCCCTCGGCCGCTTCCAGCTGCTTGCGGTTCTCGGCGAGTTCACGCGTGATCGTCTGCAGCCGAAGCGCATATTGCCCGGCCGCCTGCTTGTTGCCGGCGCGCAGATGCGCGGTGGTCTTGGCGCGCAGTTCGGCTTCTTCCGATTCGAGCTTGCGCACCTGTGACATCAGGCGTTCGGCCAATCCGGCGTGACCCGCGAGGCCCTGGTTGTACTGGGCAATTTGCTTGCGCAGGTTTTCCTGTTCCAGCTCAAGCAACGCCTCCGGATTCCGCTTCTCCACGTCCTTGACGAACATCGCGAAGATGCCCTTGAACACATTGATCAGGCGCTGGAACATGACCACTCCTTGCAACAAACTGTGAGCCTCACGGCGACGCCCGCAAACTTAGCGGGTTTGGGCGCGGGTGCAAGGGGGCGCGTTCGAACCAGTCGCGTCAGTGTGCGGGGTTGTTCTGATCGATGCGCAGCTTTCGCCGAACAAGCCAGATCAGCAGCGATGTCGATGCCAGCCAGACAACGAACCCTTGCGCAGCGGTCGCAATCGGTAGGTGCTGGGTCAATCCCGGAAAGTTGAGGGTTCCAAACGCGAAAGCGAAGACGTAGGCGTAAGGGAAGCCGAGATAGAACGACGCTATTGCCGAATACGCAGATGCTTCGACTCCAACCCATGTCTTTGGGTCGTAGTTGAGCCCAAGCCACACAAGAAAAGCGGCCCAGGCGATCAGACGTAGCATTTCGAAAGCAGCAATAAAGCGAAGCATCATTGATGGCGTTTCAACATGTTGCGTGGGAACCAAATCTGCCAGTTGTCATGCGGTTGCGAGCATCTCAACCGACGAATACAAGTGTTCGAACTCGGGCATGTCGAGGTGGGCGAACCTTGCGTTGATTCGCGTAGCCCAGCCTGTGGACTTCAGCTGTGGTCGCATCGCGACATTCTGCAGAATGTCACGTGCTTCTGATTCGACACTCACGCCATGTTGGTCCGCTCGGCGTTGTAGCGCGCTCATTGCCGTTTCGCCCAAGTCTTCGATTTGAATTCTGGCCATGGTTGAACTCCGTGCTATGCAGGGACGATAGCGCTATATCGCATCGGGTGCTGGCATCATCCAGTCACGTTCAGAAATCGTAGAGGCGACCATGCCCACCACCGATCCCCGCATCGACGCTTACATCGCGAAATCGGCGGAGTTTGCGCAGCCAATCCTGGCGCGCATTCGGGTGCTGGTGCATGGGGCGTTGCCGACGGTCGAGGAGTCGATCAAGTGGGGGATGCCGCATTTCCTGCATGAGGGCAAGCTGCTGTGCGGCATGGCGGCGTTCAAGGCGCATTGCGCGTTCGGGTTCTGGCATGGCAAGGCGGTGGTCGGCGAGGGCGCGAGTGATGATGCGATGGGCCAGCTCGGGCGCATCACCTCGCTGAAGGACTTGCCGAACGCGACCACGATGAAAACGTGGATGAAAGCGGCGCTCGCGGAACGCGCAGCCGTCGCGACCGCACCCAAGGTCAGGAAGGTGGCGAAGGCGTCGCCGCACGACACCTTGCCCGACGACCTCGCCGCCGCCTTCGCGACCCGAAAGCATGCCGCCGCACGCAAGACGTTCGACACGTTTCCGCCCAGCGCGAAGCGCGACTACGTCGAATGGATCGTCAGCGCGAAACAGGCCGCGACCCGCGAACGCCGACTGGCGCAGACGCTGGAATGGCTGGCCGAAGGCAAGCGCCGCAACTGGAAGTACGAGGCCTGCTGAGCAGTCGCGCCAAACTCCCCGCGAAGCCCTTTGTTGCAGAGTCTGGGACGAGCCGGTGCCGACGGTGATGCAACGTTCGCGGCCTGTCGACGCACGGCGGCATAATCTGGCGTTTGATCAGGACTGACGCATCGCGCTGCCGATGCGTGCAACGGAGCCGGCATGACCACGACACGACACCTCTTCCCGCTCGCGACGCTCTGCGCCGCCGCGTTACTTGCCGCTTGCGGTGGCGCCAAGCAGCAGCCGATGCAGGGCGGCGGTCCGCCGGTCACGGTGCGCACCGTGGTGCTGGCGCCGGGCGAATGGCAGGACAGCGTGCAGGCGCTCGGTACCGCCAAGGCGAACGAGTCGGTGACCGTGACCGCCAAGGTCAGCGAGTCGGTGCAGAAGGTCAACTTCGACAGCGGCGATTACGTCGAGGCCGGACAGGTCCTGGTCGACCTCACTGGCCAGGTGCAGCTCGCCGGTCTGGAAGAAGCGCGCGCCGCTTTCAAGGAAGCCGAACAGCAGTTGAAGCGTGGCGAGGAATTGGCCGCGAAGAATCTCATCCCGGGCAGCCAGCTCGATACGCAACGCGCCACCCGCGATGCCGCCCGCGCGCGCATGGACCAGGTGCGCGCCCAGCTGTCGGATCGCGTCATCACCGCGCCGTTCGACGGCGTGCTCGGCCTGCGCCAGGTCAGCCCCGGTTCGCTGGTGACACCCGGCACTGCCATCGCGACGCTCGACGACGTCTCCATCATCAAGCTCGATTTCTCGGTGCCGGAAACGCTGATGGCGGCGCTCGCGTCCGGCCAGGCGGTGACGGCGCTGAGCGCGGCCTATCCTGGCGAAACCTTCGAAGGCGTGCTGCGCACCATCGATTCCCGCGTCGACCCGGTCACGCGTTCGGTCATGGTCCGCGCCGAATTGCCGAACCCCGAGCGCAAGCTGCGTCCGGGCATGTTGCTGACTGTGGATGTGCGTCGCGCGCCCCGTGCCGCACTGGCCTTGCCGGAACTGGCCCTGCTGCAGGTCGGTCGCAACAGCTTCGTGTATCGCGTCGGCGCCGACGGTGTCATCGCCCAGGCGCCGGTGAAGACCGGTGCGCGCGAACGCGGGCGTGTCGAGATTCTGGATGGCGTTGCGGCGGGCGATCGCGTCGTCGTCGAAGGCACCGGAAAGTTGCGCCCGGGCGCGAAGGTGGTCGAGGCGGGCGCTACGCCGCCCGCCGCGAAGTGAGGGTCGCACCATGATGCTTTCAGACATCTCGATCCGCCGTCCGGTCTTCGCGACCGTGCTCAGCCTGATGCTGATCGTGCTCGGCCTGATCGCGTTTGCGCGCCTGCCGCTGCGCGAACTGCCGAACATCGATCCGCCCATCGTGTCGGTCGACGTGACCTATCCCGGCGCCTCGGCCGGCGTCGTCGAAACCCGCGTCACCCAGGTGCTCGAAGACGCGTTGTCCGGCATCGAGGGTGTCGAGACCATCCAGTCGCAGAGCCGCAACGGGCGCTCGTCGATCACCCTGGAATTTTCGTTGAACCGCGACATCGAAGGTGCCGCGAACGACGTGCGCGATGCCGTCAGCCGTGTCGGCGACCGCATGCCGGAAGAGGCCGATCCGCCGCAGGTCGCGAAGGTCGAAGGTGATGCTGAAGTGATTCTCTGGCTGAACTTCAGTTCGCCGAATCTCGATTCGCTGGCCCTCACCGACTACGCCGAGCGCTACGTCGTCGATCGCCTGTCCAGCCTCGACGGCGTCGCGCAGATCCGCATCGGCGGCAGTCAACGGTATGCGATGCGCATCTGGCTGGACCGCGATGCACTCGCCGCACGCGGCCTCACCATCGCCGAAGTCGAAGCGGCGCTGCGGTCCGAGAACGTGGAATTGCCGGCCGGTCGCCTCGAATCGGACACCCGTGACTTCACGTTGCGCATCGATCGCGGCTACGCCGAAGCCAAGGATTTCGAAGCATTGCCGCTGAAGCAGGGCGCTGATGGTCACGTCATCCGGCTCGCCGAAGTGGCGCAGGTCGGCATCGAATCGACCGATCGCCGTGCCTTGTTCCGCGGCAACGGCACGCCGCAGATCGGCCTCGGCATCATCAAGACCTCGACCGCAAACAGCCTCGATGTCGCGAACTTGGTGAAGGCCGAGGTCGAGCGCATCAACGGCGGACTGCCGGAAGGCATGAAGATCGGCGTGACCTTCGACAGCACGATCTTCATCGATGACGCCGTCAAGCAGGTCTACAAGACCCTGATCGAGGCCACCTTGCTGGTGGTGCTGGTGATCTGGTTGTTCCTCGGTTCGGTGCGCGCAGCGCTGGTGCCGGCAGTGACCGTGCCGGTGTGCCTGATCGCCGCCTTCATCGCGCTGTGGGCGTTCGGTTTCTCGATCAACCTGCTGACCCTGCTGGCGCTGGTGCTGGCGATCGGTCTGGTTGTCGACGACGCCATCGTCGTGCTCGAGAACGCCCAGCGGCGCGCCGATCTCGGCGAACCGGTGCCGGTCGCGGCACTGCGCGGTTCGCGCCAGGTCGCGTTCGCGGTGATCGCGACGACTGCGGTGCTGGTCGCGGTGTTCGTACCGGTGTCCTTCATCGAGGGCAACAACGGACGACTGTTCCGTGAGTTGGCGGTGGCACTCGCGGCGGCGGTCGCGATCTCGGCTTTCGTCGCACTCAGCCTGACGCCGATGATGTGTTCGCTGCTGCTGCGCCCGCATGGCCAGGTCACCGGTTTCGCGGCCCGCGTCGATGAACGCTTGAACGCATTGTCGTCGGGGTATCAGCGGTTGTTGGCACGCATCATCGGTCGACCGTTGCGCTGGGTCATCGTGATGGTGCTGGCGCTCGCCGCGAGTTACGGCTTGTCGAACCTGGTGCCGCGCGAACTGGCGCCGCCGGAAGACCGCGGCTCGTTCTTCCTCTCGGTCGTCGGTCCCGAAGGTGCAGGCTTCGACTACACCGCCACCCAGGTGCTGGAAGTCGAGAAGCTGCTGCTCAAGTACACCGGCGAGGGTCAGCCGATCGAACGCGTGAACATTCGAGTGCCCGGTGGCTTCGGGGCCAGCGAGGAAATGCATACGGGGCAGGGCATCGTCGTGCTGAAGCCGTACGGGCAGCGCGAGCAGTCGACGAATGAAGTGGTCGACAAGATTCGCGCCGACCTCAATGCCGTGGCCGGCGTGCGTGGCCTGGCACAGATGCGTCAGGGCCTGGTGCGCAGCCAGGGTCAGCCGTTCCAGGTGGTGATCGGCGGCCCCGACTACGCCGAACTCGCCGATTGGCGCGACCGCCTGATGGCGCGCATGGAAAAGAATCCGGGCCTGTTCTCGGTCGATTCCGACTACAAGGAAACGCGCCCGCAGATTCGCGTGTCGGTGGATCGCGACCGTGCCGCGGCGCTCGGCGTGTCGTTGGCCGACATCGGGCGCACGCTGGAGACGATGATGGGCTCGCGCCGCGTGACGACCTTCGTCGATGACGGCGAGGAATACGACGTGATCCTGCAGGCCGAACGCGACGATCGCGCCGCACCGGCCGACCTGCGCAATCTCTACGTGCGCGCCGACAGCGGCCAGCTGATCCCGTTGGCCAGCGTCGTGACGTTGAGCGAACTGGCCGAGCCGGGCAGCTTGAATCGCTTCAATCGCCTGCGTGCGATCACGGTGTCGGCGGCAATTGCACCGGGCTACACGCTGGGCGAGGCGATCGACTGGATCGGCCAGGTGGCGCGCGAGGAACTGCCGCAGACGGCGCAGATCGATTTCAAGGGTGAGTCGCGCGAGTACCAGCAGAGCGGTTCGGCGGTGCTGTTCACGTTCGCGATGGCCTTGCTCGTCGTCTATTTGGTGCTGGCGGCGCAGTTCGAGAGCTTCGTGCATCCGCTCGTCATCATGCTGACGGTGCCGCTGGCGGTGTTCGGCGCCTTCGTCGGACTCGCGGCCACGGGCGGCACGCTGAATTTGTTCAGCCAGATCGGCATCATCATGCTGGTCGGGTTGGCGGCAAAGAACGGCATCCTGATCGTCGAGTTCGCGAACCAGCGCCGCGATGCCGGCCTGTCGGTGCGCGATGCGGTACTCGAAGCGGCCTCGACGCGTCTGCGCCCGATCCTGATGACCTCGATCGCCACGGTCGCCGGTGCAATGCCTCTGGTGCTCGCCAGCGGCCCGGGATCCGCCAGTCGCGCGACCATCGGCGTGGTCGTCGTGTTCGGCGTCACCTTGTCGACCTTCCTGTCGCTGTTCGTGGTGCCGGCGTTCTATCTGTGGCTGGCGCCGTACACGCGCTCGCCCGAAGAGAAGACGCGCGAACTGGAAAAACTCGAACACGACGCGCCGCCGGTCGAAGCCTGACATGACCACGCCCGCAGCCATCGACGTGCGCCACGAGCCCGAACAATCGCGCTTCGTGGCGGCCGTCGACGGCATGGACTCGGTGGTGCGCTACCGCATCGACGGCGACGTCATGCACGTGCTCTCCACCCACGTCCCGCCCGCCCTCGAAGGCCGCGGCATTGCCGCCGCACTCACCCGCGCCGCACTCGCCTACGCGGATGCCCACCAGCTCCGCGTCGATCCGGTCTGCTCCTACACCGCTGCTTACCTGCGGCGTCAGGGGCGCTGAGCTGTTGTCAGCCGATGAATTGCTCGGGAGAGACGCCGGCCTGTTTCAGGATCGCGCGCAGCGTTCCTTCGGGCATGTCGCCGGGATGGTTTGGAATTGTCGTGTAGCGACCGCCCGACGCGTTGAACCAGATCTCGTGCGAGCCTGCGGCCTGCCGATCGAATTGGAATCCGAGTTGCTTCAGGCGCGTCACGATGTCGCGATAGCGGTATCCGCCGAGCCGCCCCATGCGACGGTTCAACCAATGACAAGCGGATAATCAAACGATTCGGCAGTCGGCGTCATCGCCGAGTGTCCGTTCTCGCGCTCCGTGCGTGCTTCGAGCAGCTTCTTGGCGACATCACGGGCAATTTCGAGCGTCTCGATGATCGTCCGTCCTTGCGCAACCAGGCCCGGCACGGCGTCGCTGGTCGCCAGGTAGACCCCTTCGGGCAACTTCTCGATGTGCACTTGGACGATGTGTTCCATGGCCTGTCGCTCCGAACTTCGCAATCCGAGGCGATCTTAGCGCAGCAACCGGCATACGGACTTTCAGCTTCTTCTGGTTTCGCCGTTCAACCATCACGTCCGAACGCATTGACTCCCGCGCATCGGCCGCCGCAGACTGAGTCCATTAGCCCGACGATCCGGTCGGAGAATTGGTGTTATGCCTCATCCAAACATCTGCGCTTGCCGTTGAGCATCTTCAATGCGGCGGCATGCAATGTCGAAGTAGGCTTGGTCAACTTCGCAGCCGATGAATTTACGGCCTTCACTCACCGCCGCCACGCCGGTAGTTCCGCTTCCCATGAATGGGTCAAGTACCACGCCGCCCTCATCGGTCACCTTCTGCACCAAGTAGCGGAAAAGCGCCTCCGGCTTTTCTGTCGGGTGGTTTCGGTTTTGCGACGGGACGGTGTTGTAGCGCAGCACGCTGCAATCTCTCGACCCACGCGTGCGCACCGGGCCGCAAGATGCGATCAGCTCATAGGATGGCCCCCAGTGTTTCAGGTCGCCCATGCCGGGCTGACCCTTATCCCATACAAGTAGGCCGTTTACCTTCATCGACGCTGCGAACAGCTCCCACACGTCGGGCCAAGCGTCCCATCGGGTACACCAGAGCGTCGGCGCTCCATGCAAAAGCGGAATCACTGCTTTGTACAGGCGCAGAGAAACGCGGGTGCCATCGTTGGAAATTGGCCGCGTCCCCGCGCCAACGCCAGCGTTTGACTGGTATGTGATCCCGTATGGAGGATCAGTTATTACCGCATCCGCGGGCGGCAACGTCGGGAGAATGTCCCGGCAGTCACCCAAGTACAGAGTTGCGTTGCCAATCACTTCTTTTTGCATGCTCGTCTCGTCGTTATGAGGCATAACAATTCATCTATGGACTCCTCCCCTACGTCAACCTGATTGATCCTGTTCTGCTTCATCACGGGT
>JAKJFE010000021.1 GCA_022705045.1 Pseudomonadota bacterium | reverse complement strand
GGCGTAGGCCGCGGCCAATTCGGCCAACGGTGCCATCAGCGTGTCGGCGACGAAACGACCGCCATACGGGCCGAAGTGGCCACGGGCGTCCGGCATGGACAACAGGTCGTCGGGACGGCTGGGTTCAATCGGTTCGAGCACGGAAAACCTCGTCGGCGAAGCATCGCATTTTTGCATGATCCTTGATCCCGGGCGCGGTTTCGATGCCGGACGACACATCGACGGCGAACGGCCTCAGCCTCTGCACGGCATCGGCCACCGTTTCCGGCGCGAGGCCGCCGGCCAGGATCACGGGAGCCGGCACGCGGTCGGGCAAGCGCGACCAGTCGAAGCGTCGTCCGCTGCCGCCGGTCGCGTCGCCACCATGGCTATCGAACACGAACCCGGCGCAGCCCGCATTCGCGAACGTTGACAGGAAGTCCGTCAACGCAGCGTCGGGCAGCGCGCCCATCGGCACCGCTTTCAGCCACGGTCTCGCGAACGCGGCACAGAACGCGGGCGACTCGTCGCCGTGGAACTGTGCGACCAGGCGCGGCGATCGCGCGAGCACGGCCGCGACTTCCGCGGCGTCGTTGTCGCGAAACAGCGCCACCGGCGTGACGAAGATCGGCGCGGCGGCGATCAATGCATCGAGCCGCGCGAGATCGAGACAACGCGGACTGCCGGCCGCGAAGATGAAGCCGAGTGCATCGGCACCGACCGCAGTCGCGACCCGCACGTCCTCAGCCCGAGTCAGGCCGCAGAACTTGATGCGCGTCCTCACAGAGAGACCTCATCGGGCAAGCCGTAGCGACGGTCGTAGCGTGGACCGATGAAGACCAGACCCTCGGGCGGCGCGGTGACCCCGGCCAGCGTCCGATCGCGCGCCGCGAGGACTTGCGCGATCCACTCGGCCGGCTTCTCGCCGTGCCCGACCTGCATCAGGCTGCCGACGAGGTTGCGCACCATGTGGTGCAGGAACCCGTTCGCCTCGATGTCCATGTGGATCAGGTCGGCGTCACGCGAGAACTCGATGCGACGCAGGTCGCGCACCGGCGAATGCGCCTGGCAGGCCACGGTGCGGAAACTGGTGAAGTCGTGGATGCCGATCAGGCAACGGCTGGCCGCCTGCATCGCCTCGTGATCGAGCGGCAAACGGATCCAGGACAGCCGCTCGCGTCCGATCGCCGGGCGCACGAAGCGGTTGAGGATGGTGTAGCGGTAACGCCGCGACTGCGCGGAAAAACGCGCATGGAAATCGTCAGCCACCGGGATCACCCAGCGTGCCACCGTCGACTTCGGCAGATGCGTGTTGGTGCCGAGCAACCAGGCGCGTTCGACACGCTGCGCGTCGCTGTCGAAGTGCACGACTTGGAAGGCCGCGTGCACGCCAGTATCGGTGCGGCCGGCCGCCGTTACCGCGATCGGATGATGCGCGACCTTCGCAATCGCAGCCTCCAGCGTCGATTGCACGCTGACGCGATCACGCTGCGTCTGCCAGCCGTGGAAGCGCGAGCCGTCGTATTCGACCGCCATGGCGTAACGCGTCATCGCGGACACCTCAGGGACGGATGCGGAAGATCGTTGCGGTTCGACATGATCCGGCTGCAAAAGCAAAGGGGCCGGAGTTTACCGGCCCCTTGGCATTCGGACGAATCCGACGGGGTTACCTGATTTCGGAGAGCAGCTTCTTGGCTTCGGCCTTCTGCGATTCGCTGCCTTCGGCCACGACCTCTTCCAGCATGCTGCGAGCACCGTCGGCATCTCCCATGTCGAGATAGGCGCGGGCCAGATCGATCTTGGTGGCGACCGCATCGTCGCCGAGGAAATCGTCCTTGATCGCTGCCATCTGCTGCGTCGACGACGATTCCAGCGAAGGCGGCGTGACGTCGGCACCCAGATCGAGCGCCGGCAGCTCGAACGAGATCTCGTTCGCCTTCGACGACGCGACGGACGTGTCGAGGTCGAAATCGAAACTCAGGTCCTGCTTCGGCGCAGCAGGTGCGGCCGTCTTTTTCGCGCTGTCGTCGATCAGATTGAAGTCGAAGCTGTCCGCCGCTGCCGCCGGCACGCTGGGCGGTGACTGCGGGGCTGCCGGTGCCGACGTTCCGAGATCGAAGTCGAAGTCGTCGTCCTGCACGGGCGCCTGCGCCTTCGGTTCGTGACCTTCGAACTTCGGCACCGAAGCGAACGGATCGGCGAAGGCCGAGGTCGCAGCGGCATGATCGTCGCCATCGGAGAACATCGGATGGGTCGGGCACAAGTCGCGCCCCATCAGCAACGCGCCCTGCCATTCCGGGGCATTCGGATCAGGCAATTGTGCATACATCGCCTCGGCCGCCGCCTCGAACTTGTCGGCGTTGCGGCGCATGTAATAGAACTCGAGCACGTTGAGGTGCGCATTGAGATCGGTCGGATCCTGAGCCAGCGCCGCCAGCATCGAGGATTCCTCGTTGTCGCCGCCGACGGTGTCGCCGAACTGGCCTGAAATCGTACCCGGCTGCACGGCCGGGGCTTCCGGCTTGCGGCGGCGAGCCACCGCGAAACCCACGGCGCCAAGCACCAGCAGACCGATACCACCGAGCACGTACTTGTTCATCAGGGCTCCATACCAGGGCGCCGGTGCCGGTGCGGCAGGCTCACCCACGGCGACCGGTTCGGCATCGACGATCGGCGTGACTTCCGCCGGCTCTGCCGATTCGTCGGGCGTCGCCGGCTCGGCGGACGCGAGCGGATCGATGGTTGTGACGTCGGTGGCATCCGGCTGGGTTGCATCCGGCGTGACCACGTCGGGGTTCGACGCATCCGGTGTAGCGGTGGACGCAAGCGGATCACTCGCCGTCGTCGACGTGGTCGCAGCGACCGGCTCGACCGGTTGTTCGACCGGCGTGGACACCGGTGCCGGCTTCTGGGCGGCCGCGATTTCGGCCGCTTTCAGCTTGTCCTGCAAATTCTTGAGTTCGCTGTCTTTCAGGGTCAGCAGACGCTGATTGGTGGAATTGATGTTCTCAAGTTCCTTGACCCGTGAACGCAACTCGCCACTTTCCTGCTGGGCGCTGCTCAGCGACTCCTTGGTGCGTGCGAGCTCGGCGCGCACGGCAGCGCTGTCGCCCGTACCACCCGGCGCGCCCGGACGATCCGACGTGCTCTGGCCCGATGACGGCGGCACCAGTTCAAGGCGCGAATCCGGACGATTCGACGCCGCTGCCGCCGTCGATGCACTGCTTGACGACTCGACGCTGGCGTCCGAGACCGTGGTCGGGCGCGTCGATTCGATCCAGGTCTGGTTCTGGCTGACGATTTCCGCAGCGGCTTCGGCCGCGGCCATCGCCTGCAGGTCGGATTCACCCGGGATGCGCAGGATGGCGCCGCGCTTCAGCGCGTTGACGTTGTCGCGGTAGAACGCGTCCGGATTGGCTCGCAACAGGGCAAGCATCATCTGGCTCGGCGTGACATGACCGGGACGCGTGGTGTTGGCGATTTCCCACAGCGTCTCGCCACTGGCGATCGGCCCGTATTCGCTGGCCGATGGCGCGGCGGCAACGGGTGCCGGTTCGGGTGCCGGTTCGGGTTCGGGGGTCGGTTCCGGCGTCGGCGGCGTTTCGGCCGGCGTGTCGCTGGCCAGCGGCTCGCTCGGTACCGCTTCCGGTTCCGGCGCAGTCGGGGCGGGTTCGGCTTGCGGCGGCGTCTCGGCGACCGGTGTTTCGACCGGTGCGGTCTCGGCCGCTGGGGGTTCCGGTAGCGCTTCGGGTTCGGATATCGGTGTCGGCGCGGCCGGTTCGGGCTCGGCGATCGGCTGCACCGATGCCGCCGGCGCGATGGCCGACGACGGGGCGCTCGGCGTACTGACCGGCACCGTCACGGGTGGTTCCAGCAGCACCGAGTATTCGCGCAGGAAGCGCCCGTTCGACCAGTTCACTTCGACCAGGAAGGTCAGGGTCGGCTCGCGGATGGCCTGGCTCGACTGCACCAGGATCACCGGTTCGCCGCGCGCGTTCTTGCCCACGTCGAACTGGAGCGGCACCGCGATATCGCCGATGTCGAGTCCGACGCGGGCGAATTCGGCAGCGGCCGCGAGCTCGACGCGCAGCGATTCCGCCTCGGCCGGTGTACTCACGTAGACCGGGATCTCGGCGCGAAGTGGCGCATTCAATTCCGACTTCACGTTGATCCCGCCAAGGCCCAGCGCCAAGGCAGAGGAACTGCCCAATGCCAGCGCCACGGCGAGAGAGAGTGGCAACAGTCGGTTCATGCCCATTTCCCCAATTCGTCCAGTGTGGTCCCGACCGTCAAAGACGGCCAACGATCTTAGAATCGAGCTTATAACACGGCCCTAAGTACAGGGGAAGATTGGGTTTCCGGCCCCGTTTCGCACTGCCCGGGCCGGAAAACCGCGGCCTCGGTCACAGATGCTCGGCGATCAGCAGCTCGGCGATCTGCACCGCATTCAGCGCTGCCCCCTTGCGGATGTTGTCGCTGACCACCCACAGGTTCAGGCCATTCGGATGCGAAATGTCCTCGCGGATGCGGCCGACGTAGACCGGGTCGTTGCCGGCGGCATGGGTGACCGGCGTCGGATAACCACCCGGCACGTGATCGTCGACCACCTCGATGCCCGGCGCGGCTTCGAGCAAGCGGCGCGCCTCGGCCGCCGTGATCTTGCCGCGCGTCTCGATGTGCACCGCTTCCGAATGCCCGTAGAACACCGGCACGCGCACCGCCGTCGGATTCACGACGATGCCGCTGTCTTCGAGGATTTTCTGGGTCTCCCAGACCATCTTCATTTCTTCCTTGGTGTAACCGTTGTCCATGAACACGTCGATCTGCGGGATCAGATTGAACGCGATCTGCACCGGGAACTTGGTCTTCTCGACTTCCTGGAAATTCAGCAGCTGCGCGGTCTGCTTGCCGAGTTCTTCCAGACCCGAACGGCCCGCGCCCGAGACCGACTGGTAGGTCGCGACATTGATGCGGGTGATGCCGACGGCGCGATGGATCGGCGCCAGCGCGACCAGCATCTGCATCGTCGAACAGTTCGGATTGGCGATGATGCCGCGCGTGGTATAGCGCGCGATCGCATGCGGATTCACTTCCGCGACCACCAGCGGGATGTCGTCTTCGTAACGGAACTGCGAGGTGTTGTCGATGACGACGGCGCCTGCGGCCGCAGCACGCGGGGCATGCACGGCCGAGACCGAACCGCCGGCCGAGAACAGCGCGATGTCGATGCCGTCGAAGTCGTATTTGTCGAGATCCTGGGTGACGAAGCTGCGGTCGCCGAACTTCACGCGTGTGCCGGCCGAACGTTCGCTGGCCAGCGGCACCAGTTCCGCGACCGGGAAGTCGCGCTCGTGCAGGATGTTGAGCATGGTTTCGCCAACGGCACCGGTGGCACCGACGACAGCGACGTTGAAACTGCGGTTCGAACTCATCGTGTATTCCTCTTTCTGCCGCCGTTCCGGAGAGTCGCTTCAAAGTCCGAACGGCCGAGACCTCGTCGCGGCGCCGGATCTTCCGGCGCTCAGGACGTGGTGGTTTTGGTCGTGGTCGCGGGGATGCGTGGCGTGATATCGCCGACATCGCCGCATTGCGCGCGATGTCGCAACGCATGGTCGATCAGGGTCAACGCGAGCATCGCCTCGACGATCGGCGTGGCGCGAATGCCAACGCAGGGATCATGGCGACCGGTGGTCACCACTTCGACGACATCGCCATTCACGTCGACACTGTCGCCCGGCAGGCGCAGGCTCGACGTCGGTTTGATCGCGACACTGACGACGATGTCCTGGCCGGTCGAGATGCCGCCGAGGATGCCGCCCGCGTGATTGCTGCGGAAGCCATCCGGCGCGATCAGGTCGCGATGCTCGGTGCCGCGTTGGGCGACGCAGGCGAAGCCGTCGCCGATCTCCACGCCCTTGACCGCGTTGATGCTCATCATCGCCGCGGCCAGATCGCCGTCGAGCTTGCCGTAGATCGGTTCGCCCCAGCCCGGCGGCACGTTCATCGCCACCGCGGTCACGCGCGCGCCGACCGAATCGCCGGACTTGCGCAACGCATCCATGAAGGCCTCGAGCTCCGGCACCATGGCCGCGTCGGGCCAGAAGAACGGATTGCCCTCGACCGCGTTCCAATCGAACGCGCGCGGCACGATCTCGCCGATCTGCGCCATGTGACCACGCACCTCGATGCCGAAGCGCTCGCGCAGCCACTTTTTCGCGATGACCGCTGCGGCCACGCGCATCGTTGTCTCGCGCGCACTCGAGCGCCCGCCGCCGCGCGGATCGCGGATGCCGTACTTCTGCCAATAGGTGTAGTCGGCGTGGCCGGGACGGAACTGTTGGGTGATGTTCGCGTAGTCCTTGCTGCGCGCATCGGTGTTGCGGATCAACAGTGCGAGCGCGGTGCCGGTCGTGCGGCCCTGATAGACGCCCGACAGGATCTCGACGCGGTCTTCCTCGCGGCGCTGCGAGGTGTGGCGCGAACGTCCGGTGGCACGACGTTCGAGGTCGTGTGCGAAATCGTCTTCGGCAATCGCGATCCCCGGCGGCACGCCATCGATCACGCACCCGATCGCCGGCCCATGGCTTTCGCCAAAGGTCGTGACCGAGAAAATCTTGCCGAAACGGTTGTGACTCATCCGGCGCGACGCTCCGCAGCCAGGGCCTCGATCTCGATGTGCCAGGTCAGCAGGTCTTCGCGCTCGATCTGGAAGATGCCCATTTGCCCGACCTTGAACTCGATCCAGTTGAACGGCAGCTGCGGCAGCAGTTCGACCAGCGCACGCTCGGATTCGCCGACTTCGCAGATCAGGAAGCCGTCTTCGCTGAGATGTTTCGGCGCTTCGGCAAGGATCTGCAGCACCAGGTCGAGCCCGTCGTGGCCGGCGCGCAAGCCGTTCTCGGGTTCGTGACGGTATTCATCCGGCAGCGCATCGACTTCGGCATGCGTGACATACGGCGGATTGGTCACGATCAGATCGTAGACCTCGCCTTCGAGTCCGGCGAACAGATTGGATTCGATGAACCGCACGCGATCGGCGACAAGCAGGCGCTCGGCATTTTCATTCGCCAGCGACAGCGCCTTCGGGCTGATGTCGACACCATCGACCAGCGCGTCCGGCAGGTAATGGGCACTGGCGATCGCGATGCAGCCGCCGCCGGTACAGAGATCGAGCACGCGATTCAGCGGGCGGCCATTGCGCCAGGGCTCGTAGCCTTCGACGATCAGTTCGGCGATCGGCGAGCGTGGCACCAGGGCGCGTTCGTCGCACTTGAACAGCAACTCGGCGAACCAGGCCTCGCCAGTCAGATAACAGGCCGGCTTGCGTTCGCGGATACGGCGCTCGAACAGGTCGAGTACGGACTTCTTCTCTTCCGCGACCAGTCGCGCGGCGCCATAGGCCGGCTTCAGGTCATGCGGCAGATGCAATGCGTGCAGGACGAGTTGCGTGGCTTCGTCCATCGCGTTGTCGTGGCCATGCCCGAACGTGAGCCCGGCCGCGGCAAAACGCGAGGCGCCGTAACGGATGAAATCGATGAGGGTCTTCAGTTCGTCGGTCATCGGCCGATCATAGACAGCAGGCCCGATATACTCCACGGCCGTTTCTGCCAATTCGCTGACCCCATGCGACAACTTCCCTGGATCATCGTGCTGGTCGCGGCCGCGACCAGCCTCGGCCTCTGGCTGGGCCTGCGCCCACCCGCCGCGCCGGAACAACCCGCCTTCGCGGCCTTCAGCGCTTACCCGCAGGCACGCAGCCTGTCGCCGTTCGCGCTTGACGGTGCCGATGGCACGCCAGTCGACGCCCAGCGCCTGTCCGGCAAGCACCAACTGGTGTTCTTCGGCTTCACGCATTGCCCCGATGTCTGCCCGACCGCACTCGCAGTGATGCGCGAGATCGACAGAGGCCTGTCCGCCGCCAAGCTCGACGGGCGCGTCGGCTTCCTGTTCGTCTCGGTCGACCCGGAACGCGACGACCTGAAGACCTTGGGTCAATACGCCGGCTACTTCAGCCCGAACATCCTCGCCGCGACCGCAGACCATGATCGTCTCGGCGCACTGACCCGGGAGATGGGCGTGCTTTACGTCAAGGAACAGACCGATTCGCCCGACTACAACGTCGATCACAGTGCCGCCGTGTTCCTGCTGGATGCGCAAGGCCGCTTGATCGGACGGTTCTCGCCGCCGCTCGATCCGGCGAAGATGCTGGCCGATCTGCAACGGATCGCGGGGTCCTGATGTCGCCATTCGTCGCCCTGCAATATTTGTTGCCGCATCGCTTGCTTTCGTCGATCGCGCTGCGCATCGCGCGCATCGAGGCGCCCTGGTTCAAGAACGCGATGATCCGCTTCATCGCCAACAAGTTCGGGGTCGACTGGCGCGAGGCCGCCAGCGCCGACCTCGCCGACTACAAACACTTCAATGCCTTTTTCACGCGCGCGCTGAAGCCCGGTGCACGCGTCGCGGCCGGCGATGAACGCACGATCCTGGTGCCGGCCGACGGCCGCATCAGCCAATGTGGTCCGATCCGCTACGGCCGCCTGTTTCAGGCCAAGGGTTTCGACTTCTCGGCCGAGGAATTGCTGGCCGACGGCGAACTCGCGAAACGCTTCGACGGCGGTGTCTTCGCCACTGTCTACCTGTCGCCGCGCGACTACCACCGCGTGCACATGCCCTGTGCTGGCCGATTGCTGGAAACCCGTCACGTCCCGGGCCGTTTGTTCAGTGTCGGCACCAGCACGGTGGCACAGGTGCCGCGGGTATTTGCCCGCAATGAACGACTGGTCTGCGTGTTCGAGACCGACTTCGGGCCGATGGCCGTGGTGATGGTCGGTGCCTTGCTGGTTTCCGGCGTGGAAACCGTCTGGAACGGCGTCGAGATTCCGGCCTATGCCGACCAGGTGATCGTGCGCGACTACCGCACTGCAGCCCAACCGGTGCAACTCGACCGTTTCGCGGAAATGGCGCGTTTCAACTATGGCTCGACGGTCATCGTGCTGTTGCCGCCCGGCGTCGCGGCCTTGGACGCGTCACTCAGCGCGGAAGTGCCCGTTCGGCTTGGCCAGGCGCTGGCGCAACGTCTCGGCTGAGCCGACGCTTCCGCGAACCGCATCACGATTGCGATGTGCACCGGCCTGCGGATTCCGCAGGCGGATCGGCAAGATTGAAGAAATGTGACACGGCGCGCGCTTCGCGCGCCCGCGATGACGATGATCGGCCCCGTCAATCACGCCGGGAGCCGCCATGGACATCGTCACGAACAACAAGTGGGTGCAGCGCACCACGGCCTTCACGCGTTATCTGACCCTGCTGCGCCAGTTCAACACGGTCAACGAGTCGATCACCGGCCTGCTGCCCGACCAGCGCCGCCAGATCGCGCTGACCGCACTCGCGGAACTGACCAGTGCCGAGACCTCGGATCAAGCCCCGGTCGCCAGCGAAGCGACCAACTGGTCGGTCGAGGCCTCGGTCGCGTTCGCCCGCGTGCGCTCGCAGCACAACGCCATTCGCCTCGCCGGCCTCAAGCGCTGGCTTGTCTGCGCCTATCGCGCCACCTTCAACTCGCCCTATGGCGAAATCCAGAACCTGCACCGACTGGTGCTGCGCGCCCTGCGCCAGATGCACGGCGATCAGTTGCCCAAGGCTAGCGAACTGCGCCGCGACCAGCGCCGTTACGCCTGACCTCCCATCGCATTCACGCCCCGACCCCGAGGCGAACCACCGACCGGCCCGAGCCGGTCGGTTTTTTTATGCCCGGCAACTCGGCACGCGCAAACGCTGGCCGGCACGGATGGTGTAGCTCGGCGGATGCAGGCCATTGGCTTGCGCCACCGCGGGCACACCACAACCGAAGCGACGCGCGATGGCGTGCAGGGTTTCGCCCTTGCGCACGACATGGGTACGTCCGGTGCCCGTGCCCGAAGACGCCGCCCAGGTCGATCCCGACGACGCCGGCGGACGCGCCGCATTGAGTTCGGCCGCCGTCTGTGCGAGCAGGCCGCTGCGGCAACGCGCGGCATAGGCCTTTGCTGCGGCTTCCGGCACGTCCAGCACGGTGCCGGCATCGATGCGTGCGTCGGCCTCGAACTTCGGATTGAGATTGCGCAGCGTGCGGAACCAGCCGCGCGGATTGCCGAACTGGCCCATGCACACCGCCAGTTCGTTGATCGAGGTCGTGCGTTCCAGCGTGATCTCGCTGTCGCGGGCATCGAACTTCGGAAGTTCCAGACCGTAGTCCTCGGGATGCAGGAACAGCCAGGCGGCAGCCAGCACCATCGGCACGTAGTCGCGCGTTTCCGGCGGCAGGCCGTTGTAGACCGGCGCGTCCCAGAAGCCGCGGGCGCCGTTCGCGGACAGGCGCCGCATCCGCCCTTCGCCGCCGTTGTAGGCGCCGAGCGCGAGCTCGAGATCGTTGTTGAGTTCGCGGAAACGATCGTTGAGATAGGCGACGTTGGCGCGCGTGATCAGCGCGGGATCGAAACGATCGTCGAAACCGCTGGCGCGCCCGAGGCCGTAACCGCGCGCGGTCGCCGGCATGAATTGCAGCAGGCCGGCCGCACCGGCGCGTGACACGGCATGAACCTTGCCGCCGGATTCCTTGGCCATGATGCCGAACAGCAGCGCCTCCGGCAGGCCCGCCTTCTCGTACTCGGGCCACATGCGATGGCGCAGGTACTGGTAGTTCTCGTAGGCGTCGAGCAGGTTCGGACGCATCCACGTCAGCCACTCCTCGATGCCGGCCTTGACCGCGCCATTCAGACGGATCACTTCGTCGAGGCGCTTGCCGTTCAACATCGCCGCGGAACGTGCCAGCTCGGGCACGTCGGTCGCCGGTGAACCGGCATGCTGATGACGGTCGGTCGTCGTGACCGCGTCGTTCGGCTCGACCGGATCGGTTTCACGTTCGCCGAGCAGCGCGTGTGCCATGCGCGCATTCGCGGTGGACTGCGCACGCAAGGCCGACATCGCGTCGCAACCTTCGGTCTGGACGCAGCGCGTGACCGCTTCGTCGAGCGCGAGGCGTGCCTTGGTCAGCGCGGCACCGCCGCTGTTGGCTTCGCCGCGATGCCATTGCTCCAGCGCGGCCTCGAACTGGGCCAAAGCCGTGGCGACTTCATTCGGCGTGGACTCCGGTGCTTGCTGCGCCACGCGTTGCGGCTGGGCGGCGCATCCGCCGAGCACGAAGAGAACAGCAAGGAAACACTGACGCATGTCCGACATCCTGCAAAAACTGCGCGCACGGTAGCCGCGGCACGAGGTCGAGGCAACCGCCGCAGGCCGCCATCGCGGCTAGAATCGGCTTTCGAATTCCAAGGAGCGACCCCGTGAGCAGCATTCATCTCGGCAAGGGCGAACAGGATGTGCACCTGTTGTCGAAGTACGGCAATCGCCACGGCCTGATTGCCGGCGCCACCGGCACTGGCAAGTCGGTCTCGCTGATGGTGCTGGCCGAAGGCTTTTCGCGCATGGGCGTGCCGGTCTTCCTGGCCGACGTGAAGGGCGATCTCGCCGGACTCAGCCAGGCCGCTGCCGCGCCGGGCGAAAAACTGCAGGCGCGCATCGCCAAGCTCGGCCTGACCGAATGGAAACCGGAGGCGAGTCCGGTCGTGCTGTGGGACATCTACGGCCAGAAAGGCCATCCGGTCCGCACCACGATTTCGGAGATGGGTCCGAACCTGCTCACCCGCCTGCTCGAACTGAACGAGGTGCAGGAAGGCGTGTTGCAGGTGGCGTTCCGCGTCGCCGACGACGAAGGCCTGCTGCTGCTCGACCTCGACGACCTGCGCGCCATGCTCGCCTTCGTCTCCGAACACAACAAGGACATCTCGGCGAAATACGGACTGGTGTCGCCGCAATCGATCGCCGCGATCCAGCGCGCCCTGCTCCAGCTCGAAAATGACGGCGGTGACCGCTTCTTCGGCGAACCCGCGCTCGACCTCGCCGATTTCATGCGCCAGGACATGAGTGGGCGCGGCATCATCAACGTGCTCGCCGCCGAACAGCTGATCCTGAAGCCGCGGGTGTATTCGAGCTTTCTGCTGTGGATGCTGTCGGAGCTGTTCGAGAACCTGCCCGAGGTCGGCGACCTCGACCAACCCAAGCTGGTGTTCTTCTTCGACGAGGCGCACCTGCTATTCGACGACGCGCCGGCGCAGCTGCAGCAGCGGGTGGAACAGGTGGTGCGCCTGATCCGTTCGAAGGGCGTCGGCATCTATTTCATTTCGCAGCTGCCGGACGACGTGCCTGCAGTGATCCTCGGCCAGCTCGGCAATCGCATCCAGCATGCCTTGCGGGCGTTCACGCCGCGCGACCAGAAGGCGGTGAAGACCGCCGCCGAAACCTTCCCGCCGAACCCGCGCATCGATGTGGTCGAATGCATCACCCAGCTCGGCGTCGGCGAAGCCCTGGTCACGACGCTGCAGGACGGCGGCGTGCCGCTGCCGGTCGAGCGCACCCTGATCGTGCCGCCGCATTGCCGCATCGGCGCGATCACCGATGACGAACGCAATACCGTGCGCATGCGCTCGCCGGTCGGCGCGAAATACGACACGGCGATGAATCGCGAGTCGGCCTTCGAGCAATTGAACCGTGCGCAGGATGAGGCCGAACAGCAGGCGCAGGCGCAAACGCCCGCAACAGGCAAGGACACGCCGGCCACCGATGCCGAACCGACCTGGGGCCAGCGCTTCAAGGACTTCCTGTTCGGCACCAAGCGCCGTCAGGGTGCCATCGAGACGGTTGCGAAATCGGCCATGCGCACGGCCGGCACGCGCATGACCAACCAGATCCTGCGCGGCGTGCTGGGCGGCGTCAGCGGCGGCAGTCGTCGTCGGCGCTGATCGATGGGCCGCTGGCGACCGCCGCAACCGGGCAGCACGGCGATCATCACGCCCGAAGGCCATGCGCGGCTGAAGGCCGAACTCGACGAACTGTGGCGCCAGCGCCGGCCCGAAGTGGTCAAGGCGCTGGCCGCCGCCGCGGCCGAGGGCGATCGGTCCGAGAACGCCGAATACACCTATCGCAAGAAACAGCTCGGCGAGATCGACCGGCGCGTGCGTTACCTCAGCAAACGCCTCGAATCCCTGCGCGTGGTGCACGAGCGCCCGAGCGATTGCAGCGCCGTCTTCTTCGGTGCCTGGTTCGAGGTCGAATCGATCGACAGCGGCGACTTGAAGCGCTACCGGATTGTCGGTCCCGACGAAACCGATGCCGAACTTGGGTACATCAGCATCGATTCGCCGCTGGCGCGTGCGGCGCTGAAGAAGCGCGTCGACGACGAATTCGCCGCCGAACTGCCGACCGGCCGCTGCAGCTTCGTGGTCGTGGATGTTCGTTACGAACCGTGACCCTGTGCGTTGCGCATGGACAAGCGCGGGGAATTGGGTAGCATCGGGACATCAGCTCGCGTCACCCGTTGTTCCTGTCCACATGTACGTGCACTCAGGAGTCACCCATGGTCGCCAGCACTATCGTTCGTCGCGGCGTGTTTCTCGCCCTCTGTTCCCTGTCCACCGGCGCCCTCGCAGACGCGATCTCGATCCGTGCGGACGAATGGCTGCCCTACAACGGCCCGACGACGAAGAAGCCGCCGGGCTACATGATCGAACTGGCCGAGAAGATCGCCGTCGCGAACGGCCATACGATCAGCTACGCGACCATGCCTTGGGACGATGCCGTCGCGGCGGTGAAGCGCGGCGCGCACGACTGCGTGGTCGGCGCACTGAAGTCGGATGCCCCCGGCTTCGCCTTCCCGAACGAGACTTGGGGCATGTCGCAGAGCGCGTTCTACACGCTGGACGACACCAAGTGGCGCTACAACGGCATCGATAGCTTGGCCGGCCAGCGTCTGGCCGTGATCGAAGGCTACAGCTACAGCGACGAAGTCGATGCCTACATCGAGAAGTTCAAGAACGATCCGGCCCGCATCGTCGTGATCTCGAGCGCCGGCCGTGCCCAGATGAACGCCGTCTCGCGCCTGATCTCGAAGAAGGCGGACGTGCTCGTCGAGGACATCAACGTCGCCAAGCAGACCATCGGCAAGCTCAACCTGGGCGGTCGCGTGGTCATGGCCGACGTCGCCACCGAACCGGAGCCGCTGTACATCGCCTGCACGCCCGCCGATCCCCGCGGCAAGACCTATGCCGACCTGTTCTCCACTGGCATCGCCAAGCTGCGTGCGTCGGGCGAACTGGCGGAAATCCTCGACAAGTACAACCTGAGCGACTGGGCCGCGACCGAGTGACGCACGGCGTTCAGCGATTGAATGCGACCAGCGCGAAGACACCGAACACGACCAGGATGACCGCTGCGCCGGTCAAAGCCAGTGCATCGAAACCGAGCCTGGCAGCGATGCCGTAATCCGCCGGCAGGCGCCGATGCAGGGACACCGTTGCGACCAATGCGCCCAGCACCCCGGTCGTGAGCAGGAGGGTGATCGCGCGCTCTCCGGCCTGAACGCTCGGGCCACTGGTGAACAGCAGCAGGAACAGGGTCATCAGCACGCCGGCGCCGTAGCCGGCGAGATGCACGATCAACAGAACGACGGGATGCATGCGTGCTCCGATGTGGTGGGATCGCTGCTGACTACGCGAAACGGCGGGGTTTTCTCCGCCGTCGATGGTGACGGATATGCCCGCCCGGGTCGGACCGGGCGGAAACACTCGGCACTTTCGTAAAACGCATCGTCCTGGCATGCGTGCCAACCGGGGATGCCGGACACCGGCAGCGGGCGCAATTCCTGCGGATCGTTGAGCCAGCGGCTCTCGGCGATGGCTGCAGCGGTAGCGGCAACCGGATCGAATCCGTCGGCCTCGCCGCACCAGACCAGACACTTCGCTGTCATCAGCTTGCCCGGCGTCAACGCATGTTCGAGCAAGGCGTGGCCGAACACGTGGATGCGGATCGCACCCGAACGCCAATGTTCGGATCGGAAGAGTTCGCGCCAATCGTGGACATCCCAATGCGGCACAAGCCGGTCATCGCGCAGATGCACGATGGCGCCGCCTTCGTCGAACAGGGTCTGCGCATATTGCGCTGGCGTGCGCTGCTTGCCGCCGACCGCCTGCACGTCGCGGAACTGGCGCAGATTCAACGCCGACTTGATCGCCGGAAACCGGCACCAGACCATGGCATTCAGCAGATCGTGCCAGTTGCCGGTCCGGGTCGCGATGGCACCACATTCATGGATGCGCGACTCGTAGTGATGACCGTCGGCGAGCAGTTCCGGCGTCTGCGCGACGAAACGCAAGGGTCGACCGGTGGAGGCGTGTGTGGCGCCGTACAGGCCGGCGTTCAGGGTATCGATGTCCGGCCAATCCGGCGACAGGCACCATTCGCGCCAGCGTTCGAATCCGGCGAAGGCCGGATGCGCGAAGGTCGCGGCCGAGGTGTCGCTGCGCTCGGGCGCGCGGTAGCGACGTTTCACGGCGCGACGAGGCGTCCGTGCAGGTCGTGCTCGTCGGCGGCCTCGATCTTCACGTCGACGAACTCGCCAGCACGCAGTTTCGTCCCGGCGATGGCGACATGCACGCGACCGTCGATTTCCGGCGCGTCGGCGCGCGAACGGCCGACGGCCACGGTGGGGCCGATCTCATCGATCAACACCCGTTGCACGCTGCCGATCTTGCGGCGCAGGCGCGCGGCGCTGATTTCGGCCTGGCGCAACATGAAACGTTCGAGCCGCGCCTGCTTCACGTCTTCCGGCACCGGGTCGGGCAAATCGTTGGCCGTTGCGCCGCCGACGGGCGAATACGCGAAGGCGCCGACGCGATCGAGCTGGGCCGCATCGAGGAAATCCAGCAATTCCTCGAATTCCGCCTCGGTCTCGCCCGGGAAGCCGACGATGAAGGTGCTACGGATGGTCAGGTCCGGACAGATCGCGCGCCAGGCCTGCACACGTTCCAGCGTCTTCTCGCCACCGGCCGGTCGCTTCATCAGCTTCAGGATGCGCGGGTTGGCGTGCTGGAACGGCACGTCAAGGTAGGGCAGCAGCTTGCCTTCGGCCATCAGCGGGATGACGCGATCGACGTGCGGATACGGGTAGACGTAATGCAATCGCGTCCACACGCCGAGTTCGCCGAGTCCTTCGCACAGCGCCTGCATGCGGGTCTCGTAGTCGCGGCCACGCCATGACTTCGGGGCGTATTTGAGGTCGACGCCATAGGCGCTGGTGTCCTGCGAGATCACCAGCAGTTCCTTGACGCCGCCCTTGACCAGACGTTCGGCCTCGACCAGCACCTCGTCGACCGGACGCGACACCAGGTCGCCGCGCATCGACGGGATGATGCAGAAGCTGCAACGGTGATTGCAGCCTTCGGAAATCTTCAGGTACGCGTAATGCCGTGGCGTCAGCTTGATGCCCTGCGGCGGAACCAGATCGAGGAAGGGATCGTGCGGCGGCGCGCGTTGCGCGTGCACGGCGGTCATCACGCTCTCGTAATCCTGCGGCCCCGACACCGACAATACGTCCGGATATTTCTCGCGGATCAGTTCCGAACGCTTGCCGAGGCAGCCGGTAACGACGACCTTGCCGTTCTCGGCCATGGCTTCGCCGATCGCGTCCAGCGATTCCTCGACCGCCGCGTCGATGAAGCCGCAGGTGTTGACGACGACCACGTCGGCATCGTCGTAACTCGGCACGATCTGGTAACCCTCGACACGCAACTGGGTCAGGATGCGTTCGGAATCGACCAGGGCCTTGGGGCAGCCAAGGCTGACGAAACCGACTTTGGGAGCAGTCGCGGACATGGGACGGGCCGGGCGAAAAACGGGCGCGGAGTATAGCCGGCACGCCTGAACCGGACGGCGGCCGCTATGATCCGCCCGCCCCACGGAATTCGCGCTTGAACATCCCGCTTCGCCGACTGCCGCTGTTCGTCGCCGCCCTGCTGGCCGCCTCCGCGATCCCGGCGGCGCTGGCCGACAGCGCGCTCGGTCGTGGCATCGAACACGCCCTCGACCTGCATCGCATCGCGCTCGGCAACAGCGGCCGCTACACGCTCGAAGTGGCCGCGGCGACGCTGTATTCGGCGACCCAGGACGCGGTCGGCGCCGAACGCCACTGGCGCGACGCCCTTGCCGCCGCGAAGTCGCCCGCGCAACGCATGTACGCGCTGCAGATGCTCGCCGAAAACCAGTTGGTCGCCGGCAACTACGACGCC
Source organism: Pseudomonadota bacterium (assembly GCA_022705045.1). Taxonomy (GTDB): domain Bacteria; phylum Pseudomonadota; class Gammaproteobacteria; order Xanthomonadales; family Ahniellaceae; genus JADKHK01. The sequence continues at coordinate 17,099 of JAKJFE010000021.1, read as the reverse complement.
GGAATCGAGACCGCGCAGCAGTTGCTGAAGCTGTCCAGCACCGAGCAGCACGCCGGGTATCGGGCCCAAGCCGTCGGCTTTCTCGGACGCATCGCGCGCCGCCGCGGCGAACTGCAGGAAGCCTACGCGTTCCAGCAGGAATCGCTGCGCATCGCGCGTGCCGCGAACCGCCCGGCCGACGCGGCCCTGGCGCTCGTCAACATCGGTACGGTGCTGCGCGACATGGGCCGGTATTCCGAGGCCATGGACGTGCAGTTGCAGGCGCTCGACATCCGCAAGCAGCTCGGACCGGGCAACCGCGTCGACGTGCCCTATCGCAACATCGGCCTGCTCTATCGCGAGATCGAGGACACCCAGTCCGCGCGCGAATACCTGGAGAAGGCCATCGCCGCGGCACGCGAAGAGTTCGATCCGGCTGCGCTGTCCTCGGCCCTCGGCAGCTATGCGACCTTGTTGAACGATGTCGGCGAAGCGACGCTGGCGCTCGACACGGCACGTCGCGCCATGGACATCGACCGCCGCCTCGGCGATCGCCAGGGCATCGCGCTGGAACGACTGGAAGCCTCTCGGGCATTGATCGCGCTGAAACGCTGGGAGGAGGCCGAAGTCGAAATCGACGCCGCGCTCCGCCTCGGCGAATCGATGCGCCAGGCCGATGTGCTCGGTCGCGCCCTGCTCTATCGCGGCGATCTCCATGCCGGCGAAGGCCAGCTCGCTGCAGCCGAAGCCGCGTACGGGCGTTCGCTCGACTACCTCACGCGCGCCAAGCTCAAGCCGCAACTGCACGCCGCCTACAAGGCAATGGAAGAGTTGCTGGCTGCCCGCGGCGAGGTCGGCCAGGCGCTGGCCTACGCGCGCCAACGCGCATCGCTGCGCGAAGAATTGCTCGGCGTGACCGCAGCGCGCCGGCTTGCGGTACTCGAACTCAAGCAGGACCGCGAACGTGCCGAGCGCCAGGTCGAGATGCTGCGCCTCGACAATTCGCTGAAGGAACTGAACCTGCGTACGGAGACGTTGCGTCGACGCATCGGCATCGGCTTCATCGCGATGCTGGTGGTCCTGCTCGGTCTGGTGTTCTGGCGCTGGCGCGAAGCGCACCGCACGGCCAAGGTGCTGGTGCGCAAGAACGCCGAAATTTCGGCGCAGGACGAAGCACTGCGCGCCGCCAATGCACGCCTGACCGCTCAGGCCAATGATCTCTTCCGGGCCGCAACCACCGATCCGCTGACGGCGCTCACCAATCGCGGCCATGTGATGCAGCAGATGATCGAACTGTTCGACCGTCACAAGGCGCAAGGCGCACGATTGTCGCTGTTGCTGATCGACCTCGACCGCTTCAAGCCGATCAACGACTCGATGGGCCACCAGTTCGGCGACCGCGTGCTGATCGCCGCGGCACGCGTGCTGCGCGAGGAAATGCGCGACGGCGATCCGCTCGGTCGTTACGGCGGCGAAGAGTTCATTGCCGCCCTGCCCGGCGCATCGTCGGATGAAGCCTTGGTCACCGCCGAACGCCTGCGCCTGGCCATGCAGCGCCGCATGGGCATGCTCGAAGGCCAGGCGATCGACCTGACCGCCAGCATCGGCCTCGCCGAACTGCACGAAACCGGCGCAGGATCATTGAGTGCGCTGATCGCCGCCGCCGACGATGCGCTGTATCGCGCCAAGGACCTCGGCCGCAACCGCACCGAAATCGCGCGCTCAGGTTCGGACCGACGCAAGCCGACATGAACAACGACTGGGTCGAACTCGAAGCCGCCGACGGGCACCGCTTTCGCGCCTGGCGCTCGTTGCCGCCCGAGGAGCCGCTTGGCAGCGTCATCGTCGCCCAGGAAATTTTCGGCGTGAACCGGCACATCCGCTGGGTGGCCGAACAGATCTCGGCGCACGGCTATGCCGCCTATGCGCCCTGTCTGTTCGACCGCGTCGGCGGCAATGTCGAACTGGGATACGACGAAGCCGGCGTCGCGGCCGGTCGCAAACGCATGGCGGCGCTCGGCTTCGACGCAGCCCTGCGCGATGTCGCCGCAACCGCCGCCGTCGCCGAAGCGCACGGCCCGGTCGGTACCGTCGGTTTCTGCTGGGGTGGGACGCTCGCATGGCTGTGCGCCACTCGGCTCGGCCTGCCGTCGGTGAGTTACTACGGCGCGCGCACCCGTCCCTTCCTGGATGAAACGCCGAAAGCGCCCGTGCTGATGCATTTCGGCGTAAAGGACGCGCTGATTCCGCAGGATTTCTACGACGAACTGAGCCGCAAGCACCCGCAGGTGCCGGTGCACTTCTACAACGCCGGCCACGGCTTCAACTGCAACGAACGCGCCGATTTCCACGCCGAAAGTGCGGCCCTGGCCTGGCGACGGACCTTCGCATTCCTGCGCGAGCACCTGGCCGAAGCGCCGCGTTTCGCCTTGCATCCGACACTCGCGGCCGACTGCAGCGAAGTTGCCGAACTGCCGCTCTGCCGCGTGCTGCTGATGAACGACGCGCGTTATCCGTGGCTGATCCTGGTGCCGAAAGTGAAGGACGCACGCGAGATCATCGACCTGCCACGCGCCGACCAGCATCGACTGATGGACGAGATCGCCCGCGCATCTGCCGTGCTGCAATCAGTCTGCGATCCGACCAAGCTGAATATCGGCGCCCTCGGCAACCGCGTGCCACAGCTGCACGTACACGTCATCGCCCGCTTCGACGGCGACGCCGCCTGGCCCGACCCGGTCTGGGGTCACGGCCACCGCGAACCCTATGGCGAAGGCCCGAAGCGCATGTTGATCAAGACACTGCGGGCCGCATTCGGACTTTAGGAAGACGCATCTGTGGGTGCGATTCTCAATCGCACGCTCCAGGTGCCTGCAAGAAGAGCGTGCGATTGAGAATCGCACCCACGAGAGCAGCGCTCGAGAATCACGCCTTGGGCAGCGTTACGCCTTTCTGGCCCTGGTACTTGCCGCCGCGGTCGCGGTAGCTGACGTCGCAGACTTCGTCGGATTCGAAGAACAGCATCTGCGCGACGCCTTCGTGGGCGTAGATCTTCGCGGGCAGCGGCGTGGTGTTCGAGAACTCGAGGGTGACGTGGCCTTCCCATTCCGGTTCGAGCGGCGTCACGTTGACGATGATGCCGCAACGCGCATAGGTGCTCTTGCCGAGGCAGACGGTCAACACCGAACGCGGGATGCGGAAGTATTCGACCGTACGCGCCAGCGCGAACGAGTTCGGCGGGATGATGCACACGTCCGAGACCACGTCGACGAAGGAATTCGGATCGAAGGCCTTCGGATCGACGATGGTCGAGTTGATGTTGGTGAAGATCTTGAACTCGTTCGCGCAACGCACGTCGTAGCCGTAGCTCGAGGTGCCGTAGGAAATCAGCCGGCCGCCGCTCGCATTGGTGCGGATCTGGCCCGGCTCGAATGGCTCGATCATGCCCTGGCTTTCCGCCATGCGGCGGATCCAGTGGTCGGATTTGATGCTCACGCTTGAACCTCGCAAAGAAGGCGAGCAGTGTACCGCCAGCAGACTATTGCGAAACCTGCGCCGCGCGACGAAGCGCCTCCATGCGCTCGGCCTGCGTGCGTTCGAAGTCCTGCTGCATCTGGGTTCGGGCGATGATCTGCTGGAAAATTCTGCGCCGGGCCTTGCCATCGTCGTCGCTGCCGAAGAACGACAGCAGATCTTCGACGCGGCAATTCTCCGCAACCTGAGCGTGGCTCAAGTTGTTTCCGCCACGGAATACCAACGTCGCCGAGGTCCGCGTCGGCTTGACTTTTCGACCCGATTCCTTCGGCGCAAAGCGCCATTGACTCAACGCCATGGCCGACGACTGGACAAAGCTGTCGAGCTCACCATCCGACAAGGGCATGTTGACGGCATCACGGCTCCAGCTCTTCAGCAACTCCAGATCGGTCGGAACGCCGTCTTTGCGCAGCGTATATGCGATGTTGAGGCAAACATGGACGCGTCGTTCCAGCATCTCAGCCGGATACCCGGGCGCTGCGAAAGTGCTCCCTGGCGCTGCAGCCCAGGTACGGCCGATGCCTCCCTCATTGACGACCTCCAAGTCGGCCGCCTGCAACGGCGACAAGCTCACACCTGTTGCCAGAACGATCGACAGAACTCGGACAGACAGACGGCGGATGGACATGGCACACCTTCTGCGGGACATCGCCGCGCACGCTGGATGGGAGCGCGAGCGTGCATCCACGCCCGCGGGGCGTCAAGCGCCGGACGGCGGGGTCATTGCCTGTGGTTTCCGATAGCGCCCGGTGATCGTCCAGGCAAACAGCACGTCTTCCTCACGTGCGCCGAGGGCGATGTTGTGCACGACCAGCGGCCGGCCGCTCGCGGCGCGTCGTGACGACACCACGCCGATGTGCGGTCGACCGTTCGGCAGCGTCCAGCTGACGAGGTCGCCGGGCAGGTAGTCGGCTGCATCATCACTGACACCGAGCGACCAGCCTTTGCGCTGGAACCAGCGCCGCAGGTTCGGCACACGTCGATGGTCGATGTTGCGGTCCGGCTTCGACAGGCCCCAGTTCGCCGGATACGCGGAAAAATGCGCGCGCATGTCCGCATTCACTTCCGACTGCAGATCGATGCCGATGCCGCGCAGGGCGCGCACCACGACGTCGGCGCAAACACCGGTGTCGATCGGCACATCGCCGTTTGGATAGGCGATGCGCCGGTACGACGGATCGTAGGACGTGGTCACGCCGACCTGAGTGCGCGCCGCCGTCGCGATCGCTGCGCCGTCGGGCACGCTTTCCGCCCGAACCACGGCGGCAGCAAACAGCAGCACGACGACGCAGCGGCGCAGTGCATCCATGGTCAGTCCGACTTGCGCGTCAACGCGTCGCGCTTGGCCATCAGATCACGCAGGCGCTCGGCATCGTTGCCTTCGGACAGCGCCTGGGTCATGCCGTTCAGGTCGCTGCCGCTGATGCCCACTTCCTTCATCAGCGACTCGATCAGCGGCGCCTGCGCGCGATAACGCAAGGCACTCGACACGACCTGGTCGGCCAGATTGCCGGAATCCGCGGCAGCGCCGGATTCGCCGCCATGGCCCGACCCGCCACCGTTCAGACCTTCGACCTGCACGATCTTGATGCCATCAATCGCTTCGATCGGCTTGACGCTCTCGCGGATGATGTCGGGCAGATGGCGCAACACGGCCAGCTTGATCTGCAGCGCGATCTGTTCGGCGTTCAGCAGGTTCGCGGCTTCGTTCAGGCGACGCTGACCTTCGGCGTCGACGGTGTAGCGCTTCGCGGCGGCGTCGGCGCGCAACTTTTCGGCCTCGGCTTCGGCGGTCGCGGCGATACGCTGGCGATCCGCCTCGGCTGTCGCGAGCGTGCGCGTCGCCTCGGCCTTGTCGTTGGCAGCCTTCTTCTCGGCCTCGGCAGCAATGGTGATGCCGATCATTTCGCGTTCGGCCTGCCGCGAGGCCTCGACCAGTTCGATCTTCTTCTGGCGCTCGGCGCGTTCGACTTCACGCACAGTATCGACCTGTTCCTGCGCCTGCACCGCCGCCGCGCGCGCCTGGTCGGCAAGCGCCTGCGCCTCCGACTGCGCACGCGACTTTTCGGCGATCGCGATGGCGCGCTCCTGCTCGGCCAGTTGCACCGCCTTCTGCTGATCGATCTCGGCCGTCTGCACCGACTTCGCCTTGACGATGTCGCGCTCCTTCAGCTGCTGCTCGATCGCGATGCGCTGGTCCTGGATCGCGCGCTCGGCCACGAGGCGGGCGGCGTCGATCTGCTGCTGCGCCACGATCTTGGCTTCCTCGGCCTCACGCGTCTTTTCCGCCTGCTGGGTCGAAATCTCGGCCTGCTGGGTGGCGCGGCGAATCTCGATCTCGCGCTGCTGCTGCAGTCGCGCGTATTCCTCTTCGCGCGCGATCGTCAGCTTCTGCTGCGCGGCAATGAGATTTTTCTTCTGGATCTCGACCTCGGTGTCCTGCTGGATCTCGTTGCGCTTCTTGCGGCGCAGCTCGATCGCCTCGGTCAGCTTGGTCAGGCCTTCGGCGTCGAAGGTGTTGTCCGGATTGAAGTATTCCTTGCTGGTCTGGTCGAGACCGGTCAGCGACACGGCTTCGAGTTCGAGACCGTTCTTGAGCAGGTCTTCCGACACCGCCTGCTGCACTTTCTGCACGAACAGCGTGCGTTGCTCGTGCAGTTCCTCCATGCCCATCTCGGCCGCGACCGAGCGCAGGGCATCGACGAACTTGCCTTCGACCAGATCCTTCAGCGCCTCGGGTTCGGTGGTCTTGCGGCCCAGGGTCTGCGCCGCGTTCGCGATCGATTCCTCGATCGGCTGTACGCGCACGTAGAACTCGGCGGTGACGTCCACGCGCATGCGGTCGCGCGTGATCAGCGCCTGCTCGGCGGCACGATGCACGTCGAGCTTGAGCGTGTTCATGTTGACCGGGATGACTTCATGGATCACCGGCAACACCAGCGCGCCGCCGTTGAGGATGACCTTCTGCCCGCCGAGGCCGGTGCGCACGAAGCTCAGTTCCTTCGATGCGCGCGTGTACATCCGCGCCAGCACCTTCAGGATGTACAGCAGCACCATGAACGCGACCAGCGCCAGACCGAAGGTGATCGCCGGACCCATCAATTGCTCGACCATGTGTTTTCCCCAAGGAGTGATTCAGATGCGCCGGAACCGCTGCACGCCGATGCCGCGTGTCGTCCGGCGGCGCGCCGGACGATGGAGCCATTCGAATCAGGGCTGATGAGTGATCTGCGGCGGCGCGACGCGCTTGGCGACGTACACGACGCCACGCCGCGCCATCAGCGCGATTTCCTCGCCCTGGCGCAGCTCGATGCCCTCTTCGTCGGGCTCGACCATCACGTAATGGGTGGTGCGGAACTCGTCGCGCAGCTTGGCCTGTGCCGGAAAGCCCTTGCGCGCATGGCCGGTGACGATGATGGCGATGCGGCCGATCAGGTCCTCGCGCGAGATGACCGCGGTTTCGTCACGCGGCATCATGCGCGCCAGCAGCGCCGCAGCCATCTTCACGAACGGCACGGACAAGGGCAGCATCGTGACCGCGGCCAGGGCGGCGTTCAGCGGCGCCCCGAACAGCGTCGTGACGGCGTTCTGCAGCAACAAGCCACCAGCCCCGAACACGCCGAGGAAGACCGCGAACAACATCAGCATCGGCACACGCCCGGAGCGCAGCCACGACAGGAACTGGCTCGGCAGGGACGCATCGTCCGCGTCCGGCGCGTCGCCGTTGAGGTCCGGGAACAGACCCTCGACCACATCCGACAAGCCGCTGCCGGCAAATTCCAGGACCAGCAACAGCGCCAACACCCCCAACGACACCGTGAACACGATGTTCGGTGCAGCAAACAGGAAGTCCATCGTTTCCTTTTCTGGGTCCGACCGCCGAAAGACAGTCTTTCACGAAGCCTGCACGACCCTCAATGGCGTCGCGCCATTCCCTTTCAAGCGGCGTCGCGGGAAAATTCGATCTCGCATCGCAGCACGCCGCAGTTCGCTGCGACAATGCCGGGTCTTTCCCGTCGCCTCACCCCCGTGACCCAACCCGTCGCATCGCCTGCCAACACGTCCGCGCACCTGCCTGCGCTGGATGGCCTGCGTGCATTCGCGTCGCTGTTTGTCTTCAATGTGCATGCCTTCGGGTACGCCCTCGTGCACTTCTACGGTTGGACCGACACCGAAGCCGGGGCCTATCCCGGCTGGACCATCGAGTCGCTGGCGCTGTGGCTGCATCGTTCCTGGTTCGGCGTCGACCTGTTCTTCGTACTCAGCGGTTTCCTGATGGCGCGCCAGTTCGACTTCGCGCGCACCCGGCCGGGGGATTTCCTCGCGCGCCGCGCGCTGCGCGTGCTGCCCGCCTATGTACTGGCGCTGCTGGTGGCGGCGCTCGCGCGCTGGCAGGTCGATGGCACCGTGTTCGGTCTGGGCGACTGGGCAAAGAATCTCGCCTTCCTGCATGGCTTCCTCGAACTCGGCGTACCCGGCATCAATCCGGTGACCTGGTCGATGAGTTACGAAGTCGCGTTCTACCTGTCGGTGCCCTTGCTGGCGGTTGCGTTCGCAGCCTCGCGACGGGATGCGTTCGTGCATCTCGCGGTCGCCTCCGCCCTGCTCGGCCTGATCCTGTGGATCGGCACGCCGCTGGCCCATCTGCACGGTTACGCCTGGCTATTCCTGGTCGGGATCGCATTGGGGCGAGCGCCACTCGCGCGCATGCGCGGCGCGTTGCTGCTGATCCTGTCGGCGCTGGCCTGGCTCGGCTTCGCACTCGCCGTCAAGTTCATGCTGGTGCGCAACCGCGAATTCGCCTACTACGCCTTCGCCCTGCCCGGCAGCGGCGGCCTGCTGCTGCTCGCACTCGCCTACGGCCATGCCCGTCCGACCTCACCGGGCCGCGCCCTGCAATGGATCGGCGACCGCTCCTACTCGCTGTTCCTGCTGCACAGCATCGTCGTCTACCTGCTCGGCGCCGCCCTGTCCCCGATCCTCAAGCCCCTCGACCCCGCCCTCGCCGTCCTGATCTTCGTCCCGATCGCGCTGATCCTGTCCCTGCTCGCCGCCGACGTCTCCTACCGCATCGCCGAGCGACCGTATTTCCGCAAGCGCCAGCACGACTCGACGGCGCGCTGATCGCGACGATCAGGTGTTCTGGATCACGATGTTCGGGAAGCTGATCTTCTTGTTGCGGGCCTGTTGCGAGAGGCGTGCGGCGGTGGTGCGGGCGATGGCGCGGTAGCGGTTGGCGGCGTCGGAGTCGGGCATGGCGACGACGGTGGGGGTGCCGCCGTCGGCCTGTTCGCGAATATGGATGTCGAGCGGCAGGCTGCCGAGCACGGGCACCCCGTACTGCGCGGCCATGCGCGCGCCGCCGCCTTCGCCGAAGATGTGTTCGGCATGGCCGCAGTTCGAGCAGACGTGGATGGCCATGTTCTCGACGATGCCGAGCACCGGCACGTTGACCTTCTCGAACATCTTCAGCGCCTTCTTGGCATCCAGCAACGCGATATCCTGCGGCGTGGTGACGATGACGGCACCCGAGACCGGTACCTTCTGGCACAGCGACAGGTGGATATCGCCGGTGCCGGGCGGCAGGTCGATGACGAGGTAGTCGAGGTCGCGCCAGTTGGTGTCGGACAGCAGCTGCGTCAGCGCCTGCGTGACCATCGGGCCGCGCCAGATCATCGGCGTGTCCTCGTCGATCAGCAGGCCGATCGACATCACCTGCACGCCGTGGCCATCCTTCGGCTCGATGGTCTTGCCGTCGAGCGAATCCGGCTTGCCGGACACCCCCATCATGCGCGGCTGGCTCGGCCCGTAGATGTCGGCGTCGAGGATGCCAACCTTGGCGCCTTCCGCCTGCAAGGCCAGCGCCAGGTTCGCAGCCGTCGTCGACTTGCCGACGCCGCCCTTGCCAGACGCCACCGCGATGATGTTCTTGATGCCCGGCAGCGGCGTCAGGTCATTCTGCACCTTGTGCGAGAACACGCGGCTGGCCACCGACACCGTCGCCAGCGCGATCACCGCGTCCGCTTCCAGCGTGCGCTTCACCTGCGCCTGCAACTCGACGAGCCAACTTGCGGCCGGATACGGCACGACCAGATCGACGACGACGCGGTCGCCATCGGCGCCGACCGCCTTGACGATGCCGGACTCGACCAGGCTCTGGCCGCTGTGCGGATCTTGGATCGTGGCGAGCAAGGATTCGGCGACGGCTTTGGCGTTGGACATGAGGACGGCCTGAATGCGGGACTGTGCAGTTTAGTGGCTGGGGGTCGGCGTGGCATCATTGTGGGCCGCATTGCCCCTCATCTGTCCCTTCGGGACATCTTCGCCCCGCGTCGCGGGGAGAAGAACCAACCGAGAACACCATGTCGTCGCATTCCACGCTGCTCGTCACCACCGCCCTGCCCTATGCGAACGGGCCGCTGCATATCGGCCATCTGGTCGGTTACATCCAGGCCGACATCTGGGTGCGGGCGCGGCGCATGCTGGGCGACAAGGCGTATTTCGTCTGCGCCGACGACGCCCACGGCACGCCGATCATGCTCGCCGCCGAAAAAGCCGGACTGGCGCCGGAGGTGTTCATCAAGTCGATCCAGGAAGGCCACGAGCGCGACTTCATGGCCTTCGAGGTCGCGTTCGACCACTACCACTCGACGCACAGCGAAGAAAACCGCGATATCGCGACGGCGATGTACCTGAAGCTGCGCGAGGGCGGCTACATCAGCCAGCGCACGATCGAGCAGCTCTACGACCCGGTGAAGGAGATGTTCCTGCCGGATCGCTACGTCAAGGGCGAATGCCCGAAATGCGGCACGCCCGACCAGTACGGCGACAACTGCGAGAACTGCGCAGCCACCTATGCCGCGACCGACCTGAAGCACCCGCGTTCGGTGATGTCCGGCGCGACGCCGGTGCTGCGCGAGTCCGAGCACTACTTCTTCGACCTGCAGAAGTTCGAAGGCATGCTGCGCGACTGGTTCAAGGGTGACGTCGCGCACGCCGCGGTCAAGGCCAAGCTCGGCGAATGGCTGGACAGCGGCCTGCGGCCCTGGGACATCTCGCGCGACGCGCCCTACTTCGGCTTCCCGATTCCGGATGCGCCGGGAAAGTTCTTCTACGTCTGGCTGGATGCGCCGATCGGTTATCTCGCCAGCTTCAAGGCGTTTTGCGCGAAGAATCCCGGCATGAGCTACGAGGGATTCCTCGCGCCGGAGACCCAGACTGAGCTGCACCACTTCATCGGCAAGGACATCATCAACTTCCACGGCCTGTTCTGGCCGGCGATGCTGCACGGCTCGGGCCAGCGCACGCCGACGCGGCTGCACGTCAACGGCTACCTGACGGTGAATGGCGCGAAGATGTCGAAGTCGCGCGGCACCTTCATCCAGGCGCGCACCTATCTCGATCACTTGAATCCGGAATACCTGCGCTACTACTTCGCGGGCAAGACCGGCGCCGGCGTCGAAGACCTCGACCTCAACCTCGACGACTTCGCCGCTCGCGTGAACTCGGACCTGGTCGGCAAGTTCGTGAATATCGCGAGTCGTGCAGCGAAGTTCATCACCGAGTCGTTCGACGGGAAACTCGACACAAGCGATGACACTTCAATGACCATCGCGAATGGACAGCCTACCGCCTACGGAGAAGCGTTGGCGCTGCTCAACGAAATCGAAAAACTCTACCGAGCGCGGCACTTCTCGGAGATCACACGCTCCGTCATGCAAATCGCTGACAGCGTTAATCGTCGCTGGGACGAAAAGAAGCCTTGGGCTTTGGCCAAAGACCCGACGGCAAAGCATCTACTCCACGGAGTCGCGTCCGACACCTTGCGAGCTTTCTATACGCTCGCAGTTTATTTGGCACCGATCCTGCCCAAAACGTTTGAAGCAATCACAGCGCTGTTCAAACGACACGGAACGCCGAAGTTTGCAGAAGTAGCCTCAGCGCCCACTGAGATCAACCCGTTCCAGCCGCTGATGACCCGCGTCGATGCGAAAGCGATCGAGGCCATGGTCGAGGCGAGCAAGGACACGTTGGCGGAAGCGCCGAAGGCGGCGGCACCCGCCAAGGCTGCGGAGAAGAAGGCCGAAGCGCCGGCTGCTGCCGCCGGCACGATCTCGATCGACGACTTCACCAAGGTCGACCTGCGCATCGCGCGCATCGTCGAGGCCGAAGCGGTGCCGGAAGCGGACAAGCTGCTGCGCCTGAAACTCGACATTGGCAGCGAACAGCGCCAGGTCTTCGCCGGCATCAAGTCGGCCTATGACCCGGCCACACTGGTGGGTCGGCTCACCGTGATGGTCGCCAACCTGGCGCCGCGCAAAATGAAGTTCGGCATGAGCGAGGGCATGGTGCTGGCCGCATCGGATGAGCGCGGCGGACCGTTCCTGCTCAGCCCCGACGGCGGTGCCAAGCCGGGCATGAGGGTGAAGTAGAGCATCGCGGGGCGGAGCCCGCTCCCAAAAAAACTCTGAATACTCTGGTCTTGGCTCTTGTGGGAGCGGGCTCTGTCCCGCGATCTCACCACCGCGTCGCCCAACGCGAGGTCGGCGGGTACCACAACATCGGCATGCGCTTCGCCGATGCATCGGTTTCGCCCAACTGTCGTCCCAGCCAGGCCGAATGCATCGCGAACAGCGATTCGCGGATGCCATCGCGACGGGCGTCGGCCAACGCTTCTTTCGCGGCTGCGATATCGCCATCGCCGTAAGCCACGAACGCACGCACCAGATGCGGCAACGCCGGATCATTCGTGTCCGGTTCCGGGTCGGACTGCAAGGTCGGCAACACCGTGTCCGGCAGGCCGAGCATGCGCCGGGTCAGCGCCAGATCAAGGCGCAGGCCGACGTACAAGGTCTCGCTGTCGGCGTCGTCGAGCAGGCGTTGCGCTTCGTCGGGGTCGCCGCTGCGCACGGCCGCGATGGCCGCGAGAATGGCGAGTTCCGGCACGCTGCGAATCGATCCGCTGGCCACCGCATCGCGTTGCGTGCGTCGTGCCGCATCGAGCAGTTCCGGCCAGCGCTGCAATTCGCCAAGACACAACAGGCCGATGCGGCGCAGCTTGTCGGCCAGATCGGGGCGGTGCGCATCGGTGGCGGCCACGACGTGGGCGTCGATGCCGGGCGCCACGACATCACAACGACTACTGGCGAGGCCGACCGCCGCAGCGACCACATCGGCGGCGAGTGCACCGCGCGCGCGCAGCGCCGGCAACAGGCGCTCGACGTCGGCGGTGTCACCCAACATGGCGCGATCGCCGAGCACAATCGTGGCGCGCTTGAGATCGAGCTGGCTGGCATCGATCACGGCCAGTTCGCGGCGCGCGCCGGCGTCGTCGCCGCGCAACAGGGATTGATGCGCCAACGCCAGCCGCAACTTCCAAGCGCTTGGCCGCAGATCGAGTGCGGCACGCAGGATGCGTTGGGTCTGCAGCGGCGCCTCGCCCTCGCTTTTCAGCCAGTCGCGAAGCAGACCGAAATAGGCGTCGCGCTGCTCGCGCAACAAGGCATCGAGCCGGGTCAACTGGGTGTTGCCGCCCTCGCCACGCTCCCAGGTCGCGAGGTAGAGCACCGGCACCCGATGCAACTGCGCCGCATCGGCCGCCTGCATCAAGGCCTGCGCGCGCGGACGGTCGCCCTCGGCATCGGCGGCCAGGGCCAGACGCACCGAATTGGCCGCATCACCCGGCAAGCCGTCGAGGTCGGCGGCGACAATCCCGAGACCGGCGTCGATCGGCATGGCGCGCTGCTGCGTCCGCCATTGCCAACCCGACACTGCTGCGGCAAGAACGACGAATGACGCGACTGCAGCGAGCCGCGGCCAGCGCATGCGACGCCACCACGCGGACGCCCGCGGCCTGCGGCCCGCCAGCCAGCGATCCAGATCATCCGCCAGCGTGGTGCCATCGACGTATCGGCGGGCCGGATCGGGATCACGCGCGCAGCCGATGATGGCCTTCATCCATGTCGCTTCGCGCGGATCGAGCGTGGTCGCGGCCGGCGCCGTCGCATCGGGGCCGAACACGCTGTCGAGCAGCATGGTGCCGAGTGCGTAGACGTCGGCGGCCGCACCGACCGACTCGCCACGGAATTGTTCGGGCGCGGCGTAGCGCGGCGTCAGCATGCGTTCGCCGGTCTGGGTCAGCGCCGTCATCGCCTCGTCCGCCATCGGTTTGGCGATGCCGAAGTCGAGCAGGTGGACCTGACCGTCGGTGCCGATCATCAGATTCGACGGCTTGATGTCGCGATGCACGACACCGCAGCCGTGCGCGACCCCGGCCAGGCGCGCTGCCTGCGCGATCCAGCCGATGCGCTCGCGCGGCGGACGATCCAGTTCGGCCAGTGCGAACGATTCTCCGCGGACCCGCTCCAGCACCAGGTAGGGCGCACCATCGGGATCGGTTTCCAGCGCCAGCGGACGCACGATGCCGGCATGGTCGACCCGCTGCATCAGTTCGAATTCGCGGGCCAGCCGGCGCATCAGCATGGGTGTGGCGAGGTGCGGACGCACGCGCTTGATCGCCAGCTCGCGGCCGTCGCGCAGATCGGTCGCGGCATAGACCAGACCCATGCCGCCTTCGCCAAGCACGCCATCCAGGCGGTATTCGCCGAGGCGCCGACCCGATTCGACGGCCTCGGCTGCTCGGCGCGCGCGCAAGCCCGGGGCGGTGTCGTCGTCAGGATGCGGAACGGACGGTTCGGACTCGTGCACAGGTCGGGGCTCGCGAGGCGGCGCCAGCATAACGCCGCGGTGCTTGCGTTGCGGGCGCCCACGACGCACCATCCGCCCATGTCCGCATCCAAGACCATCGCCGTCGTCGGCGTCTCCGAAGAGACAACGGCCTTCCTGCGCCTGTTGCTGCGCAAGATCTCGGCCAAGTCGGACACGAAGTGGACCTGGGGCAATGAGGAAGGTGCCGATCTCGTCATCGTCGATCCGAACGTGCTGATTGGCGAAGCCGCCCGCATCAAGGCGGAATCGTCCGGCGTGCATTACGCGGTCCTGATCGAGGCCGATCAGCCGGCCCAGGACGCACTCGTGTTGCGCCACCCGCTCGATGCCGATCAATTGGCCAAGGTCGTCGCCGCCGCGGCCATGCCGCGCCAGGCCAGCGCCGGCATCAGTCATGTCGACGAGAATTTCTACGAGCAACAGGCGCCAGCGACTTCAACGGCCCCGTCCTGGCAGGGCGCACTCAGCGATTCGTTCATCGAACGAACGCAGCAGGCGAAGGCTGCGCTGCTCGGTGTCGCCGCCGCCGACGGCCTCGAGGTCGTGATCAAGCGCGAAAAGGAACAGCAGGAACAGCCGGATTTCCGTCAGTTCAAGCTGTCCGAGGCAACGGTCGATGGCATCGGCGTGGCCTCGGCCGGCACCAGCAATCGGCGCGCGGAAACCCGGGCGATCGAGCGCACCGGTGCGCTTCAGGCCGGCATCTCCGGCGCCCGCGACGGCGCCTTGATGACGAATGCGCCGCTGGTCGGCTCGGCTGCGGAACGCGAGGAAGGCGATCTGCCGTTCTTCTTCGAGGCCGACGTGCTGGGTGGCCCTTCGCAGATCCAGGCCGATGGTGCACCCGCACTCACGCTCGATCCAAAGAACGAAGCCTTCCACGCGGATGCGAGCCTGTCGGCGCTGGAGTCTTATTGCCGTGGCAAGTTGCAGCGTTCGGCATGGAAAAAACTGACCACGTCGGAGCTCAACCAGGCACGCGCGTCGGCCCCGTCGCGGCCTTACTGGCACCTGCGCTGGCTGCATGCGCTGCTGCAGTCGAACGGGCGCTTGGCGGCGCATCTCGATCCGGGCGGCACCTATCGCCTCAACGAACAGGTGTTCATCGAGCCCGGCTACCGTTCGCACGGTGCGGTCGCGGCGGTAATGGACCATCCGCTGCGTCTGAATGAAATCTCGGCCATGGCCAAGACCCGCATGGAAACGGTCTTCGACCTGGTCAATGCCTACGACGCCGTCGGCCGCATCGAGTGGACGCCGCGCCAGCGTCTGGCGACACAGCCGACCATCGAAGAGAAGCAGAAAGGTCTGCTGAACAAGTTGAAGTGGCCCTTCGGCAAGGGCTGAGCCCGAGCCCGGCCGATCGCTCGGCCCGAAAAAGCGCCCGAACCCCGCTGGTATCATCGCCCGCCTTTTTTTCGAGCGGAATGCCGCATGAGCGCAGCCTCCAACGGACTGACTTACCGCGATGCCGGGGTCGACATCGACGCCGGCAACGAAGTCGTCGAGCGCATCAAACCCCTGGTCGCACGCACCTTCCGCAAGGAAGTGATGGGCGGACTCGGCGGCTTCGGCGCGTTGTTCAACCTCAGCGGCAAGTACCGTGAACCGGTGCTGGTGTCCGGCACCGACGGCGTCGGCACCAAGCTCAAGCTGGCGCAGCAGCTGAACCGTCACGACAGCATCGGCATCGACCTGGTCGCGATGTGTGTCAACGACGTGCTCGTGCAAGGCGCCGAGCCACTGTTCTTCCTCGATTATTTCGCCACCGGCAAGCTCGATGTCGCGACCACCGTCGCCGTTGTCGGTGGTATCGCCAAGGGCTGCGAACTCGCCGGTTGCGCCCTGATCGGCGGCGAAACCGCCGAGATGCCGGACATGTACGGCCCCGGCGAATACGACCTGGCCGGTTTCACCGTCGGCGCGGTCGAACAGCCGCAACTGCTCGACGGCAAGAAGGTGCGTGCCGGCGACGTGATCCTCGGCGTCGCCTCCAGCGGCCCGCATTCGAACGGTTATTCGCTGATCCGCCGCATCGTCAGCCACGTCAATGCCAACCTCGCCGACAATCTCGGCGCAGTGTCGCTGGCCGATGCGCTGATGGCACCGACCACGCTCTACGTGAAGCCGATGCTGGACCTGCTGCCGCAACTCGACGTGCACGCGATGGCCCACATCACCGGCGGCGGCATCACCGAGAACATCATCCGCGTCGTGCCCGACGGGCTCGGCCTCGACATCGACGCCAGCGCCATCGTGCTGCCGCCGGTGTTCGACTGGCTGAAGCGCAGCGGCAACGTCGCGCCTGCGGAAATGTGGCGCACCTTCAACTGCGGCATCGGCTTCACCCTGCTGCTTGACGCCAACGACGTCGCGACCGCAAAGCGCCTGCTCGCCGGCCATGGCCTGGCCACGCGCGAGATCGGTCAGGTCGTCGCGCGCGACGGCGACGAGCGCGTGCGCATCGGCTGATGCTGCGCGTCGCGGTCCTCGCCTCCGGGCGCGGCAGCAACCTGCGCGCCCTGGTCGATGCCATCGGCCGCGGAGAACTGGCTGCGTGCATCGTCGGCGTGTTCAGCGACAAGGCCGCTTCAGGCGCGCTGGCACTCGCCCGCGCGGCCGGCATCGCCGCGATCCACGTCGATCCGAAAACGTTCCCTTCCCGTCTCGACTTCGACCGTGCGCTGTTCGAGCACGTCGACGCCAGCGGCGCCGACCTGATCGTCTGCGCCGGGTTCATGCGCATCCTGTCGCCCGAGGTCGTCGCGCCGCGGGTCGCGCGCATGATCAACATCCACCCGTCGTTGCTGCCGAACTATCCCGGCCTGCACACGCACCAGCGTGCACTCGATGCCGGC